>NZ_JBFEFW010000016.1:0-142717 GCF_047229145.1 Brevibacillus jepli
GATTGTCTGCCTCATTAGCAAGAATGAACGCCTAGCTTCTCGTTCTTCCTAGATGTTCGGTCCTTCCCTGTTCAGGCTGTCCAGCAGCTTGGAGACAATCGAATCAATACAATCCCGCCGACCAATTTCCGCGCATCGAATCAGGAATGGGACAACCCTGGATCGCGACACTCTTCCTTCCACAAAACACTCTGCCTCGTACAATTCGTACAGCCAGCCTTGAGATTGCTCAAACGCATGAGCGAATGCATCCAAGTGACCAATCGTCATTGCCCGTGGTGGAATTCGATTTAAGAGGTCACTCAATACTCCCTGATTAATACCTGTTATCTCGCTAAGTCTAGTCAGTGTGTAACCACGTTCTTTCAGATGATGTTCAATCTCTGATCGTAATGATCGTTGAACTGTATTACCTTCCCCCATATTACATCTACTCCTCCTTAACACAGGAAACACTAAACTTCCTATATTTTACAGAAGACACAAACAGATGTAAATATTTTACAAAACAGATATTGTCCATCAAGACTTGTTCATTCCTAGTACACGAAAGCTAGTGAAATCAAGGTATGAATATGTTCATACGAGGTTGTTCTATCAATTCTTAACATGCGTTTTTTTCCGTTTCGTAAGGTAATGCCACCATGAAAGAAGGCATCCTTTACTCATGTAGAGAGGACACCAGCAGTAAGTCCCTCTTCCCAAACATCCCTATTCAGTCTCCTGCTTGTACAGGTTTTGTAATTCTTCGAGGCTTTTGTCTGTCTTGCGGAAACGTCTTTCCAGCCGATCCTGGACTAATCTGGGCAATTCATTTTTCAAAATGTGTACAATATAAAACAGGGTTCCGATAATGACGAACATACTCAATATCAAGGTGATTTCTGGCGTAATGATAAAAAAGCACACACCGCCTATCAAAACCGTCAGTAGAATCTATCCAAACCATCTCCCCATGGTTCACTCCCCTTTACGATTCACAAACCACCTATATTTTACCAAATCATATAATCACTTGTCCTTGAAAAAAGGGTGCCCCTCGCGTAGTGATACCTACGTGGGAACACCCTGCTCTATTCCATCATGTAACCTTTACCCAATGATCTTGGTCTTCTTCGCATTCTCCATCGACTTCTCAATGAGTCCGCTCAACGGACGCTTCAGCGCGAGCGCCACAAACAGGCTGATGCCGATAAAGCCGGATAATACGAGAATATCCCGAATCGCCGTTTCCCAGAGGATGCCGCCCACCCCTTCACGCAGCAGGCTGATCGCATACGTGAAGGGCATATATGGGTTCAGCGCTTGGAAAAAGGGCGAGGTCATGCTGATCGGGAACGTACCGCCTGAGCTGGAAAATTGGAACACCATGAAGATGATCGCGATGCCTTTGCCCACGTTGCCGAAAACGGACACCAGTGTGTACGTAATCGTGACAAATACAAGGCTAACCAGCATACCGAATAACACAAACGGCGCTTTATCCGCTACATAGGCCCCGAGGATGTAAATATCGCCGAGGGTGACGAACAACGCCTGAAGCAGCCCGATTGTCACAAACGTCCCCAAGCGCCCCAGGTACAGCTGATACGGCTTGTACACTCCGTCCGGATTATCCGCATTCGGTTTCAGCAGGGAAATCAACAAGGTCGCGCCTACCCAGAGAGACAGCACACCGTAAAACGGTGACATAGCCGAACCATAATTCGGAATCGGGTATAAGCGGTTTTCCTTGACCTGCACGGGACTTGCGAGGAATTCGCTCTCTTTTTTAATGTCCCCGCGCAATAGCTTGGCAAGCTCAGCGAAATTGTTGTTCGCCTCGACCTCTCTCAGCTTGTCGGCAGCCTGTCCAATGACGCTTTCCAGCTTGGGCAAATCGTCGCGAACCAATGCGGCAACTCTGTGGACACCCTCCTCCACCTCCGGGAGCTTGTAGCGCACAAAATCAGCCAGCTTGGTCAAATCCGCCTCTGCTTTGGGCAGATCGTTCTGGATGAATGCCGCTGCCTCGTCGAGCTTTTGCCCGATGGCAGGAAGATTACTCTTCAGGAAAGGAGCTGCTATGCGAATCGCATTGGCAAAAGCATCCGACTTGCTCTTCAGCGTTTGCGCGAGCTCGTGGACTTGCGCTCGTATTTGCGGCATCTCCTGCCCGATTCGCTTCAATTCTGCCAAACCCAGCTCCAGGCCCGTCTTTGTCTCTTGAAGGATCGCTTCAATATCCGGTAGTTTTTCTTGGGCCTTATGCAGTAGATCGGCGGATTCTCCTACGATCGCCTTCAATCTTTCAATGCCCGCGGATATTTTCGGAACGATTTCGCTATCGTAACGGGACAGGATGTCTCCCAACTCCGCACTGGTGTTTTTTGAGAGTTGATTCAGACTCTCGACCAAGTCTTTCGCAGGCTGCTTTCCTTTATCAAGCGCGCTTGCAATCATGCCGAGAATCTCGATTTGTCGGTTCATACTTCGTTCAATCGTCCGCAGCCTCTCTGCGAAATGACTCAATGGCTGTCCGGGAATATAGCTGTTTACCTTCTCTACAAGCGATGCGGTATGCCCCACAACATTCGCGGCTCTGGATAACCTGTCTTTCACGGCATTTACTTCACTCGCAGTAGGCAAGCGATCCGGATTGATTTGCAACAGTCTGTCTGTGAGCTGTGTGAGCGCATCCGTGGCTTGCTGGGCTAACATAAGATTTTGCTTGATCAGTGGTGCAATCGTTTCAAAGGCACCATCATGCTTCGTAAAAAAGTCATGTAGTTGATCGGCAACAGCCGCGCCCTTATCAGTCAGATCAGCGATACGCGGTAACGCTTGTTGAGCAGCCGAAACGATCTCAATAGCCTGACTCGCTTTCTCTGTGGCCGTAGTCACTGCGTTTGCGACTTTATCAAAATTTTGATCCAGCTCGGTAACTCGTCCGACGGCTTGCTCAATTACCGGCAGCTTGTCTTCCATGGCGATAATGACAGACGCTGCCTCATTGATTTTCGGCCAATTTTGCTGGATTTTGAGCACTGCCTGCCCAGCTTGATTGATCTCGGGGATTCTTTTCTCCACTTCCAGAATGATCTGTGCTTTGTCGTGAATCTCAGGAAGCTTCTGCTCAATCTCCAATACTTTTTCCCCTGCCGCACGAATTTCGGGCAGGCTTTTTTCCAGTTGGAATACGCCACTCTCGATTTTGCGGATTGTCGGCAATTGCTCTTCGATTTTCATGCCGATCTCTGTAAGCTTTGTCAGTAAGGCTTCACTGACGCTTTCCGTAAAGCTCTCGTTGATCTGCTTGGCAATCGCAGAAACGCCTGACGAGGTGATTTTCGGAGCGACGGCATTCACTTTTTCATTGACCGTATAGATCACTTCGGGCTTAGTCAGATTGCCATGGACAATGCCAGTGATTTTTGTGGAAAAGTCAGCCGGGATCAGGATGCTGGCATAATAATCGCCCCGCTCCACGCCCCGTCTGGCCTCTTCTTTGTCCACGAAGGTCCACCCGAGCTTCTGGTTGTTCTGCAAGCTTTTTATGAGCTCGTCTCCGATGTTGACCTTTTGATCGCCAACCGTGGCTCCCTGATCCTCGCTCGTCACGGCCACCTTGACACCTTGCGTATTTGCGTAAGGGTCCCAGACCGATTTGATGTTGATCCAGTCGTATAAACAAGGGAGAAGAATGATCGCGATGATCAGAAAAATCCCCGTCGGAACCTTGAAAATGTTAATCCAGTCCGTTTTGTAAATCTTCCATATAGACCGCATGTATGTACCACCTGGTAGGAAAGAATGGATGAAGCTTTACACTCACATGACAGTTTACCATGGAAGGAAATAATCGGGAATGAGCCTGTCAGTAGTAGCATGATCTGCTGCACGCTAAATTATGATGGACAATCGTTAGCGCGCTGGACTCACCATGTCAAAGCTCCAATCCACATTTTCATACCTTTTTACGAGCTGACTGGCCGTGATCGTTACCGGTTGATTCTCCCTTCCTTTCGGGAAATCATGGATGGTGATCGTTCTAATATGGGGACTCTTACTGTCCTTGGAGCGATCCTCTTTTTTCATTTTCACGACGCCCAATCCGATTGCATCGATTCCACGGTATTCGTAGGTGTCTTCATGGTAGGTGACCTCTGCCTCAATGATACCGATGTACCCGGATGTGCCGGGAGCTGGATCAGGATCGGGCGCGATGCGAAACGACTTCAAGACAAACGTATTCCCCTCATTGGTGAAGAGTAGCGGCTGTTTGTTGAGCTCCGCAGGCGTAAATGTCAGGAGCAAATCGGACGGTTCTGCTTTCTCGATGTAAACGGTACGATACGTCAGCTTTTTGTTCGGTTCAATCGGTCCGTAAAACTCTCCGTCTGCCCCATTCGTATCCATCACTACCTTGCCTGTCTCATCGACGATTTCCCACATAACTGTCGCATTCGTTCCGAAGAAATCCCACAGCTCTTGGGCAGTGATCTTGTCCGGGTAAAGCGAATTGTAGACCTTCACTCCTGCTTGCACTCTCGATTCCATACGGGCACGCTGTTGCTCATTCATTTTGGAGGAGAGGATCAGCTTTGATTCGATCGGCGTCAGCACCAGTCGGTCAGCTTCCAAGATAAATCCTTGCGGTGAGGTGTATGTTTTCTGTATCGGAATCGTTTGCGTTGCTGATTTGCTTTTATCCAAAGAGACAGGGATCTTCAAATTCCAGCTTCCATAAGTGGGATTCGCTTCATCGTGCAAGTCCACTCTGTTTACTTTCAGGTTGAGAATGAAATCGTTCGGGATATTCTCTGGGAGATACAGCGTCTCGAATCCGTATGAATGCTGCACCTGGGTTCCAATATATTTCCCGTTTTGATCTGACAGAAAAATCCGGTTGTCCTTGTTTTCAAACTCAATTGAAGCTTCCAGCTCTTGATTTTGTTCTGTGAAAAACCGAATCGACACGTACATTTTTAAGGGATCGACCAAAATCTCATCTACCAGCATCGTAATGCCTTGATCGGATACCTTTTGATTCACTTTTTGAGAAAAGCCCAGCTCGCCTCCGCGCTGCATTTCAGCAATAAACGACTCGGAAAAAATCGATGTGACATAGTGCGCAAACGTAGGAGAGGAGACGACACCCACTGTCAGGGCAAGCAGCAGAGTGGCTGTAGTAATACCTGCCCTTTGCCACAGACGACTACCTGGCCATATTTTTCGGCGTATTGGTCCTTGTTGCTGCTCTTCTACCTGTAAAATTTCCGCCATGACTTTTTGGGTGAAAGGATCAGAGGCAGACACGATCGGCCAAGGTTTACGCAAGTCGGCATCCACTTCGTCTACTTCCTGAAGCAGCATGGCCTGACAATGCTCACATCCAGCGATATGGTCCTGAAGCTGCTTTCCTTCTTCGTGTGAAAGCTCTTGGTCGACCTGATTGATCAGCCTGACACAATCAGCACATTTCATGAAGCTCCCTCCTTTTCCCCATGAGTTCACGCAGCTTTTTTTTCGCACGATACAAGTGAACCTGCACGGTCGTCACCGGAATCTGCATCGTCTCCGCAATCTCCTGATAGCTCAGTTCTTCAAAATAACGCAGGGTAAGCACGATCCGATAATGGGAAGCGAGCTCTCCCATGACAGTGACTAGTTCATTGTGCTTTTCACGCGCCAAGTAAAACGATTCCGGGTCTTCTTCACAGGTATGGACCGTATTGGACTCCTGGAAAGGGACGCTCGGATGCTTCTGGGCCGTCCGCCATACTTGCAGACAACAATTGATCGCGATTTTGTTTAACCAAGCTGAAAATGGACGGCTCGCATCGTATTGCCGCAAGCTTTTATACGCGTTGACGAAAGCCGCTTGGGCGAAGTCTTCTGCATCCTCTGGGGAATTGCCCATCCGCACGAGTAACGAGCACACCCTGTTTTTGTACTTGTTCACAAGGTGGGCATATGCATGCGGGTCGCCTCCCAAGACTTGCTTCACCCACTCTTGATCCTCCTCCATGAACTGTCGCTCCCTTCTTTCTCTATGACCAGACTTCACGTTCACTTCTACTGTCCAGCAATCATTCTACCTTTACTATGAAATGAACGGTCTTTTTCTTACAGGGTATAAAAATATTTTTGGATAGGAAAAAAGCCCAACCATCAGCTGGTTAGGCTCTTCCTCCATAAATGAGTCGCTCTATTTTCGCACTTTTAACTTGTACTCGCTCGTATGACCATCGTTCTCGGCAACAATCGTCAGCGTGGTTTTTTCTGGTGCATCCTCATGGACAGTTACCAGACCATCCTCGCTAACCACCGCATATTCCTCCTCCACTACACGGTAAGTTGTTCCTGTGCTTTCCTTGGTCATATCTCGTCCACTGCGGTCTGTCATGTTAGCCCATACCACCATTTGAACAGTATCACCAGGCTTTACTGAACTCTTTTTTGTGGATAGATTAATACTTTTGATTTCCGCAATCGAGAAGGTCACTTTGGTCGATTCTTCTCCGTTTGTCACCTTGACTGTAAATTTCTTGCCAGGTCGCGCATCCCCGGAAACCTCAATCAAGCCGTTTTCATCAACAGTGACGCTATCGTTGTCGGATTCATAGACCGTTCCACTCTCTGCATCGGTCAGATCCTGCTTGGTGCGGTTCGAGAACGATCCTGTTACTTGAAGCTGGAGACTCTCTCCTGGCAACAATGTTGCTTTGCTTGGCGTAACTTTCACGCTTTGCAGACCTGCACTTGCTACCATGTAGATGCCCGGCTTTTCGATTTCGAAGCTTGCGCGGTCATCCATTTTGATGACATCTACTGTTTTTCCTTTGGAGGTCTTGAGGACGTTCCATTCTTTCTCTGCTCCATCATATTGATGAGCCGTCAAATATTTATCCTTTTTCTCGTACGGCAGAATCATGCGGACATTCCCGGTGTCAAAGCGCTTCAATTCCTTGGTGTCTGCTTCCAGGCGAACTTCGTACATATCGCTGGCATTGCCCGCCTTCGAAGGCTTTTTGATGTCGTCCGGCTTCGAGATCTCGACGTTGATATCCGCACCGTCATGCTCTTCGAGAAGCTCGCTGGACAGCTGCACACCTGCGTCTTCTTTGTTCAACAGGGCTACATTGATTTGCTTTTGTGCCAATGCTTGTACGATATCACTGTTCAACGTCATCGAGGATTTTTCTTCTTCCTTCGATTTTTTCGCTGCTCTCACCTTATTTTCGATGCGATCCATGCGAATCTCGATAGTTTTCTCCAAGTCAAACAGTGATGCTTGCTTGTCCAACGCTGTTTCGATAACCTCTACTGCTTGGGCAAAGCGTTCGATCTGAGCGACTACCTTCTCTGTATTCTCGCTATCCCCTGCTTCGATTGTGCTGACGCTGGTCAACAACTCAGAGATCGGTTCTTTCAGCTTTTTCACCCATTTGTCGGAGAGGTCGTCTTTATCCAGCTGGGCAATCGTTGTCTCTGCTACATGAGCCGTGACTTTTACTGCTTGCTCCCATTGTTCCTGATCGTTTTTCTCGATCTCTTCAACAACTGGCAGGAAGGCGTCCTTCAACAAGGAATAGGTCTGTTCTAACACTTGATCCTCATCAACGACATCCTCTTTCCATTTGGAAACCATCGTCGCTAATACCGTATCAGTCGCATCTGTAATCAGGGCGAGATGAGTGGAGTCGGTGAGCTTGTCGTCCTTGATCAGCTTGGCCAATTGTTTGATCGCTTGCTCCGCCTGCTTCTCTACCACATCTTCATCCGTCGCGTTCTTCATGATCTCAGCCGCAGCGCGATTGGCTTGGCGCAGCTCCTCATCTGGTGTGAGTACTGGCGGATCTACCGGTGGTGTGACTGGCGGTACATCAGTAAACGAATCCTTCAGAGCCGCTTGTGCAAAGTCCTCTGACTCTGTGTCCTTTTGCTTGGAGAACGCGAGAAGCTTCGTCGCACCATTCGGAATCGCAGTACCATTCGGGATCGTGTAGACGACCTTATCGCCTGTCTTGGCTACAGTAGCAATGGCATCCTGCTCGGACAGCTTACCTTCGTCGTTCCCCCAGTACAGTACATACTCATCAATATTCGTTTCATTTGCCGCAGGAGTGATTGTAACATCCCCGCCAATTACACCCTTGTTCGTGTCCGTATCAGTAAAGGATACCGCCTGTGGTGCTTGTGCCTGCGTCTCATCGATAATCGTAAAGGTCACGCGACCAAGCTCCAGATTGTCGTTATTTGTGCGATACTCGGCTTCCCCGACATAAACGGCATCGTACTTGCCAGGAGCCAAATTCAAACCCTTGAACGTCATCGTTCCATCGGCCTGCTTGACGCTTTTCGTTTTTTGCATCGCGATTGGTTTTACATCTTTTCCAAGCTTCGTTCCTACAGGAAAAATTCCGATCCAGTCTTCCAGTACAGAGCTGGTATACGCAACCTCAACGGATTCTGCTGGCAAATATTTTTCTTTGACCATATGAACGGTAGGATTGCTGATGGTCAAGTCCGGATCGGTAGCCGGGTCTACCACTGGTATTTTCTCGGAAAGATCGATTTCGAATTGCGCATTGGCGATCCAAGTGTCGTTTTTAAAATCTCTGCCTTTTACCAGCACTTTATCTTCGTAAACTTCCACGAAAAAGCCTTGGCTTCCTTCTTTTCCAGTATTGGCATCTGTCCACAAATAGGAGGTAGCGCCCGCGTTAAACATCGTGGCGTATTTGGCGTTGTACATCGTATCCTTCGCACCCAGCTCCCAGTGCGTATGTCCGCTGAACAGGAAGGCCCCTGGATGCTTGGACAGGATCGTTTTCAATTCCTTATCCTGTCTGACACCATACCAGTAATTGCTTTTCAGATGGCCATCATTGGCACCGGCTACCGTATTCTTCAGCGGCTGGTGATGGAAAATGAACGTCGGCTTGCCCCCAGACTCAGCCAGCTTCTCGTCCAGCCATTTCAGCTGTTCTTCTGACAAGTAGGAGTAATCCTTCAACCCTTTTTCCGTCCCGAGGAAAATGAACTGGTAGCCTTTAATCCAAACATTGTAGTAGTTGGACTTCATGTTGGTGTACTTGTGGAACAACTCCGAAAACTGGGTCCAGTCACCCCAGCGAACATCGTGGTTTCCTTGGACAAAATACGTTTCCGGGAGCTGGTCCTTGTACAGATTAAAAATTCGGGCAAGCTCCATATATTGCGCTTCGGTTCCGTTCTCGGTATTATCGCCGACTGTCATGAGACCGTCGCTGTCCGGATTCAAAGCAATCATATCTTTCAATGCATCATCGAAGTTTTTGTTATGAACGTGATCCTTGCTGCTTTGCACATGCATGTCAGTGATGACTTCGAAGCTGACCAACGGCTTCTCTTTCACCATCCCCGGGATCGTAAACTCTGCGCTCGCAGTCGTTTCACCCGCAGTTGAATCAGAGTAGGCGAGGAGCTTCGTCGTGCCCTTCGGAATGACCGTATCAGCTGGGATTGTATAGATCGCATACTCACCAGGCGCAGTTGGCGGCTCAACTTTTGCTAAGATCGGCTCTCCTGCAAGCTTTCCAACGTCATTTCCCCAGTACAGATTGTAATGAGTCACATTCGCAGGATCAGCAGGGATTTTGATTTTTACATCGCCTGCGATCTGGTCGGCATCCTCATCCGTATCGACAAAAGTAATGCCCGCAGGAGGATTCAAGGTAATAATCGAAAAAGGAGCCCGCTGAAAAATATTGTAGCCGTCATTTTGCATGTACAGCGCCTCGTACTCACCAGCTGGCAATGTTTTCGTAAAGCTCATCTCACCGTCTGGCTGACCGGCTTCACTCGTGTATTTCCAAGTGAGCGAAGGATTGCTGCCCTGTGGAATAGCATCTGCTTTATACAGTCCGATCCAATCCTTCAGGGAAGCTCCCGTATAAGACAAGGTAATCGGTTGACCATGTAAATAGGTTTGCTTATCCATCGTGACGGTTTGCGCTCCTGCTGCCTGAACGCCTTGGATCATAAAAGGTTGAGTCATTCCCATGAAGGCAACCGTAACACCCAGTACCACTGACATCGTTTTGTTTATCACTTTCATAATAAACGCGCACCTCATTTCGATCAGATTGATAGAGTCCGACTGATGATTTCTTACACGACCTTGCTGCTGACTTTCAGACCAATGACACCAATCACAATGAGTGACATCCAGAGCATTTGCTGAAGATTGATCATTTCTTTGAATAAGAAAATACCGACGAATGTAATTAAAACAATCCCGACACCAGACCAGATCGCATAAGCGACACCGACCTGTATATAGCTGAGTGCGAAATTAAGCAGAGTAAAGCTGGCACCGTACAACAGAAACATCAGAATGGATGGCCACAGCTTGGTAAAGCCCGCAGATAGTTTCATCGAAGTCGTACCTGCTAGCTCCAACAGAATGGCGAATGTGAGGAAAATCCATCCCCACCCGATCCCCTCATTCATGTCGCGATGCCTCCACCTTCAGCTGCGCGTAGGAGGAAATCACCGCCTCTGCTTCCTCCAGTATGGGTAACCGGTCAGATGAGTCTTCCTTGCTCACAATGCCAATGGTCACGGTGACTCCTGCACTTTTCCCCATGCGTATGTCGCCGCTCGTATCGCCGATGACAGCGACTTCTCTAGGCTTCAAGCCCAATTGGGTACAAGCTTTTACCACCATGTCCGGATAAGGCTTGCCACGCTCTACCTGATCATTCCCGATAATGACTGGAAAATAAGAGCGAATGCCCATCCATTCCATATGCTTGATCGCTTCCTCTGTTTCATCTGCGGTTACAATCCCCATAAACATTCCGTGGTCGCGACATTGTTCGAGAAACGGGATCAGCCCCGGAATGGGATAGGCAGGACGAGCCTGATCCATATCCTGATAAGCTTGTTCCTTGCTCTCTCGGGCGAGTCGAATGGATTCGCCCCACGATAGTCCCTGGCGATATCCCTGCCATGCCAGGATCGCAAGTAAATCACCAGTCGATCCCATCGCTAACGGACCATTGATGCTGTAGTCGCATACGTGCCCTTCTTCGTCGTGAACAGTCCCCCACAGCTCTGCGAGAGGAGCGATCTCAGATGGATGAGGAAGCTGGCTGGCAAAGTGTCGATGGACGGATTCGCTCCAGTACCCCCAGAGCCGAACAAACTCCAGCAAAGTACCATCCTTATCAAACAAAATCGCTTTGACCGTATATCTCTTGTTGTTCACAATTAAATCCGGCATCTTTCTCCCACCTGTATTTCAATTGGATTCGGATTGATGATTATTCTTTTGTTCTGACGAGCAGCGCATCCGTTCTTTTCTGAATCTTGCCTGAGATCCACATGACCCCGGTACGAACCAACAAATTCGCCACGATGATTAACGTAGACATCGCAGCAGCTTGCGCGATATCACCGGAGTCCTCCTTATTCACAATCGCAACCGCAGCTGGCTTCAGGTCTGGTGCATACAAGAAAATAATCGCCGACACGGTCACCATGCTGTTGATGAAATAGTAGAGGAACACCTCTAAAATCGTCGGCAGTGACAGCGGAACCGTAACCCTAAACAACGTCCGATACCAAGGCACATTCATCGATTCTGATGCAGCCTCGAACTCGCTATCCAGCTTCTTCAGACCGGACGTCATCGTCAGGAAAGAAACCGAGTAGAAGTGAACGATGTTACACAAAATGACGATCCAAATCGTGCCGTAAATGCCGTGCAATGGTTGATTCGGATTGTTGAAAAAGAACACGTAAATCAAACCGAGCACGAGTCCTGGCAATGCAAGCGGCAGCATGGACAGAAAATACGCTGATTGACGCAGCAGACGATGTCCACGTGACTTCTCGATGAGATACGCGAACAAAAATGTAGCGACTGTGCCAATCAATGCCGTGGCAAACGCGATAAGCAAGCTTGTCACAAACGGTCCTTCGCCATCCAAAAAGCCTTCGTAGTGCGCAAAGGAAATGGACAGATTGTACGGCCACACTTTTACGAGGGAGCCGTAGATGGCAACCAGGATGATTCCGATGATCACAGCGGAAACGGCGGAGCATAGCCCGTAGAACAAACCATCCCGCAGTTTGTTGCGCTCAATTCGGTAAGGGGTAGACTTCGCGCTCAACCAACCGCTCTGTTTGCGCTGGGAGATGCGGTCGATCACAAAAGAAATGACAGCTGGTATCAGCAGCAGCACCCCAACGGCCGCACCCATTTGCATGTTTTGTTGTCCGATAACCTGTTTGTACAAATCTGTCGCCAGCACGTTGTACTGCCCGCCGACCACTTTGGGAGCCCCGAAGTCGGTAAAGGTCAACACGAAGCAGACAAAAATGGCACTGATGAGCGCAAATCTCGTACCTGGTACCGTGACCGTCCAAAATATGCGCCACTTGGAAGCCCCAAGCGTCTCTGCTGCTTCATACATCCGGTAATCAGCGCTTGCGAGTGCTACCGACAGCATCAGAAACGCCTGCGGAAACGTATAGAGTACTTCCGCCATCACGATCCCGATTGGCCCGTATAGCTCGATGCGGAATTCAGGCACCAGCCCGAAAAACCCGGTGGAAATCAGCCCTTGATTGCCGAACAAGTAGATCAGTGCCAGGCCGTGCAGCATTGAGGGCGCGAAAAGCGGCAAGAGCGCAACAGACCGATAAAACCATTTGCCACGGATCGCGCTTCTCTCCAGCGCATAAGCAAACCCAAAGCCTAGTATCACGGCAATGATCGTCGTGACTGTCGATACCTTGATGGAATTCCACAGCGACGTAACGAGTGCCGGTGTTGAGAAGTAATGCGTGAAATTCTGGAGCCCGATGAAGCTCCCATCCTGATCGGTGACCGCTTTGATCACCAACTCACCAAGCGGCAGCAGGATGGCGAACAACAGCACGATGGTCATGCAGACGATAATCGTGTTTTGGCTCCATCCGTTGGCATCTGGGCGCATTCGTTTTAACCAGGTGTCCATATCGTGTACGCTCCTTATCCAACAGCGAGGTCTGCCGTATCATCAAAACGGATGACGTGCTCTGGTGGCAGGGTGAAGGCAATTTTTTGATCAGGCCAAACATGATGAGACACCATAGCATGTGCCGGGACATCAATCGTCACAAACTGTTGCAGCAAAGTACCTTGTGGACCGATTAACTCTGCCACAATCCGATAATGCGTCCCGCGATATTCCAGCTCGCGCACGATTCCTTGTCTGCCTTTTTCATGACCGTCACGTAGCAGCTGAACATGCTCCGGACGGATGGCGAGCATAGCCTGTTCCGAGTGCTTATCCGACTGGATAAAGCTGATGGCTCCGATAAAATCAGCGACAAATGGCGTTTTGGGACGCTCGTACACTTCTTTTGGCGTACCAACCTGAATGATGTGCGACTGGTTCATAACCACGATGCGATCCGCCATCGTCAACGCTTCCTCCTGATCGTGCGTTACCATAATCGTCGTCATCCCGAATTGATGATGGAGCCGACGAATTTCGTTCCTAAGTTTGGCACGAACCTTGGCGTCCAGTGCAGATAATGGCTCGTCCAAGAGCAAGCAGTCCGGTGAAAACGCCAATGCCCTCGCCAGAGCGACACGCTGCTGCTGCCCTCCTGATAATTGTGCCGGGACTTTGTTGCGGTGTTCTCCCAGCTCAACCAGATGAAGCATTTCCTCTACCCGATCAGCAATTTGTGCCTTGGAGAAGCGATTACGCAATCCGTAAGCAATGTTTTCACTGACCGTCAAATTCGGAAACAATGCATACGATTGAAACATCATGCCGAAATTCCGTTTCCCTGCTGGCAACGAGGTAATGTCTTTCCCGGCAATGGTGACGCTCCCTTGATCCGCTTTTTCCAGTCCTGCGAGAATGCGCAGCAACGTTGTTTTGCCGCAGCCGCTCGGTCCGAGCAGACAGATGAATTCATTCTTGGCAATGTCCAGTTGAATGTCCTGAAGCGCTGTGTGCTTCCCGAATCGCTTGGCGAGATTACGTAATGATAAATAGCCTTGCTCCATCACAAATGCTCCTTTATTCTTTACTTTTTCGGTTCAGCCTTGGAGCCGTACTTCTGCTCCCACTCTGCCAGAATGCCTTCGCGGTCTCTTGCTGCTTGATACAAGTCCAGCTTGGTCAGCTGCGATACCGGATCTTGTTTGTAGCCTTCCGGAATTTGACTGCCTTCTTGTTTGATACTTAAAATCGCATAGTTTTTGTTGTATTCCTTCATTGGCTCATCGCTGATTGCCCAGTCCAGGAACAATTTTGCTTCCGGCTTGATGTCCTTCTTCTTCACAAGAGCACTCGCTTCCATATCCCAGCCCGATCCTTCTTTCGGGAACACAACCTCGACTGGTGCGCCTTTTTTCTGTTCCTGAATACCGCTATATCCATAAGAGATACCGATTGGCGCTTCACCTGAGGAAGCCATCTTCGCTGGCTTGGAGCCAGAGTGCGTGTAGACCATCATGTTTTCGTGCAGCTTGTCCATGTATGCCCACGCCTTGTCCTTGCCGTACAGCTGATGCAGCGCATTGACGGTCAAGTAGCCCGTTCCAGAAGATGCAGGGTGAGGCATCGCAATCAGGCCTTTGTATTCTGGCTTGACTAAATCTTCATACGACTGTGGGATTGCCAGATTGCGCTTTTCCATTTCTGCTTTGTTGACAATAATGGCTGTCTCCCAAATATCCATACCTACCCATTTCGGCGGGTTAGCTTTGTCTTTGAATTCAGGCAGAACACGATCTACGCCTTTGGGAGCATAGGGCTCAAGCATTTGCATATCGTCCATCACCAAGAGACTAGTTGCAGCCAGACCCCAGATCACGTCCGCTTGCGGATTATCCTTCTCGGCAATCAGCTTGGCTGTCATGATGCCTGTAGAGTCACGGACGATGTTTACTTTGATATCCGGGTATTGCTCTTTGAAAGAAGTCAGATACGTCTTGATCTGTTCATCTTCAATTGCCGTGTACACATTGATTTCTCCAGTAGCTTTAGACAACGTAGCCTCAGAACCAGCCTGACCGCTGTTTGTTGCAGTCCCCTCTGTCTTCGGTACTCCGCAGCCTGTCAACAGACTCGTCATGACCAACGTTGCTGCCATCACATTCCACTTGATTTTCACGTTGATTCTCCTTTTCTGAAAGAAAATATCGGATAAAAACCAATATGTGTTCAAAAATTATTGTACACTCGCATTGTTTTTTGCCCATGGATCGTCTGTTAATTGAGCATTAAGATTGCGTAAATACCCCTTAGCTTTTGCTTTATTGCCTAGCAGATCAGATTTTTTTGCTATAATGGAAGTATCATACAAAAACCGTTGAACGAACCGATCTGACTGTTGCACTAGGGGGAAGTGAATAATCGCATGTCTTTGAACGCGGAAAATGTACAAGACGAAAAACGGCTGCACATCCGTAAGCAAATGATCGAAGCCATAGCAGAAACGATGGACTTGTATGGCGCTACCCATTCTTCGGGTCAGCTGTACGGTGTCATGTTTTTCGAGAACCGTCCGATGACGCTCGACGAGATGAAAACACAGATGAATATGAGCAAAAGCAACATGAGCTATGCCGTTCGATCATTAGTAGAGTCCCGGATGGTCAAAAAACTGGAGGAAAAGCAGGAGCGAAAAGAGCTGTATGCAGCGGAGACTAATTTTTTCACAGCGTTCCAAAACTTCTTCTCTCATAAGCTACAGCGTGAAGTCGATGTGATGACCGAGGCCATCGAGCAAGCACTACCTGATTTAACCGAGCTCATCCTTCAGGAAAGTACCTCCGATGAGGAACGAAAGCTCGCTCTCCAAGATTTGCACAAGCTCAGACATGCGAAAAAGTACTACGAATGGCTGCAAAACTTTGTGTATGCCTTGGAACAGGGCGATTTTTTCGAAGAAGAACCCGAATAGAAAAAAGCCATCTGTCCCTCCTCGCCTAAGAGGAGCAGATGGCCTTATCTCATCCATTTACTTTTTCTTCTCTTGACGCACCAAATACAAGAAGTAGGGAACACCGATGACCGCCGTCACGATACCCGCGGGAATCTCTACCGGAGGATTCAGTCCTCTCCCCAATGCATCTGCAATCACGAGAATCAACGCACCCAGAACAGCTGCACCCGGCATCAGATAACGATGCTGATGGCCGAACAGCTTTCTCGCCATATGTGGCGCAATCAAACCAACAAAGCCAATCGAGCCAATCGCTGCTACACATGCGCCTGCCAACGCTACCGCGAGCAGCAATAGCACATAGCGTGTCCGCTCGACATTCAGCCCTAGCCCCGTAGAACTCCCTTCATCCAGACTGATAATGTCCAGCTTTCGATGCAGGGCCAGGCTAATGGGAATGAATACGAGCAGCCACGGCAGCAAAGCGTAAATCTCATCCCAGCCTTTCCCCCACAAGCTCCCTGCCAGCCAGACAAGAGAATCATTCGCTTGCAGTGGATACTTCACCATGATGAATTCCGTCAACGCTTGACAGATCGCCCCTACCCCCATACCAACCAAGGCAAATGTGGTAGGTGATGCTCCGCTTTTTCGAGCGAAATAGATGAGGGCAATTGCTACTGCAAGTGCGCCCAAAAACGCAACAATCGGAAGAAGCAGCGGTGATGCGGTTGGAAACAGAATGATGACGATGACCGCAAACAAGCCCGCACCTTTGGTTACACCAACGACGTCCGGCGAAGCCAGTGGATTGCGGATCATTCCCTGCAAAATAACACCTGAGATCGCGAAGCCAGCTCCTGCAAGAATCGCAAGCAATGCCCTTGGCAGTCGATAGTTTTCAATCATAAACGTGAGCGACGACTGTTCGCCCATCAGCACCTGGATGATTTGATCAGGGTTGATATAGATTGCCCCGATCCCCATGCTAAGCAGTGCGGCCAATAGAACCAAGGCACCGAGGCCAATCAGGAGCAGGGTGTTTTTCCTATGTGTCATACCATTTCCCTCCCCTTTTTTCTCGCCAGATAAAGGAAGAACGGGGTTCCCAGGAGCGCCGTTACAATCCCTACTGGAGACTCAAACGGATAGGAAATCAAGCGAGCCAGCACATCGGACATTGTGACCAAAACAGCACCACCAAGTGCAGACACAGGGATGACTACCCGATAGTCGGTACCGACGAGCTTTCTGGCGATATGCGGAATCATCAATCCGACGAACCCGACAGCTCCGGCGACAGCTACAGATGCGCCTGCCAACATCACGATCACGACATAAGACAGCAGTCGGACGCGAGCGATCTTTTGTCCCAGCCCCATCGCGACTTCCTCACCTAGTCGAAATACGGACAACGAGCCGGACAGCCAAATCGCCAACAAGAGTCCCGCAATCGACCACGGCAAAATCAACTGCACATCCGTCCATGCCGCACCACTAATGGAGCCGGACAGCCAGTACAATACATTGGAAATCTGTTCGTTAAAGATGATAATCCCCTTCGTAATGGAGGTGAGCAGCAGGTGGATCGCCATCCCTACCAAAGCGATCTTGAGATTAGTCATACCACGGGAAGCTGCGAATCCAAAAACAGTGAGTCCGCCAAGAATCGCTCCGGCAAACGCAAAATAGATCAGATTGGCCTTCCCGATATCCGGTAAAAACACAATCGCGAGTACGACCACCAGACAAGCACCTGCGTTCACACCAAATACTTGCGGAGATGCGAGCGGATTGCGGGTAACGGCTTGCATCACGGCCCCCGCCACAGCCAAATTCGCTCCGATGATGGCTCCCAATACTGCTCTCGGAACGCGGATGGTTTGGAAAATCAGCAGCTCCTTGGAGTACTCACCCGATAGCCAATGCGTCAATAGCGATCGGATCTGAAGCGACGCTACTCCGGTAAACAAGCTCAGCAACAAACCAATGAACAAGAGGATCGCCAAGCTGATTGCAATGAGTGCAAAGGTAACTTTCGGTTGTCGTGTCGTTGTTTTCTGCAATACAAGCCACCTCGATCAACTACTACGTGCATGAACACCGAAAAGACCAGATCAGGTGATCGGTCTTTCCAGCATTTGCATCGCATGTGTTCTTATTTATCCTTACTGTACAAAAGTTTCACTGCCTCTTCGACAATACGTTCCGCGGATTTCAGTCCGCGATAGCGGGTCCAGAGGTCACGATTCACTTTGTATACTTCCTTGTTTTTGACGGCGGTGATATTGTTCCAGAGCTCATTCTGCTTCCATTCGTTCAACAGAGCATCGTCTGCTTCTGCCAAGAAAATAACATCCGGGTCCCACTGCACCATTTGCTCCAGACTGATTTTTACCGTTGGTTCTGGTGCATCTTGAATCGCATTTTTGATTCCAATCATTTCGAGTAATTCGCCATCAAACGATTTCGCACCATGTGCAGACAACGAATCTGCGCGGAATACACCCAGCATCACATTGCGGGAATCCCCAGCTGGCACCTTCTTCTTAAACTCTTCGATGATTTCCTTATGCTTGATCAAGCGTTGTTCTGCTTCCTTTTGCTTGTTCAGCGCTTCCCCAATCGTGGTAAACGAGCTCAAGTTTTCTTGGTAAGTCGAGTTGCGGCTTTTCAAAATGATCGTCGGAGCGATTTTTTGCAAATCCTTGTAAATGTCCTTGTGGCGGTTCAAATCACCGATAATCAAATCCGGCTGCAACGAGCTGATGACTTCCAGACTCGGCTGCTGGCGCGTTCCGACAGAGGTATACTCGATTTTTTGACCTAGCAATCCTTCTACGTCCTTATCCTTCTCTTGAGCAATCCCTACTGGCGTCACGCCCAGCTCCCATAGCCCGTCTACAAAGGAGTACTCCAACGCGACGACTCTTTTCGGGTCTCCGGTAATTTCCGATTCGCCCAGCTCATGCTTCACGATGCGTTTTTGTGCAGTTTGCGCGCTATCTTGTCCAGCTGCTGGAGGTTGTTGCTCTGCACTGCCGCAACCGGTCAGTAACACCGTACCTGCCAGTGCAAGCGTCCATAGCATATAGCCGAGATGTTTCATTCTGTTTGTTCGCTTCATCTTTTGTCCCTCACTTGATGTGAATGATAATGATTATTATTACCGATTAAATGCGTTTTTTATTGTAACAACCCGCTGCCGCAAAGGAAACATTGTGCTTATTAAAACCTTTTACCTCAATAAAGTTGATTAACGTCATTTTGTTCATGCAGTCGTCATAACGAAAAAAGCCGTTACGCCTGAGCAATCGACGTAAACGGCTTTTCGCCTCGATACTGTATGCTGCTTTACGTATAACTTTCTTCGGATGACCGACCCAGCTTCTCCAATGCCTCCTTGGCAGGTACATAGCTCCCCGCCAGCGCTAGCGATGTCTGATAGGCTGTCTTCGCCTCTTCCGCTTGGCCCAAGCCTTCATAGCAAAGACCTTTGTAATACCAGGGGTGAAAACTTCCCGATCCCTTCAAGGTCAGATGACGAATGTTGCTGTCGCCCAGCTCCAAGCAGTAATCGAATGTCTTCAATGCTCGGTTGTATTCCTTTTTCAAATACAGAATAATCCCTTTGTACAGATGCAAATCGACGTAATCGGGATATAGCTCGATAGCCTTCTCAATCCCTGGCCACGCTCCCTCTGCACTGCCCATCGAGATCAGCGTAGAATATTTCAGCTTATAAAGAAGCGAAGGGGGTATCATATGGTTTTCGATAAAACCGATAATAGACAGATTCACGAACTTGAACGTTTTCTCATGCTCCTGGATACGTGAGAATTCACTGGCAAGATGATACTCGATCCAAGGCGAGTGATCCTCTTTATCCCATTCCTTCATTAACAGCTGAATATTACGCTCGAATTTGTTCTTTCTGCCGGTACATTCATTCATGTATCCGTAATGGTAGATTCTTACCGGCAATATTTGAATTTGGTTGTCCTCGGTCAGATCGCGAAGAATCTCTTCTACGTTGAGCGTTTCATGAATGGGAAAATGGAAGCGAAAACCGATGCCATTGCGAAATAAACGTGAGTGAGCGATATGAAAAGCATCGTCTTCATTTATTTCATCTCCAATGTAGTTTATTAGATGAATATAAAAAAGCGAATCTTCTTTATCGCGAATCAGCTCTTTCAATTTCTTACCGTCTTCCTTATCCAATTCCTCATCGGCATCCATCCACAAGATCCAGTCGCCCGTCGCTTTTTCTATCCCATAGTTACGCGCTTCTGCGAAGTTATCCTGCCACTCAAACGAATGCACAACGGCCCCGAATGACTCACATATCTCCACCGTTTTGTCGGTACTCCCTGTGTCTACGATAATCATCTCATCCACAAGATCCTTCACGCTTTCCAAGCACTTGTGAATGCACTCTGCCTCGTTTTTTACTATCATGCAGAGGGAAATTTGGGGTGATCCGGACACGCTGTTCATCTCCTTTAACACAACTCCATGAGATCAGATCGTATTACGTCCCCCTTTACTATATGAATGAGCTGTGGCTTTAAGAACGGCCGCAGTCTTCTTGGTTTTCGAACCTAGAGATCAATACGCGGGAACGTAATGTTGACACTTTTGATGCCATCGTTTTTTGACATGTCCTGGAGCATATTTTTGATCCCATGCAATACCTTGAAAAAAAAGGGGTTTTGAATCTATGGAGGGAACCCCCTCAGCATTGTACAGATCCCGCTTTCGATCAGCGAGTTCCCTTACCTGTCCATTCGGTAGATGTCATGATTGTGGACGGTCCTCATGGCAACGGCCGTTCACTTGTCTATCCACTACTAGCTGAAAGACTCGAGCCGGATGCGCCATTTAAACAAACACCGCTATAGGTTGATGTGCATACCTTGATTTCGAGAAAGTAGCAAAGGGTGGGTTCTTACCGTATCCCTTCGGATAAACGCAACTGTTGATTATTTATCACTTTCACAAAAATGGCTTATCAATTAAACCATGAGGTGATTATTATGTCTCAAGCATCCATTCCAAATATTACCCCTGATATATCCATTACTCTCGAACAAACCGTTGCTCTATTGCTCGCATCAATCGCTTTAGAAGAACTTTCACTGTCCCACATTCTGTTCGCCGAGGCTGAAAAACTCCAATTCTCACTAGGCACACTTGGAGGCGGAATAGCGCTATCACCAGCTCCATCACTCTCAGACCTTCTCCTCGTCAGTAACAGCGTACGCCAAACTATGCAGGATGCCATCAAAAAAGAAATGCTCTTGCAATACAGACTAGAAAATATTGTTAATGATCTTCTTCCTCAAATCCCTCGAAGCTAACTCTCTCATTCCACGGGGGAACATTTCCTTGTGCATGGTCCGGGTCGTACACCCGGGCTTTTTCATGTTGCCAGTAGGGACACTTACCAACATTCTTACCATGAACAACAGTGTTCGCCGAACGATGCAAGATGTCATCAAAAAAGAAATGCTCCATTATCGATTGCTTTGAATAAGTTGTCATATTAAAATCGCGGCTACATAACATGTACTGCGAAGACGTTTCCAGTTTATATAATAGTTGGTAAGTAGATTCCCTTCTTTTTCGGCAAGTCTTTATTATTCCTACAAAATAATAAAGCAAAGGATGTAGATACCTATGTCAATACCCACGGTCCCCAATATAACACCTGAAATCATCTTGAAGCGCAACGAAGTATTAAATCTGCTTCTAACCTCGATTGCGCTCGAGGAAATCGGTCTTTCTCACATTATTAATGCAGAGGGGGAAAAAATCCAAAAACTCGTGAAGGAGCAGTGCCTCTCGCTCTCCGATGCACTTGTCTTGAGTAATAGCGTAGAACGAATGTTACGCAATGTCATTCATACAGAGATGCTGCTGCAGTTTAAGCTGGAAGACATCATCAAATTGGAGCATATGCATGATCATCAGTAACTTGACTATTGAAGAGGGATGATGATGACCTTACAGGATAACATTCAATCAAATGATGTGCCTACGCGCGAAGAAGCCTTGAGTCATTTATTGCAATCGATTTCTCTGAAGGAAGAGGCACTGTCTAGATTGCTAAATGCTGAAGCTGATAAAGCACTTGCTTTTGTTGGGAAAAATTTGGACTTCCCCAACAATCCCTCAAATGATGAAATCATCACATTTAATCGGTCTGTCATTTCGATTCTGGATTCTATGCTGATGGCGGAATGGCTTTTGTTAAAAAAGTTGGATGCAGCCATTCACATGTATCCCGGGCCGTTAAAATCAAACCTTGAGATGGATGATTCCGATTTAGTGGATGATGACACCACCATCGATTATTAAGCGTTATTCATTCCAGGAATTCGAGGTCATTTGCCATGGAGAACAGAGGTAACGGTAGCTATGACCAAGCAGTCCTAAAGCTGACCTATTCCATCGCCCGGTTGGTCAAAGGGTTGGAATCCCGACTTACTGAAGCCAAAGAATGCGAACTTTTTTTATTTGGCTACCAAATATCGACGATGATCAGTCTGCTAGTCAGACTGCATACACAAATACATAATAAGCAGATTGCTCACAGTTTTATTTCTGAACGACGGCGAATTCCACTCGATATCACAAGCGAAACGTATGCACATGTCCTCGCTTCGATTGCCCCGTTATCGGAGCTGGTAAAGAAGTGGGCGTTTCCTCACCAACATCTCGCCACTTTAATTGAAGACCATCTTAGCCAGCTACAAGCTTTTTACTTGGTAGAAGATCGCTCCAATCAGAAGAAGCTGACGCACGAAGCAGTAAGCAAGCTACAACCCGTATCAGCACCCCTACCCCCTCCATTACTGGCAAGCGCTGCAAAAATTCGCACACACAAAAAACGAAAATCCGTACGACCAAAACCTGTAGCAAAAGTAGTAAAGGTGCGCACCAAGAAAAAAATGCAGGCTAAGCGAGTTACTGCACGCCCACGCCCTCCCTATTTATCGAATTCCGTGAAGGTACGTATCGGGAATGTCACCAAGATTATCAACATTTAATTCTGAATCTAGTGAAGGAGTAAGGTACGATGGATCGTTTGGAATTGCTCGAGGTGGTAGGCAACAGCTATGTCGTCTCCGGTAAATATGCGATTGGTGTATATTTTGACAAGTCGAGCAAGACTGCTGTATGCATCGACAGTGGACCCAATGCCTCTGTCATTGAGAAAGTTTGTGCAAGAATCAGCGAAAAAGGGTATCACGTTCTTGCCGTTGTTCATACACATGGTCACGCTGTTAATCATGGTGGGAATCCATATTTGAAAAAGAGGTTCCCCAATCTTCACATCTATGCAACGCATTTAGCTTCCTATATTATTGATAATCCGCTTCTCGAACCTTTTGTTTTCGATGTAGGAGCAGCAACTAATGAGAAGCTTGATCAAAACAAGGAGAGTGTACGTGCACACGTAACAGATTATCTCCCATCCACTGATGGTATATTTCACATCCATACTATCCCATTCAAAATCGTTTCTTTACCTGGACATTCGCCGGGAATGGTCGGCATCATTACCCCCGATCATGTTCTTTACTGCGGAGATGCATTGTTTGGTCCCAAAACCTTGAACAAGCAGGATTTACTTTTTTTTAACGATCTGAAGGCAGCCAGAAGAAGCTTTAAGAAATTATCGATGATGAAATTGAACGCTTATGTTCTTTACCATGGTGGACCGTATAAGACAGTAACAGGTTTAATCAACAAACATCTCACCATCATGAGAGACACTTCTGATTTCCTTGAAGCATTGATTCATGAACAGCCAAGCACTCTTGAACAATTGGTGCAAAAAGTAATGAAAAGGTTTGAATTTGAAGACGACCTGCACCGCTACGGTTTGACCACTTCGATTATCCGCTCCTATTTAAAAGAGTTACATCATGAGAAAAAAATTGTCGCGAAAGTGGACAACGGTATACTTGTTTTCCATAAATCAACTATCACCTGATCGAATGAAGACTACATATGAGGGTCACTCATGGAGCTCCCTGTCAAAAATTTTTCTCTCACCTATCGGCCAATCTGAAAATAAGATAGTATGTGTTTTCAAGCACAATGTGGGAGGATGAATATCGTGTCGCAAGCGAACATTCCAAATATAACACCAAGCATTACTCTGACCAGAGAAGATTCCATCAATCTGATTCTCGCTTCCATTGCCATGGAAGGACTTGGTCTTGGAAATATCATTCATGCTGAAGCAGAAAAAATACAGTATGCCGTCGGTACAATACCAGGGTTGACCGCTACTGCATCTCTGAGCGACCTTCTTGCAGTTAATTCCAGTGTGCGCGACACACTGCAAGCTATTATAAAGAAGGATATGCTCTTACAAAATAAACTTGCGTGTATCCTAACGATTCCGACCACAAGTTCTAGTGACATAACGGGGGATACTGGGACGATGGGCGTTTCTGGTACTACATACGTTACAGGTCCTACTGGCCCTACCTCATCTACACCAGGTTTTACTAATGTTGAACTTGGATCACTCGAACTAGATACCCCCATCATAGTCCTACCCGGAGACGGCATTCCTTTGCTCCATACATTTGTAATAGATGGAACAGACATCGCTCATACTGCTGGAGAATCCTGCATATTTTTAGCCGGCGGACATTCCTACTCGGTGAACTATGTCATGAATGCTGAACCTCTGACTAACCTGATTATTTTTGCGTCTCTCCGACTAAACGGGGTCCTGATACCAGGAACTGGATTGGATCAAGACGGACAGCCGGGTACTATCGGGATGAATCAAGGTACGGGAAACGGCATTGTCGTTGTTCCACCAGGCCCTCCACAGTGCCTAGAACTAGTCAACCTCTCAGGCGATGCACTATCAGTGGACCATGTGCGTATTGTCATTACAGAAATTAGTTAGTAACTCGCATCATTTTCTCACCGGACCTCACTCTCTCTTACATTGGATAGCCCTTGTGTTCATTCCACTTCCATTACAATGGGAGTTTTTTGCGCGTTCCCAGACAAGCCTACCCTCTCACTGTCCTCCTCCTTATCAATTTGGTTTCTATATAAATAAGGGGCCGACCCAGCAGTCATATTGCAACATGACATTTGAGTCCACCCCGAATCTTCTAAGTACTATCACTTACACCTTTTTCACAAATTCCGATTTTAATTTCATCGCGCCGAAACCATCGATTTTACAATCAATATCGTGATCTCCCTCAATCAAACGGATATTTTTTACTTTTGTCCCGATTTTCACGACCAATGAAGTACCTTTTACTTTAAGGTCTTTGATTACCGTTACGGTGTCACCATCATTCAGGACATTTCCATTGGCATCCTTGATCACCTTGTTATCTTCACTGTCACTATCTGCTTGCAGCGTCCACTCATGGCTGCATTCCGGGCATACCAAGGAGCTTCCATCTTCGTACGTATATTCCGAATGACATTTTGGGCAATTTGGCAATTGACTCATTTTTGTTACAACCTCCATTTCATTACTGTCTATTCTATCATATTAGCCTGAAAACCTTGCTTACTTAACCGACAAGCCCTTCTTCCCTTGCTTTTTTAACCGCCTCTTCCCGATTTCTTACACCCAATTTTGCATAGATCAATGTGGTGCAATTACGTACGGTTCCTTCAGACAGAAATATTTTCTCCGCAATCGTTTTCATGCGAAGCCCCTCTACTAACGAGGCCAATATGCCCCTCTCCCGCTCCGTCAACCCGTAGGGACACTGGCGTCCTTGCTTTTTGCGAAGTCCATTCAACTCTTCTTGCTGCAAGCGCATTTCTTTGAAAAGGACCTCAGCAATCTTATGGCTAATCAATGCTTCACCCTGATGGACGATTCGTATTGCCTCTACGAGTTCGACCGGACTAACTGATTTTAACAAGTATCCATTCGCACCTCTCCCTAGCGTTTCGGTCGCAAGGGTTGTCTCTTCGAAGGTGGTCAGCATAATGACGCGCATATCCGGCCATCGCTCACGTACCGCTTGTAACGTCTTCGCCCCGTCCATGACAGGCATTTGAACATCCAGAAGTATGACGTCCGGTTTTTCTTTTGGAATGATGTCTAGTGCCTCCAAGCCATTCTCTGCGACCCCGACCACCTGTATATCCTGCTGATTATGTAAAACAACCTGCAAGCTTTCCCTCACAAATGGCTGATCGTCAACAATGAGGACACGAATACCGGTGCTGGGCACGGCCTTCTTATACGGCAAACTACAGATGACCGCCACACCGCCTTCTTCCAAACAATAGATCGATAACCGCCCCTGAAGCGCTTCGAGCCGTTCCTTCATCGATTGTAACCCAAACCCGAATTCGATCTTCCCGTTTCCACCACCGTTATCTTCGACCTGCAAACGGATCTGGGATTCTTCAAAATAAAGTCCTACTTGAATATGCGAAGCTTTTCCATGACGAACGGCATTGGTTAGCGTTTCCTGCAAGCAACGATACATCGTCAGTTTCAAGGAACGGCTCAATGCATATTCTTCACCGTATACTTGCAGCTTGACGGTCACCCCGGTAGCCTCCTGGAATTGCCCGATCAACTCGTGAAACGAGGACTCCATGCTCGTTGCAGATTCATAGCCATTTTTAGCCCACTTGTGGAAAATTCCTCTCGATTCATCCAGCCCTTGTCGAGCCATCTGCAGAAGCATATCCAGCCGACTAATCTCCGCTTCTGGTAATTTGGGTCGCATCATCTCCATCCCCATAATGAGCGATGTCATCGTATGCCCGATTGTGTCATGCAGCTCTCGTGACATTTTGTCCCGTTCTTCCAGCAGTGTAATTTTCTCGACTTGGGATGCGTATTGCTCCAGTACCTGGTTCTGTTCTTGAATAATCAAGCCTTGTTTATGCATACGGCTTAGCAATTGAAAGGCGAAGCCAAGCGCATAAGCTCCTCCATGGTACACAATAAGATCACTTACGACCATCGGCTCCATTTCCAGTCCGGCAGCCACCCCCACAAGAAGCGGGATCGCCAGTATCGTCAATGGTCCCGTCCAGCGATAGGATCGTTCCACACTGTGATAACCGATGAGAAAAGCGATAAGGACAAACTGCCACTTCACTCCTTCAAAAAAGAAGTTCAAGGCAATGCACAAGCTCCCACTCAAAACAATCTCAACGAACAAATATAGGTTGCGAGAGTATCGACGCAAATAACTGGGGACGACAAACACCATGACCGTGACGATCAAGGCAATCACTAGCGGATAGGGCAATTGATCTTGATTGCGGACAAGACCGAGAAAAATCGTCACCCCCCACATAAAGTGGATCGTGAAGATCATCCAGTCGACCCACAACCATCGTTTAACAAATGCAAGCAATTGTCACACCTCATCTACATCCAAACTTTTCCTCCATTATATTATCAGATAGCAGTCAGCTACTATCACGATAAACAATGACATTCTGTTACTTCTCTCCGTGATACTCATCGTCCTATACTCATCCCGATCGCTGTCTTACAACAACTGACGATAACCGCGAAACGCGAAAGGTGATGAACATGACATTATTTGATCTACGAAAATGGTTTGCCATTCTCCTCGTATCCTGCCTCATGCTGATACAGCCCCCATCTGTAGCGAATGCTCGCTCACCGCTCACTGCTCCATCCATCGAACAAGTGATTGATCCTCTCATGAAAAGTGAAATGAACAACTTGCATATCCCAGGTGCAGCCATTGTGATTACCCAGGGAGATCGCATCCTTTTTAGCAAAGGCTATGGTTTTGCCGATGTCGAGCAGCAAATCCCCGTTGATCCAGAGCGTACGGTATTTCGAATTGGTTCCGTGACCAAGTCGCTTACAGCTACGGCAGCGATGCAGCTAGTGGAAAAAGGCAAGCTTTCCTTACGAGAAGATATCAATACTGTCCTAAAAGACTACCAAATATCCAATAATCGTTACGGCCCGATCACACCCCACCACCTGCTCACACATACAGCCGGCATAGATGAAAAGATTTACAAAAGAGACAACCGCCAGAGTGTGATACCGGAATTTTCGACAGAGACCGTAAATGAGACGCTACAGTCGCAGGAGACGATTTTCACGCCAGGCAGCAAATATCAATATAGTAATGCCGGCACCGGATTGTTAGGAAGTGTAGTCGAGCAGGCTTCCGGTCAATCTTTGCATGACTATATGCAGGAAAACATCTTCCGCCCACTCGGTATGAATACCGCCGAATTGTATCTCCCACAGGACAGGAGCAACCTGGCCAAAAGCTATTATTTCGACGGAAACAGCTATCAAACCATTCCTTATTCCGGGATTATTTTTCCTGGTAGCGGCGCCGCCAATATGGCACCAGTCGACTTCGCTCCCTATATGATCGCCCATCTATCGGAAGGCAGCTATAAAGGCACCTCTCTGCTCAAACCAGAAACTGTCGAGCTTATGCACGCCCAGCAATTCGCGGCCCATAAACGCATGCATGGAATCGGCTACGGCTTTTTTAAAGGAGAGACGAAAAACGGAATTCCTACCCTCTGGGCAAACGGTGGAATTGATGGCTTTATCTCGAAGATGGTGCTGATTCCCTCAGAATCACTCGGCATCTTCCTTACGGTGAACGCGACGCATGCCGGCCTAGAGCTGCACGGAAAGGTCGTAAACGCGTTTGCCGATAAACTCCTAACAGAACAAGTCCGCAAGCCCCTAACTCCTGTTGATGGAACTTTAGACGAATTGAAGAGGCTGGAAGGTCAATATCTGCTTACCTTGACGCCTGAGAATGGCTGGGGCAAAGGACTTCGGCTGCTCAGCAGCTACAACTACACAGTGAAAGCATTGGACGCACACACGTTATCCGTGACTGGCTTGTTCCAGAATGAAGGACAGCAATCCCTCGAGAAAAAGTTTGTGCAGGTAGACGATCAGTTCTTTCAGGAAATCGGTGGTGAGGAACAGCTATATTTTCACGAGGAACAAGGGAAGTTTTATATGACAGGACCCATGAACTTTTCACTCCCTCGCACCTCCTTCATCGATGGTCCATTTGTCTTAATGGCTCTCTACGTGATTCCCGGAATCGTGTTCACCCTCCTTTCGCTAGTCTGGATCGCTCGTTTCGGGCTACGCAAATGGCGCAAGCAATCGTACGTCATTTCGAAGATCGTTCCCATTATGGCTCTGCTTCATAGCGTATTTTTTATCATTCAATTTACCTATGCGAATGAGGCACTGGTATACGGTTACCCGGCCTTCTACCAGGTGTTTATCGCTTCCCTGCCAATTGTTTCGTTGGTCGTCGCCGCTTATTTGCTTCTGCGAATCGGAACTGCCAAGGAGCGCGATCGCTGGAGGGTAGCAAATGGCGCAGCAGCTGTGCTCTCCATCCTGTATACGGGCTATTTGTTCTACTGGAACTTTCTTTCGGTTCATTACTCATAACGCTTTACAGTTGCGACATTTTTTTTGAGCATAATCTTTGATCCAAGCAACTACCATTAAACTAAGCCGCATAAGGAGGAACGAACAATGAGTACTTCAAGCTTAAAAATCGGGATTATTCTGGGCAGCTCTCGCCCTGGCCGAGTCAGTCCCCAAGTAGGTGCGTGGCTCAAAGGAGTTGCCGATCAACGAGGAGACGCAGATTACGAAATCGTTGATATTGCGGACTTTCACTTACCGTTCTTTGGCGATCCGAGTGGTGAGCAACAAGTAGCCGCATGGGCTGCTAAGCTATCCGGCCTGGATGGATTCGTATTCGTGACAGCCGAATACAACCACAGCATCACAGGGGTATTAAAAAACGCACTCGACCTAGCGCGTAAGGAATGGTACAACAAAGCGGCTGGTATCGTCAGCTATGGTTCATCAGGCGGAACGCGTGCAGCCGAGCATTTACGCGGAATCCTGGGGGAATTGCAGGTTGCCGACGTTCGCACACACCCTGCATTCAATTTGTTTACTGACTTTGAAAATTACAGCACGTTTAAACCATCCGAATTGCACATCCCACATGTAAATGACATGTTAAATCAAGTAATCAGCTGGTCAACCGCATTAAAATCCGTTCGTGAGTAAATAAGAAAATGACTAGCAGCGACATCTGCTAGTCATTTCTTTTTCGTTCCCTACTCATATCGCAGGGCATCAATCGGATTCAGCCTAGCTGCCTTGTGAGCCGGGTAAAGCCCAAAGAAAATACCGATGGCACTAGAGAATCCAAACGCGATCACGATACTTTCCCACGAGATCAGCGTGGGTACATCCACATACTGCGAGGCAAACATGGCAGATCCGATGCCGAGCAGCACCCCAATCGTTCCACCTATCAGACACACAATCATCGATTCGATCAAAAATTGCAGAATAATATCTCCATACCGCGCGCCTAATGCTTTGCGAATGCCGATTTCTCTTGTCCGCTCCGTGACGGATACAAGCATGATGTTCATGACACCAATCCCACCGACAAAAAGGGCAATCCCGGCAGCAACACTAAAGATCGTCGTCAGCGTACCAGAAAAGGAATCCATCTCACCCAAGGCATTTTCGAGATTATCGATTTGGTAGTAGTTTTCGCGATCGTGCCTGCGGTTTAAGTACTTCTCTGTGTGCCTCTTGGCTGCTTCCATTGTTTCTTTCGACTTGGCTTTTACGATTATTTCATGAACCATCTTCATCCCGACCACATTGTGCACAAAGGTAATCGGCATATAGGCACCCTCGGATCGATAGTCAAACATCCGCTTGTCTTCCCTTACCACGCCAATAACGACGGCCGATGCTGCATTGTAAGTCAAACGCTTGCCAATCGGGTCTTCACCTCCGAAAAGCCCAGCCGCTAACTTTTCGGTTAAAACGATAACGGGCCTCGCCTCTCTTACCTCCTTCGCAGTAAAATATCTGCCTGCAACTAATTTCAAGTTCGGTTGAACCTTTAACAAGTCCTCATTTGTTCCTTGTATACTGACGTCCTTCCCCTTTTTCGGGCCACGAATCGTTCCAAAAAAAGAGGCGAACGGCACGGCCTCTTCAATATAGGGCGATTGTTGGGGAAGTGCATCTGCATCCTCCACTGTCAAATCAGTAAGTTTGCTTCCTTGTCCCTGGTCCCAGCCATAATAAACGCTGAAATTCGTAGCACCCAGCTTCTCCAACTGATCGTTATAGGCCTGTTGACTACCGTTTCCGAGTGTAATCACGGCAATGACAGACATGATTCCGATGATGATGCCAGACATCGTCAAGGTAGCCCGAAGCTTATTTGTCCCAATTCCTTCCAGAGCAGTACGAAAGCTTTCGAGTAAATTCACGTGACGCTTCCCCCTTCGGACGGAGTAGCAAATAAGCGCTTTTCCACTCGCTCATCTCGGATGACCTGACCATCTCGAAACGTAATGATCCGTTCGGCGTGCTGGGCGATATCAGCCTCGTGCGTGACGAGCAGGATCGTTACCCCTTGTGCATGCAGCTCCTGAAAAATCGCCATGATCTCGAGGCTGGAACGACTGTCCAGATTCCCTGTCGGCTCGTCAGCAAGTAAAATCGCTGGCTGGTTGACCAACGCTCTGGCAATGGCTACCCGCTGTTTTTGACCGCCAGACAACTGCGTCGGTTTATGATTCATCCGCTGACCGAGTCCGACACGCTGCAACGCCGCTATCGCTCTTTTTTTGCGTTCTGTCATGCCGACGCCCGCATACATCATCGGCAGCTCTACATTTCGCAGCGAAGTGGCACGTGGCAACAAATGAAACGATTGAAAGACAAAGCCGATTTTTTGATTGCGTACCTGCGCCAGCTTCCTATCCTTCAACTGCGTAACATCAATTCCATCCAAGACATACGAGCCTGAGGTTGGTCGATCCAGACAACCCAGCATGTTCATAAACGTCGATTTTCCAGAACCAGAAGGTCCCACGATCGCCACGAATTCACCTTGAGCCACGTGGATATTGACATTTTGCAAAGCGAACAACTCCAGCTCATCCGTCTTGTACTGTTTGGTTAACTCCTCAATATGCAGCATATGTATCCTCCTTTACTCCGTAACCTCTTCGGGAGATGCTTGGAAGACCGCTTCATTTTCTTGCAAGGTTTCCGGCGGATTCGCTATCAACTCTTCACTGCCATCCAATCCACTTTCAATTTGGATGAACAACTCACTTTCAATTCCAGTCGTCACTTTTTTCTTCTTTGCTTTGCCATTTTCCGCAACCCAGACAAAGGAAGATCCATCCTGATCCGTCATAACTGCCTCAATGGAGACTTGCATGGCGTTTGCTGCTTTTTGCAGGACGATGTCCACATCCACAGGAAAACCTGGCTTCAAATACTCCCTCGTCTCATTCAAATCGACAGTGACCGGCACTCTGATACTCTCTCCGTCCCGCTCTTTACTGGTTACCGCTATAGGAGATATGCGCGACACCTTGCCTTGCAACTGTTCTGTGCCTAAGGAAATGCCTGAGACCACCGCATCCTGTCCGCTTTTGATTTTGCGCAAATCAGATGCGCCGACTCCTGCTTCGACCATAACATCATTGGTATCTCCAACCGTGAGAATTTCCTCGCCTTTACTCAAGTACTTCCCTGTTTTCACCTTCATCGAGAGTACCGTCCCGTCAATCGGAGACACGATGCTGCTTTGCACACGTTGCTTTTCAAATTTCGCTTTTTCCAAATTCAGCTTTTGAATTTGCGCCTCGTAGGAGCGAATCTCAGCCTTGTCTGGCCCTTTTTGCTTCAAGAGCAAATCTTGCTTCGCGACCTTCACGCTTGATTCTGCGGTCTGCAGCTTTTGCTTCGCCTGCTCCACATCCTGTTGGGTAGACACGCCAGCAGTAAACAGCGATTGCGTGCGTTGAAAGTCCTTCAATGCCGTTTGATACTCGCGTTCATTCTGGGCGAGCTGCTCCTGCATTTTCGTGACTTCCTCAGGCTCCAGACCTTTGGAAAGCCTTGCGATATTCGCTTCCTGAATGGTTATTTGCGCCTCGATATCCATGATTTCATTGCTGACATCCGACATGTCGATATTGCCGATTACCTGCCCTTTCGTCACTTTGTCTCCCTCTTTGATCGAGAAATTCCGCAGATCGCCTGCATGGTTGGCGAACAAGGTATGCTCATTTCGTACTTTGACCATGCCCGAAGTCAAAATGGTGCTTTCCAAATCCGCCGTTACCACTGTTGATAACGTGACAGGAACGCCATTCTTCTTATCGCCCGAAGAAACCGCATAGCTACTGAACCCAGCTACAAGCACGCCCACCCCCAGCCAGATCCACAAACGCTTTTTCATTCCCTTACCTCCCCCACAACTTTTACGCTCCGATAATCCTTTGCCAATAAAAAAACCCACTTTTTCCGTTGCAGGTTCCACCCTGACTCGTCACCCAATCAGGATAAGGAAAACTGTTAAAAGAAAAAGTGGGGTAAACCTTAAATTTTTTTAAAGTGAGGTAGCGGATCGCGTGATTTTCATGGATGGCCGATATATCGTGGAAGAAGGCACACCTGCTGAGATTTTTGACAATCCGCAGCATGAGCGAACCAAAGCGTTTCTCAGTAAGGTATTGTAGGACCAATACGGATTTTTAGGCGGCCCGCGGGTCGCCTTTCTTGTTTTCGTTCGGCTTTTTATCAGGCTATTCCAAGCAACCGATGACGATTGACGGAGCTATTCAGGGAGTATGGACAATCGTGCTGCATGAAACGGGAAACTTCAATGATAAAGGGAAATCGATGGCAGAGACGCAGTTTGATGCTACAACAGGCAAGTTGTTGCTCTATCACGGTCCTCGCTTCCCTGCCGCCAAAATAAAAACCCAAGATGAAGCTTATTACAAGCAAAAATTAAAGGAGCTTGCCACCAAAGTGCTCGGTACGGAATATGTGAAGCAATACGATGAAACCGTAAAAATCTCCATATCAAAACCAGATGGCAATCGATATAAAAGTGAACTTGGCTCCGCTGTTTTTCGATATAAGAGAGAACAAATTCAGCTATCTGTTGACTCAGATGGCTGCTTTGAGAGATTCATGCGCTTTCGTTTACCCGATCACATCAAATAAAAAAGACGGGCAAGATAGCCTTGTCACTATCTTGTGTCCAAAGAAAATAAAGCATTAGACTCGGAAAATAAAGTTTTAGACTGACCCTAGAAATCGAAACAGCGACAGCCAAGGACGAGAAAATAAAGTCCTAGACTGTCACTGTTTCATTGAACTAACGTTCCCCGTTAGTTTAATCAAGCACAAAGAAATCATCAAAAGACTCTCCGCTTAAACGCATCCCATTCGTCAATAAATAAGGCTACATTTTTAAGTTGGATTTTTAATTGATTTTTATCAAAATCGTCCCCAAATACTGACGGGCGCGCGGCCGGTGACAGCGAAGTCGGGACGGTTGTCACCGAAGCTGGGAAGCACTGGCACAAGCGGCTCGCCGAGGCCGACGGCCGATCGGTGGCCTCGGCGAGCCGTCGCGCTGTCGGGCATGAGCTCATTCGGCCGGCGTGCCCGGGTACCATACGCCGAGCCACTGTTCGGCGCCGTAGTCCTCGAACCGCTCCACCTCGGTGGCGTACCCGCGTCCCCACGCCTGCGGCAGGAACATGTAGCCGAGCCCGGGCTCCCCGCCCTCTGGACGGATGTGACCCTTACGCTCCGGGTCGCGCCGATCGAGCGTGATCATGCCGATCGTTGTTCCGTTGAGCTCGACCACGAAGAAGCCGAAGCGCTGCCCGGGCACCTCGGGCAGCGCGCACTCGAGCTCGTCACGCGGTCGGGAGCCGCCGACGTAGGTGCCCACCTCTGGTGAGGCGAACAGGTCGATCAGCGCCGCACGGTCCCGGGCCTCGGACTGGCGGAGCACGAGCCGCTCGGTCATGATCGGGGCAGGTGGCCAGGCGACGGGGTACACTGTGATCTCATCCGACATGGTGTAATCTCCCTTCTCTTTTTAATTCTGTTTGTCCATGACTGACAACATATATCATTCATGTATTCCTTCTTGAGACTACCTAAGATAATTTCTTTAATATTGGGGTACCGCCGACAAAACGCGGAAAACGTACGCTAAGCAATTCGCTGCATAAAAAGCGAGCAGATTGAATCTACCCTCTAAACATTTATATATTAGCACATATTGGAGAATACTTTATTTTCTACTGACATCTTGCCCACCCACTTATACATACTCGTGCGCCAGCATCAAAAACACGCTGGATGTCCATGTAAACGCCCGGTCTCTCAGTCCATCCCCTGTCAGCGCATCGAAGTTTTCCGCCATGCCACTGCGTGCTGCCATCCGGCAAAAACGTCTGGCAATCTCCTGAGAAAACGCGACTTCGCCTGCACGCTGTAATCCATCGACCAACAGCATCGTTACTGGTGCCCAGATCGGACCTAGCCAGTAGCCATCGGCACGGTAAAACGAGCTGGTCGGACTCTCCGTAGCCAGTCCATTCTCTGTCAAAAACCGCTCCTGCAAGTCAGCTATCAGCTTGGCCCTGATGTCTTTTGGCAGCTTTTCGCCAAGCACGAGAGGCATGTAGCGAATCAAGCTGTCTCCTTGGGTAGGCTGATCACTACCCGAGTGGGTCGCGTAGAAATTCTCGCCGTTCCAGTGCTTTTCCAGCAGTCGTTGTAGTGTCAGTTCCGCCTTTTCCTGCCAGCTGGCTGCCTCTTCGGGACGTTCCAGCCTCTTGGCCAAATCCGCGAGCACATCCATTTGCAAAATCAAATACGCAGGCAGGTCCGGGCTTTCAATCGGCGCCCCATCGAGGAAAATCGTGCTGTTGTCCCAGCCGCAGTCATAGCCGTGATTGTACTGTGGAATCCCGTCCTGATCATCATCGCGGTAACGGAACCACCACTCGGTCCAGCGACAAAGCGGCTCGTACACCTCTTCCAGCATCTCGTTCGTAATGGCGTCGTTCCGATCCAGCATCCAGCGCAGCGTCCAGCCGTGAATCGGAGGCTTGCAGCAGTTCCACAACGCATAGCGATCATTGATAAAATCAGGGAAGACCCCGCTCTCATCCTGCCTGTCGATAAAGATCATGAGCTGATCCCACGCCAGCGGCAAATTTTCGCGCGTCAGTGCCATCGCATTGAAGCAATGATCCCAGCTCCAGATGTTCGTCATCCAGTTTTTGGACATGTACATCGCGGAGCGCGGCAGATAGCCTTCTGGCCTCACCACGCAAGACCATGTGATGTACGCCGCGAGTTCTCGTGCTTCCATCAAGCCATCGCGATGCTCCTCAGATACAGAGAGTGTCCGTTCCAGCCACTCGTCATACTCCTTTTTCACCTGTGCCCATCCATCAGAAAAGGCAGGATAGCTGCGTTCCTTCCAAACTGTGTGGAACTCCTCCAGTACACCTTCCAGCACATCGGTTTCCTCGTCGGGAAGAAAGGTTACACTCACTTGCTGTTCACGCGTGGCCTTCGTGGGATTCACCGTCAGCGCTCCAGCAAGCGGAGTTACTCGCAAGCGAATTTCCGTGGAGAAGTGATTGATTTCCCAGCATCCGGCTCCGGCAGAAATCGCGTAGTCTGCTGCCGTCGATTCCAGCACTAGTCGCAAACCCACGCCTTGACCACGTACCTGCACCAGCTGCGGCTCACCCATGCACAGCTTCACTTCGCCTTTATCCCCGTAAAGGCGCAGCAAGGTAGGTGTAGCCTCCGTCTCAAAAGGCACGGACACGCCATCTGCTACCATTTCGATTCGAAAAATCGCGCCATCGTGATTGTCTCCTCCACGAATATTGCGCAAATACAGTCCTTCTGCTCGCTTGGCGTTACCCAGTCGCGAGAGTACAAGATACGACCCGTATCGGCTAAAAGGAACGATTCCTAAATCAAACTGCATATGTCTCACCTCGAGGTTGCTTCGTCGATCGTTTACGATCGCGCTTTTCCAGCAGACGACTCATTCGGGCGTTCATCCACCAGACAGGCAGACTCGCTCCCAACAAGATCGGCATAACAGGAATCGCCAGCAAAAGGATTAAGAAAAGGAACAAGCCTCCCATCGTTATGAGCGAATGCAACGGAAAGGCCGCAACCAGCCAAAACGATTGCTTGAGCGTCTGCTTCACGTCTGCATCCTCCCGAACCAGCAAGGAAAAAGCGTGGCAAGAGGTAGCCGCATGCAAGAATCCGATCCCTGCAAAAATGGCCGCGATCGAAAGTCCCCACAGCGTGCCCATGCGAAGGAAAAACACCACATCGACCCACAGGATTGCCCCCGTTAGCACCAACCCTGCGCCAAGCCGTTGGCTCCTCCAGAAGTAGTGGCGAAAAGCATGCCAGAAGGCGGACGGAAGCCCCCGGTCACTCCATTTTCCACTGAGTGTGTCATGCAAAGCCGCTGTCGCCGGGAAGATTCCAAAGACGATCCCTCCCGCAAGCGTACATACCACCCACATGAGATGCGCTGCCGCCATCCGCAGCAATCGCTCACCAAATTGATGAAAGGACCATGCCCAGCCTTCCCACTTCGCCCGATTCCCCACTGCGGCTCCCTCCTTACTTGATCGCCTCTTACTTGATCGCCTCTTACTTAATAGCAACGCCGGCCGAATTGTCTACGATATATCGTTGCGCCAGGAAGAAGAGGAGTAACGGCGGAAGCGAGATCAGGAACGTGACCGCCATCAGTCCGGTAGCCTCTACTTCATACATCCCTTTAAATTGCGCCAGTCCCAGTGTCAGCGTGTACTGACTTTGGTCATTCAAGAAAATGAGTGGACCCAAGTAGTCGTTCCATGTGCCCAAAATGTTGAATACACTCACCAAAATCAGAGCAGGCATCATCAACGGCATAATAATCCGTGCGTAAATCTGGAACGAACCAGCCCCATCGATACGCGCCGCTTCATCCAGCTCACGAGGAATGGTCAAAATAAATTGCCGCATGAGGAAAATATAAAACGCTGACCCGAAGAACGAAGGAACAATCAATGGCTTGAGCGTGTTGATCCAGCCCAGGTAGTTGAACTCCATGTACAGCGGGATCATCGTCACTTCCCACGGAATCATCATCGTGGCCAGAACGACCATGAACAGAAAATCTCTCCCTTTAAACGTAAACCGGGCAAAGCCGTACGCGACCAGCGAAGACGAAATCAACTGACCAATCGTCGTCAGGATCGTCACCGTCAACGAGTTTTCCAAATATAGATTAAACGGCTGAGACATCCACGCATTCCCGAAGTTCTCCCAATGCAGCACATCCGGAATCCATTTTGGTGGATATTGCAAAATCTCATCGTCCGACTTAAGCGCAGTAGAAATCATCCAGTAAAACGGTGCGAGAAACAGGAAAGAGAAAAAGATCAGACTCGCATAAGCAATCGTTTTGCGTATCAAGCTTCTTCCCCTCCCCTGCGGTTGTCGCCCTCGTAGTACACCCATTTGCCGGACGTTTTAAATACGAGGAAGGTCAATACCAAAATGATCGCAAACATAAACCAGGAGTTCGCCGAAGCATACCCCATCTTGAAGTATTTGAAGGCGTTGTCATACGCGTACATGGCATAGAAATACGTAGACTGCAACGGTCCGCCTCCTGTGAGCAGGAGTGCTAGACTCAGCTGCTGGAACGCACTGATGATCGTCATAATCAGGTTAAACAAAATCGTTGGGCTCACCATCGGCAGTGTAATGCGGAAAAACTTTTGTACCGCCCCTGCCCCATCAATCGAAGCCGCCTCATACAAGCTCTCCGGGATGCTTTTGAGCCCCGCCAGGAAAATCAATACCATGGAGCCTTGGCCCCACAGACTGGCAATGACCATGGCAACGAGTGCCCACGACGTATCATTCAGCCAGTCGGGACCCGTAATCCCAACCAGACTGAGCAAATAGTTGAAAATACCGTACTCCCCGTCGTATACCCACGCCCAAATCATTGCCAGCGCCACACCGGAAATCACGCTCGGCAAGTAAAACACCGTACGGAAAAAACCACTGCCTTTTATCTTCTGATTCAGCATCATGGCCAAAAACAACGCAATGAACAAATTCAACGGGACAAACAACAGCGCAAATTTAATCGTGATCCAGAGCGATTGCCAGAACAAAGGATCATCCGTAAACATATTGACGTAGTTGTCCAAGCCGACAAACGTAACCTCACCAACGACAGGCCAATCAAAAAAGCTCATGACGAGCGAAAACAACATCGGTCCCAGCGTAAAAGCGAGAAAGCCGAGAATCCAAGGCAAGATAAAAAGATAGGGCGTAAGAAACGCCCTTCCCCTGAGTTTTTTCGGTTGAACGGTCGTGGCAGGTTGTTTATGTGTCACAACACTCTCTGTATTCAATTCCCTGACCCCTTCCCGTTATTTTTGTAGGAACTTCTGGGAGTCCTTTACTGCCTTGTTCAGTAATTCCTCGGCATTTTGTCCCATCATGATCGCATTGACAGCTGCGGAAAGGTTCCGGTTGATTTCGTTCCAGTGTGGATTCAACAGGAATGCCGGCGTGTCAGTCGATTGCTCCAATGTCTTGTAGAACGGCGCGTAGAGCGGGTCCTGATCGAGCTTCTTCTCTTGAACGACGCTGATACGCACAGGCAAGTCAGATGTACGCATCTTGATCGCATCACTGGAAACGAAGAACTTCAAAAACTCCCAAGCCAGTTCCTTGTTTTTGGAATCCTTGGCGATCGATACGGAGGAAGAAGCAATGACACCCTTTCCAGGCTTGCCAGGGAACTGCGGCATTACGACTGTACCAAAATCGACTTTCGACTTCTTGTACGACTCTAGTGACCATACGCCGTTGTCATACATGGCGAGCTTGCCTGCTTTGAACAAGTCGTTCCCGCTCTGCTGGTTTTTGCCACCGACGAGCAAAGCGCTCTTGTCTTTCGTCAAATCACTGAAGATTTGCAGGGCTTCTGCCGTTTCCTTGCTGTTCATGTAGCCCTCGATTGTTTTTCCGTCAGGGCTGATGAAGCTGCTGCCGTTGCTCCACACGAATTGCTGCAGATCATACGTATCCGGCTCAGAACGAACAGCGAAGCCGTACTGCTTCTTCTCGCGAACAGTCAGCTGTTTGGCTGCTGATTTGAAATCATCCCACGTCCAGTCGTCTGTCGGAAGCGGTACATTTGCCTCGTTAAACAGCTTTTTGTTGTAGAATACGACCCGCGTCGAGAAGCCCGCTGGGAGACCGAACAATTTTCCGTCGAATCGATTATAGTTTAAGAGGCCTTGGTAAAAGTCGTCGATTGCGACTGATAAATCCTTCTTCACGTACTCATCCAATGGTTCGAGGGAAGCATGGTACGTTGGGAAATCCCACATGTACATGACATCCGGTGGGTTTTTCGCCCCAAACGCTGCTACCAGCTTCTGATCAAAACCATCTGCATATGCCTCGACTTGTACCTTCACACCCGGATTTTTCTGTTCGAATTGTTTCGCGATATCTTGTTGGATCTTCAGCATTTGGTCCGTGTCCCATGTCGCGAAACGTAATGTAACCGTTTCCTTTTTATCGGACGATGCTGGCGTTTCCGTACCTGCGTTGCTAGACTTGCCTGATGTTCCGGCTTGCTGGGTTTGCGAACAACCAGCTACGACCGCCAGAAGAAGTGCCATGCTGGCTGCGAGCCATTTTGACGCCACCTTTTTCATCTGTGACCCCCCCTAGATTTACCCCTCATTTTTCTTTATTTTAATGAAGGAAAAAAAACGGTGAAACCGCTAACTGTTCGCAATAGTGTGTGAATTTGTTTCCTTTTTTTCGCTTCGTTCAGGTTTGTGCGGTGGAGTGGACGATTGTTCGACTGGACTCCTCCTTTTGTTTGAAACGGTAGTGACTTGGAGTCATCCCTGTATATTTTTTGAACCATTTACTGAAGTATTTCGCGTCAGGAAGACCGACCCGCTCTGCTACCTCCTGAATGGACAGAGCTGTTTCACCGAGCATCGCTCGGGCCACTTTTACCCTGCGCTTGTCGAGAAACTCGCCGAAGCTCTCGCCCACTCCTTTTTTAAACATCACGCTAAAATGACTGCGGCTCAGTCCCACCTGCGAGGCTACCTCACTTACCGTCAAAGGCGTATCCAGACGGTCGAGTGCGTAATGAACAGCCTGCTTGATCGGTTCTTGCCACGGGTCTTGAATGACACCGTATTTGCGCGCCCGCTCCGTACGTTGGTAGAGCATCCGTACCGCCTGAATCCACGGTTCGCGTCCAGAAAACGGGCTCGTTGTCTCCCAGCTTGTCACCTTTCCAGCCAGCTTCCACTCCACGAGCAATGATTCTACCTGCCTGCCAGCACTTGCAGGAGTCAACAAAAAGCGGATATCACCACATGCGATCCATTCCCACTCGCCGTCCAGCTCACTTGTTAACCAGGCACGCTCCTGCTCCTCCCGGTTCCCGCTGCCCATCCCTTCCAAGAGCCATACACGCATGGAATCGTTCATCCACGACCAGTGTGATTGCAGGAAGGAGGACAAGCTTTGCTCAAAATCGCAGCTCAAGCCAGTTAACCAGGCACCGAATTCCCGCTTCCATTCATCACGCCGTTCACGGTCTTTCTCGGGACGTGCTCTCTCGCCAGTCAGCTCAGTCCGCAGCTTTTCCAACAACGTACCCCATTCCTCATCCTGAAACTCGGTCTTCAACAAATATCCGGACACCCCGAGTGAAATTCCCTGCTGGGCAAAAGCAAAATCACGGTGACAGCTGAGCAGAAGCACCTTTGTCTGTGGAGCATGCTCCTTCACCCGTCTGCACAGCTCCAGTCCATCCATTTCCGGCATAACGATGTCCGTAATCACCAGCTCAGGCTGTACCTGCAGAAAAGTCTCCCAGCCCTTGCGACCATTCGGTGCATCCGCTACTACTTCCATCCCGTAGCGACTCCACGGCACCATTGCCTTCAGTCCTCTTCGCACCAGCACTTCGTCATCCACAATCATTACCTTGATGCTCATCAGGAAATTCCTCCCTTGTTGGCCATGTGATTTGAATTGTGGTTCCTTCTCCTCTGACAGATGTAATCTTCATGCCGTCTTCCATTCGAAAATGCAGCTTGAACTTCTGATCGACGTTGTACACGCCGAGTCCTCGTTTGCTAGAACGCTCCAGATCAGGATCGAGAAGTTTAGCCAATCGCTCCGGCACAATTCCTGCGCCGTCATCTTGCAACAGCAGCGTCACAAGCCCTTCTTTTTCACTGACACTGATCCGGATCGTTCCGTGCCCGTCTTCGAATGCGTGGAAAAAGATATTTTCCAAAAGCGGTTGAAGAGTCATTCGCGGGATCAAATAGCGACGGCAAGCCTCTACACCCGTCTGATCAAATTGAAAAACTGGACCGTATCGCAGCTTTTGGATTTGCAGAAAATGCTCGACGGTTTGCAGCTCCTTTTCCAACGGGACGAGCTCTTGGGTGATGTCGAGATTCCCTTCGAGCACCTTGATGAGATGATAGAGCATATTGCCGATTTCATTGGCGCCAGATAATCTTGCTTTCCACTGGATGGAGTTGAGTGTATTAAACAGCAGGTGCGGGTTGATCTGGTAATGAACAGCTCGCAGCTCTGCTTCCTTTTTCAGCTGCTCGGTCCGACTCACCTCGGCGATTAGCGTCTGAATCCGCCTCACCATCTGGTTGAAGCTCACCCCTAACCGCCCCAGCTCGTCTTCTGTATCTACCTCTGCTCGTGTCTGCAGCTCGCCTGTTCCGACCAGCCGCATCGTTTCTTGAAGTCGTTTGATTTTGCCTGTAATTCGTCTGGAGAATAAATATGCCAGAAGAAGTGCCAGTACCGCAGATAGTATAAGCGCCGCGATAAAGAAGGATTCAATCACTTCCGCAGAGCGGTTCATTTGCTCGTACGGCAAGCGCACCTGAATCATCCAGTTGTTGGACTCCAACGGCTTGTTCCAGACGATATCGCTCTCTTGCTGGACAAACGTACCCGCCGTCCGGTAAATCAGCTCGCCATTTTTGGCTGTAATGGTCACATACGCGCTCATGTCCTCTTCCAGCTGCTCAAACAACTGAAACAGCTTGCCCGCCTTCATCTCGATCAATATCCGGCTATCCTTCAACACGCCATAACCGCTGAGAACGGGAACGACCAGACCGAGCACCTTCTCCTGATTACGCAGCTCCGCCTCATCCTGAAATCCGACATAATGTCTGGGCGTGTAAAAACCGATCCATCGCTCTTCGTCCAGCTTGGCAGGCAGTCCCTTCCACCACCATTCCCGCATCAGATCCTGTCCATTGATCACATTTTCCCCGAAAAAGTAACCGGAGGGCGTCACGATAAAAATGCCCTTTGTATCAAGGTTGCGGTGTGCCCCCAGGTATCGCTCGAAGTTTTTTTGTTCCAGGAAGCCAGTGTACGTCTTCGGCTGTTCCTCCCGCATGACGACCAACGTCGGGTCTGACACGTATCGATTGATGTCATAGGCCATGTATCGCATTTGACTCAGGTAGTTGTCGATCTGGACTTGCAGCTGTGTAGCAATATACTCGCCTGACGTGCTAAATTGCTCGCGAACGACCATCGACGATTTCCAGTACGCCATACTCCCCAAAGTAATCAGCGGGATAATGGCGGCAATCAGCATAAAAGCGAGAAGCTTGGCATGAATGCTTCTGCGCGGAAAGAGCGACCATGACTTCATATGACAAACCACCACCGATTTTGATTAGTTGCACTATTCAATCTTCAATTAAATTGTACAACGTTTCGGCGATGCCTTCGAGAACAATCCTCTGCTAGTCACACAATATCCGCTTGTACAACTGAACCGGAGAGATCATATCCTTCGAAAAAGGCGTGAGTCTCATCTGGAAGGAAAACTCCTCTGGACGCAAGGCATGCTGCTCCGATTGCTTAGGTCCGCAGCTGTTGCTACCCAGCCCGTTTTGGCGATAATCCAGATGCAGCGTCACATACTCTCTTTTTACGAGATCTGTCGTGTGCTTCGCTTGCTCGAGATCGTCCGTGTCATAGCGAAGTGCGCTAAATTCCAAGGTCGGTTGACCCATCGCGAAGAGTCCGATGCCTCGCTGATCCGTGATCGACATCCATTTGACGTCCGTGCGATTGCCATTTTCCTGCGGGAACACATACGGCGTGTACAGCTCATCCACGCTCGCGTGATACACCCCGATGCGATTGGCTTCCTTACTGTCGATATACGCTTCTCCCGGACCGCGTCCGTACCACGAGACGCTCTCCATATCCTTGGCGACCAATAGCTTCAAGCCGATACGCGGCAGCATCGCTGGAGGAGTGCCTTTGGGTGTGCCTTGTACATCTACCAGCACTTCGCCATTTCCGAGCACGGTATACGTGTAGCGGCACACAAAACCCCAGTCGTATACAGGCGGAGCAATCCGTACATCGCAGGTAATGACCACCCGATCTTCTCGGTCCTGCTGGATGCTTACTTGCTCCACACGATTTTGCAAACGATCCAGATACACCTTGCGCCACTCTTCGACTACGTACATGTCATTGTCAATCGGTGCCCGCCAAAACGTGAGGCGAGGTCCTGCCACCAACAGCTCCTTGCCAGCAAACACCCAGCTGGTAGGTACGCCGCTCACTTTGTCAAAAACGAACTGAAAGTCTGCTCCTGTAATGGAGACGTCTGTTTTCGTTTCGGTTGCATCCACTTTACCTAGTAACGGTTGATGTGGAGCTATCAATACCTGTTGCGCAGCAGTCACTGGCAAGGCAAATTGTGCCCACGCCAGCTCATGTCCAGCCTGTACCCAGCTCTCATCCTGGGCAAGCACGAAGGAAACCGTAAGCCAGTAGTCGGTTCGTTCCTGCACCTGTGCGGGCAAGGAATACGGAACAGCAACAATCGTGCGACTTCCTGCTGCTGTATGTGGCAGCGACAGCGTTCCACTCTGCAGCACTTGTCCGTCTGCCGTCACACTCCAGACCATTCTCACGTGCGCAAGCGTTCGGAAATCATAGCGGTTCGTAATGGTTATGAGTCCGCTTTCCAGATCAGTCGCTTCGACCACGATCGGCTCAATCACTTTTTTGTATTCGAGTAATCCAGGGGATGGGGTGCGATCCGGACGAATCATGCCGTCGATGACGAAGTTGCCATTCGTCGGGTAGTCTTGGAAGTCTCCCCCGTAGGCATAATACTCGCGCCCATCCGGCGTATATTGACGCAAGCCGTGATCAATCCATTCCCACACAAAACCGCCCTGCAAGCGTTGATATTTGTCAAACACACTGGCGTAGTCGCGTAAGCCGCCGGGTCCATTCCCCATGGCATGAGCATACTCGCACATGATATGCGGCTTTTGCAGATGTTCATTTTCGCCGTGCTGGATCATTTTTTCTACCGAGGAGTACATGGTGGAAAACACGTCGCACACCTCTGCTTCGCGATCCTCCTCATAATGGATCAGACGGGTCGGATCAGCTTGTCGGCACCAAGCGGCCATTGCCCGGAAATTGCAGCCGAAGCCGGATTCGTTGCCAAGCGACCACATGATGATCGACGGATGGTTTTTGTCCCGTTCCACCATGCGCTGCATGCGCTCGACATACGTCTGCTCCCACTCTGGATCGTCACTCAGCTGACTAATATTGCCGGTTAACTGGAAGCCATGCGTCTCCAGATCGGTTTCATCCATCACATACAGTCCGTACTGATCGCATAAATCGTAAAAGCGCGGATCGTTCGGATAATGGGCGGTACGAACGGCGTTGATGTTGTGACGCTTCATCATGAGGACATCTTCGCGCATCGTCTCATACGGAACAGCACGCCCGAGATCAGGATGATGATCATGACGATTGACGCCGTTTAGACGAATCGCTACGCCATTTACGAAAAAGTTGTTCCCCTTTACTTCGATACGTCGGAAGCCCACGCGAATCGGGATGACTTCTATCTTTTGGCCAGACTCCTGCTCAAGCGTAAGCAACAGATGATACAAGTTCGGCTCCTCCGCCGACCATTTTTTCGGCTCCTGCACGGGAAGCTCCAAGGTCACGACCGTTTCTTGTCCGGCTGCCAGCTCGCCTGTCCCTGTGTGAGTCAGCGAAGCGATTGGCGTGCAGGATTGATCCAGCAGCTTTGCCGTCACGCTCACCCCGTCATAGGCAGCTGTAGAGCTGTTTTCGATATGGGCACGTACACGCAGTACTCCATGGCGGTATTCCTCATCCAGATCGGTGACGACTGCCAGATCTCTCACATGCAGCTTCGGTCTGGCGATCAAGGACACATCGCGGAAAATTCCGCTCAAATACCACATGTCCTGATCCTCTACGTATGTACCGTCCGACCATTGGTACACTTGAACAGCCAGACGATTCCTGCCTTCCTGCAACAGCTCCGTCACATCAAACTCGGATGGCAAACGGCTTCCTTGGCTATAGCCGACTTCCTTCCCGTTCAGCCACACATGAAAAGCACTGTCCACTCCTTCAAACCGCAGGATTACCTGCTGATTTTTCCACGCAGGCGCAACCGTAAACTCGCGCAAATAGCAGCCTGTCGGGTTATCAGACGGAACATGCGGCGGATCGACAGGGAACGGATAGTACAAGTCCGTGTAATGCGGTTTGCCGTAGCCTTGCAGCTGCCAATGCCCTGGTACCTGAATCCGGGCCCAACTAGAAGCATCGTAATCAGCGGCAAAAAAGTTTTCCGGTACGCGAAGTGGTGATGGTGCGTAAGCGAACTGCCAATGCCCATTCAACAATTGAAACCACGGTGTCGCGCCTCTTTCATAGGTCAGTGCTCCCGCTTCTTCCGGGTAAGACAAAAAGTAAGCCCGCGCCGCCAAGCGATTACGCTCAAGCAGCTGATGATTCGCCCAGTCATACCGTTGATGCATCGATGTACACTCCTCTTTTTACAATTTCACGGTTCCATGTTCCCTGTTCATTGCCTGCAAAGCCAAGGCGCCAGCCCCGAGCATTCCTGCATCCGCACCGAGCTTCGCCAACGCAATTTTTGTCTGCTGATGAACCACTTCCATGGCGTAACGTTGTACACTCGTCTGTACAGGTGCCAGCAATTGCTCCCCAGCGCGGCAAACCCCACCGCCAATCACCACGAGCTGCGGGTTGCACACGTTCACCAAAACAGATAAGGCCCAGCCGATTACTTCACACGCCTCGTTCCATGCCTCGATCGCCAGCGTATCCCCTTGGCCGACTGCCGTCGCTACCTGCTCAGCCGTAATCCTGTCGATCTGTCCATCGCAGAGGATAAACAGAGAGGAAGCTTTTGCTTGCCTCGGATTGGCATCCAGCTCCTTGTCCAAGCGTTCACGGGCCAGTCTCGCAATACCCGTGGCAGAGGCGACGGTCTCTACACAACCGACCTTGCCGCAGTTGCATGGAGCCGTAAGCCCCGGATAACGCACATGACCGATTTCTCCGGCAAATCCGTGACTGCCGCGGACAAGCTTTCCTTCGTTTACAATCCCTGCGCCCACTCCCGTACCAAGTGGCACAAAGACGAGGTGACTTACCTCCCGGCCTGCACCGAATATGGCTTCTCCGAGCGCAGCTGTCCGTAAATCGTTTTCAAAAAAAAGCGGCAGCCCCACCAGCTTCGCGAGTGGTGTCCGCAAGTCTGCCTGGTGCAATTGAAAGTTGGGCGAGTGCACGGATATCCCATTTTCGGCATCAAAAGGACCAGGAAATCCGATCCCTACTGCATCTATTTGAACGGGTGATTGATCCCGCAGTTCACCAATCAAGGCAGCCATTCGCTCGATCAAGATAGGCAGGTTGTTATGAACCTTGGTCTCCTTGGCAGCCCGGAGGAGAATTCGCCCCTTCTCGTCCATGACCGCCCCTTTCATTGTCGTACCGCCTACATCCAGGCCAATTACATGGCGCATGCCGCTCCTCCTTTTTCAGGTTCTCGCCACTTTCTCGATGCTGAAAAGTCGACTTTTTGAACAGATATTTTTATTCAACCTGCTCCACATGCATCGGTTGACGCATCATCCTCTGAACATCCTCGGGCGCGACCACGCCCGCTCCAAACGACCGTGTATTCGCGGCGCCGCATGCCATCCCCAGCCGAACCGCATCAGGCCAAGCCAAGCCTCGCAGCCGCCCGACAAGAACACCCGCCAGCATAGAATCTCCGCAGCCCACAGTATTTTTCACTTCGGATACAGCTAACGAGATCGCCGAAATACGCCATGTCTGAGTGCCTTCGCCAAACCACGCGCCCTCCTCTCCTAATGAAAGCAGGACTCGCTTTGCACCGCGCTCTCGCAGTTCGCGGATCGCTCTGCATCGGGCCTCGTCGGTATCCAGTGAATATCCGAGAATGGCTTCTGCTTCCGGTCGATTCGGCTTGATGAGATAGGGTGTTGCCTTTATTCCTTCCAGCAGTGCTTGACCGCTCGTATCGAGCACACATTTGGTTCCCTTATCGGCGACACCTCGGATGAGCTCAGCGTATGTATCGGCTGGGACTCCACCCGGCAAGCTCCCGGAAAAAACCATGTACTGCGCCCGATCTACCAGCTCTATCAACCGCTCTTTCAAACGATTGACCTCAGCTTCGCTGGGCGCAGGGCCTTGCTCCAGCACTTCTGTCACCGTCTTTTCCTGTTCATCGAGAAATGTGAGACACAGTCGAGACTCTCCTCTCGTCTCGATAAAGGAAGAAGTAATACCTTCACGTACGCAGCCTTCTGCGATAAACCTCCCGTTGTGACCGGCGACAAACCCGCTTGCGATTACGTCCTGCCCCATTGTTTTGGCTACACGCGCCACGTTGATGCCTTTTCCACCAGGCAAGCTCAGTACATCCCCCGTACGATGCAGCTCCCCAGCACGAAACTGAGAGAGGCGATATGTCTTATCGATGGCCGCGTTCAGTGTTACCGTTACGAGCATGCTATCTCACCTGCACAGTAACGAGCGGCTGCCCCATTTTTTGTTTGAACAAATTGATTACTTCTACAGGTGTCGGATCGACGCCGCGAATCAAGGCTGCATACAACGACACGAAATCAGCCAGGTACACGATGGAAAACAAACGAGCCATCCGGGATACGCCATGGGAATGAACCACCCTTACCCCGCCAGCGCGCTCACGCAAAATGTCAGCGCTGATCTCTACACGTTGAGTCGTCTTCTCGCTGTCCTCCTGATCGCGAATGAGCGTAAAATGAACGCCCTTTAGCATCGCAGACGGCGAATCCCAGCCAACAGCCTCGTCATGGTGAAGACTCGGAATGGCGTTCCAGAATGCCATCAGCTTGCTGTTTTCGCCCAGCTGGTTTTTCCAGCGCCATGCAGGAGCATCGAAAAACGGTAGCGTCCCGTATACGACAGGTATCAGTCCATCCATCTCGATGGCGATTTGTTTTGCTTCGTTTTGCTGGGTCGGAGAGTCCGTTCCGTAGATGTGCTTCCACTTTTCAAACAGGGCAATCGTCTCCTCGACCTCTGCACGCTTGTCGGAAATCAGCCCGAGCTTCGTCAGGATGGCGAGAATCGGCAGGAAAATGTAGCCGAGGACGATACGCGGCATCATTCCGCCAGGTACAATCAAGCACGCATGATTGTGTTCACGCGCCAGCTCCAGCACTTTTCCGCCCGCCGTAATGACGGTGATCTGAGCTCCTTTGGCAATGGCTGCTTCGTAGCCGCTGACGACCTCTTCTGTATTGCCGGAGTGGCTCACGACAATCACAAGCGTCTTGGTATCCACAAAAGCCGGGATGGTGTAGCCCTGATTTAACTGAAGCGGCACTTGCAGCTCGTCAAACAAATACGACTTGATCAAATTGACGCTCGCAGCCGAACCGCCACCAGTGCCAAGCACCACAATATTTTCAATTTTAACAGAAATATTAGATACATCTAAACTATCAGACAATTTTAGACCTGTTTTAAACTGTTCATCGTAGCTTTCCGTATCTTGCAGTGCAGAAATCGTGTCCAGTTCACGCAATGCTTTTGCATCATCGAGGTTTATACGCATGTAAAATCGTCCCTTCCTGTCCTTTTTGATTAACGTACACTGGCTTTTCCAATACAACCGCACATCTCCATCTTCGCGAGAGCTACTTCTTTGACCGCCTGCTTGGCCTGCTTCATATAGGTACGCGGGTCGTTTTCATGCGGGTTGTTGTCAAATACACCCTTGATCGCTTGTGAAAACGCGATACGCAGCTCTGTCGCCACGTTCATTTTTGCCATGCCGAGCTGGACCGCCCGCTTCACCTGCTCCTCGGGAATTCCCGAACCGCCGTGCAACACGAGCGGTACAGAGACGCGCCGGGCAATCTCTTCGATGCGAGCAAAATCAATGCGTGTCTCCCCCTTGTAAATCCCGTGGGCCGTACCAATGGCCGGAGCCAGCGTATCCACGCCAGTCAGCTCGATAAATTTCTCGCACTCGACCGGGTCAGCAAGCGCAGCATCCGCATCGTCGACGACGAGATCGTCCTCCACGCCCCCGACCTTGCCGAGCTCTGCCTCCACATTGACACCGCGCTCCCTTGCCAGCTCCACTACACGCCGCGTCATCTCCGCATTTTCCGCAAAAGGATGCATCGACGCATCGATCATGACCGATGTATAGCCCGCTTCGATACAGCGCACGATCAGCTCTTCTTCATGACAATGATCCAAATGCAGGGCAATCGGCACCCGGGCCTCTTCAGAGGCTACCCGGGCGATTGCTGCTACATACTCCGGTCCGAGATGCCGGACCGTTCCGACAGTCGTCTGCAAAATGAGCGGTGCGTTCGCTTCGCAAGCCGCCTCCACTACTGCCTGGAGCATTTCCATCGTGTGTACGTTGAATGCCCCCACACAATAGCCTTGTTCCCTTGCCTTGCGCAGCATCTGTGTCGATGATACCAACGCCATAACGATTCCCCCGTTTCTCTTCTTACCTCGTCACGCCCTGCAAGCTCGCCAGCTCCAGGTTGATGCCTAGCTCCGCATACTTACTGACAAGATGCTTGGCAGCTGCATCTGTAATAATCCGATCCACATCAGACACCCCTGCAAATTTGGCCAAATGCGTCTCTCCAAACTTGCTGTGGTCAGCCAGCACGTATACCTTTCTGGCGCGCTCCATCATGACTTGGTTAATTTGTGCTTCTGCCAGATTCAGCGTCGTCAGCCCATTTTCGGGATGCACGCCATCTGCCCCGATAAAGCATTTGAAGACAGAAAGTCCACGCAAATTTTCCGCGGCCACCGAACCAACGAGCGCAAACGATTTGTGGCGCATCTCTCCCCCGATCAGGATGACGTGATGCTTACCTTGACTGTTCAACTCCATCGCGATGTTCACTGCATTGGTCACGACCGTCAGATCATTCATCCCGCGCAGCAGCTTGGCGAGCTCCATCATCGTAGTCCCTGCCCCGAGAATGACGGTGTCACCTGGCTGTATGTGCGACAGTGCCTGGTACGCAATCGCCTGCTTCTCTTCGCTTCGTTCTGCCAGCTTTTCTGTAAAGCTGCGCTCCAAGGGCAAGAAATTCGTAATCGTCGCTCCCCCGTGAATGCGCGTCAGCAGTCCATCGTTTTCGAGCTTGATCAAATCCTTTCGAATCGTCACTTCAGACACATCCAGCGCCAGACTCAATTGGCTGACGGTCACGCTTTGTTCTGCTTTCAATTGTTCGAGGATCTTGCTGTGCCGTTCGGCTGCCAGCATATTACTTCACTTCCTTACGATCACAGTTATTATTGTTTCGTTTTGTTTCTTATTTTGTTTCGTTTACTTTCACTTCGATCTTAGCATTGAAGAAAAACGGATGTCAAATGAAGTTGTTGAATTTTCCAAAAATAAAACAGTCTGCTCAGGTTAATACCCAAACAGACTGTCAGTTGCTTGCTGCTTTTCTATTCTACTTCCCGATTCTCCAGCATGAACTCAATAAACTTCTTGTGCGCCCGTGAGAGCCACTTGTTTTTATGGTAGGCAATTTGCGAATAGAACATGAGCTCTTCCTCGCACTCTATCATTTTCATTTTTTGCTCACGCAACAATGCTTCGACGCTAATATACGGCATTAAGCTGACGCCTAGCCCGTTCACGACACTCTGTTTAATCGCTTCCATGCTGGAGAACTCCAGGTGATGATTTGGCTGAATTCCCCTTTTTTCCAAAAAGCACTGAAAAAACCGTCGCAAGGCACAGTGCTCTCCGCTGAAAATCATACATGCATCGCCAGCATCTTCTATTTTGGCAAAGGAATGATCGCGCCCCCCGATAAAAACCAGCCGTTCCGTAGAGAACTGTTCCACAATCAAATTCGGATCATCGAGCTTCGGTTCCAGCGTGATCACGATATCCAGCAGCCCCTCGTGCAGCTTTTCCCGCAAGCGAATGCAATCGTCCATTACAAACGAAATATTCACGCCCGGGTAGCTCGTTCTGTACTTGGACAAAATGTCGCCCAGCCGATAGATCGTAATCGTCTCCGATGCTCCGATACGCAGCTCACCATGCAGCGTTTGTTCATTCGCAGAAATATCCTTGATCTTCGCATACGAAACTAGCAATTCCTCTACATACGTGTACAGCTCACGACCATAGGCTGTTAACTGAATTTTCTTTCCCAATCGATCAAACAACGGGACACCCATTCCTTCTTCCAGCTGTTGTATATGGGATGTAATGGTCGCCTGTGAATATTGCAGGGCTTGTGCAGCCTTCGTAAAGCTGTTGAAGTCGACGACTGCCTTAAAGGTTTGAAATTGACGAATCTCCATGCTGCTCCCCCTTGCCGTCCTGTTTATTATTAGAAATCCTGAAGGTCATCTTCAGAACTTTCATTTTTACTAATAACTAATGATAGCATATCATTCTTGGTAAGTACCGGTACGGCAAGAACGATTCGAGAACAGGAGCTGATTTTTGATGAAAAAAGTATGTTTGTTATTGCCGAATGGCTTTGAGGCAGTAGAAGCTAGCGTATTTACGGACGTGATCGGCTGGAACAAGGAAGAAGGCGACGGAGCAACCGAGCTGGTGACCGTTGGGACGCGAAAAGAATTAAAATGTACGTGGAACTTTACGGTGATTCCCGAGATGGTCATCGATGAGGCTGATGTCAACGACTTCGATGCATTGGCATTGCCTGGCGGTTTCGAGCATGCGGGCTTTTATGAAGATGCCTATCGCGAAGACGTACTTGCCTTCATCCGTGAATTCGAAAAACAAGGAAAAGTGATCGCCTCCATCTGTGTCGGTGCACTGCCCCTCGGGAAAAGCGGGATTTTGCAAGGGCGGAATGCAACGACCTACAACCTGAACAACCAATTGAGGCAAAAGCAGCTGGCTGCGATGGGCGCCAATGTCATTCCGGATCAATCCATCGTGATCGACAATAATGTGATCACCTCGTACAATCCATCAACTGCTTTCGATGTAGCGTTTACGCTGCTCGAGTCGCTGACGAACAAGGAAAACACGGACAATGTAAAACGTTTGATGGGGTTCCTTGTATAAACAAGCCGGAGAATAAGAACATCCTATCCATCACACCCTACTGGCAAAAGGAGTGGTGATTCATGGAGAAAAAGCGAGATTCTGCCGAGCACGAGCCTACAGTAGCGCCAAGCATGTACGGTCATGATCCCTTGGAAGAAAAGCCGACGGACGAAGAAGTGGAAAAAGGGGATTACACGCGGGTAACGCGGCTGTTCCTGGATCGTACGCCGGAAGAGTAAAGACGGGATTGCTCCCGTCTTTTTTGTTTACTGCTCTTGAATTATTTAAAAGACGTATACCCATCCTCAACCAAAATGGTGCTTCCGTTAATCGCGCGTGCTTCATCTGAGGCCAAAAATGCCACTACGTTCGCGATATCTTCTGGCGCTGTGAATTGCTTTGTCATTTGTTTATCAGTCATGATGTGCGCCTTGCCTGCTTCTTTGAGCGGGGTATAAATAGGCGTATCCACTACTCCAGGCGCGACGCCAACTACACGGATGCCATAAGGAGCATACTCCAAAGCAGCAGTTTGAGTCATTAATTTAACGGCTGCTTTGGACGCATTATAGCTGAATGTACGTTCATTTGCTAAAAAACCAAAGATGGAAGATGTATTGATAATGGTCCCTTGAATTTCCAACTCTTTCATTTTGCGTCCTGCTGCCAAAATGCCGTAATATACGCCGTCTTGGTTCACTTTTACGATTTTTTCATACATCTCTGGCTCGAGCTCAAGTAAAGGAGTTGCCTTTACAATCCCCGCATTGTTAAAGATCGTATCAATCCGACCATACGTTTCCACTGTGAAGTTCACTAACTCTTCCACTTGTTTGAATTCGCTTACATCTACTTTTTTGAATACAGCCTCTCCGCCCTTTTCCTTGAGCATTGCCACTGTTTCATTGCCAAGCTCTTCATTAAAATCCGCTACAACAACCTTTGCCCCTTCTTCTACAAATTTCAGGCAAGTTGTACGTCCAATTCCGCTTGCTCCACCGGTAATAACGGCTACTTTGTCTTTTAATCTCATCATAAAACCCTCCGGATCATTTGAGATTTTCGTTCGGACGTCCGTCCGAATCAGTACGATTTTATTATAGTACGCTTTTTATAATTTGCAACTCCCCTATTTTTACGAATATGCTCAAATTAAAAAGCCCAAAGTAACTTGGACTTTTTGCGATGCTTTTACACTTTTTCATCTTCTGCCGCTTGTACATACTGCTTCACTATCTTTTTGAACATGAGGAAGGTGTCTTCCAGCTTTTCTTGCGAAGTCCCTTGCAATAACTGCAATCCAAATCCATCGGTAAACGTCAAAATGAATCTTGCAAGTGTTGGATGAGCGACTCCTAAGCTCAATTCTTCATCGAGGATCGCATTAACCAACTGGTCTTGCAAAAGTTTGGTTTGTTCAGCCAAAATTGGATTCCACATAGCTGAACAAAGCAAATCAAAATATACCTTGAATAACGGGAATTGATTTGTATTTCGTACCCATACATATTCGATTGTTTTTTCGATTCGATCTAAGGGATCCCGGATGTCTTCGAGGTATTTTCGTAAAGCATGAATCTCTGCTTTCATAAGTTCAGTCGTAGCTTCTACCAACAATCCTTCTTTACCTGAAAAGTAATAATGAATTTGACTTAATGACACTTGGGCCTTATTTGAAATATCTCTAAGTGAAACAGATGCACTGCCTTTTTCAGCGATACAATCAAATGTTGCTTTTAGTATTTTTTCCTTAACACTTGCCATTTCATTTCACTCCTGCATTTATTACTGATTTGAAACTGATTCCGAAACCGCTGAATAAACATGTTTGCCACCTGCGAGCATTTATTCGCCCCAGAACTCACCCACCCTAATGTGATTGGCTCTTGCTTCACACCAACAATTTTGAGCTTGACGAGCTCACCACTCAACGAATGTGGACTTGCAGTAGCTATCGCATTCCTCCGGCGTTACTTTCTTCTTGGCAGAGAGCGGAGAGTCCTTCCCAAATCGGCTCAAACACCATTCCTGTCCCGATTGCCGTGGCATCTCCTCTTATTCCGATGAGCCCGATATCTACTTTTATTTTGTTTCATTTCATGTAAGATTTCATCGGACACTGCTTCTATGATTCGGAAAGCAACATTCGGATAATCATTTTTGAAGCCGGATACCGTTCTTACCAAAGAGCTCATCACCCCCGGAATTTATTTTTCGATAACTCGACCATAGAATAGCACCTGTACCCAAAATCTCAAAGTACAGGAGGTAATATAGATGGCAAAACAAATCTTGATGCTGGTCACCAATCATACAGATATGCAGGAAGGCAAAAAGACAGGAATCTGGCTGTCTGAGTTCGCGGAGGCTTATCTGGCCTTCGAAAACAAAGACTATGCGATCACAGTAGCCAACCCATTAAGCGGAACTGGCCCAATTGACCCTGGCAGCGTAGACGACCAGCAGTAGTAAGCAAATTGGGCGAATCATACACGTGAGGCTGATAGACGAATAATATCAGCCTCCTCTCATAATGGTAGATAAAGATAACGCCGCTCCTGACAAATGGAGCGGCGCAATCTTTCAAACAGTTTAATGCTGTCCTATCTCGTTTAACCATGATCTAAGATTTTCTTGCATATCTGGATATGTTCCATCTTTATTTTTCCTCAATGTTACCCACTGTAAATGATGCGGGAGATTGCATATTTTTAATCGGAGCTCATTCAACTCTCCCGTATAATCCTCTAATATTAGCAACCGTTCACCCTCTAATGTTTCCTTTCCAAACGCTTCATATTTTACTTCATTGAGTTTTGTAGTGGTATGCCAGTGCGTGTATGTGCACCAACGGAAATTTCCTGGTAGTCTATGCAATTTCATATTCAATTCTTCCATATCTTCTCTTTTTACATATGATCCGATTATTTCAGAATCTAATTCGATTCTCGGATCGAACTCTTTACAATCAATGATAATCTCATAATCTGCATTTTTTTCATTATGATAGTGAAATAGGATTTCTCTTAAGTTGTTTAAGGCAATTTCCTTCCCGAAGTAAATTCCTGATTTTTTCTCCATAAATGATCCCCTATTTCATAAATAGTGTGCATTGCCTTTAATCGGTACCCCATTTGGGCAATGCCTTGTTTTATACTTCCATTGGAATTTTCGGGACCAGAATAGTCAATCCTGCCATTATGCTCATCAAATACAAGTTTCTCTGTAAATAAATACCAAAATTTCAACACATCACTTCCAGATGAAAAACGCTTGCTTTTTTATCAATTGATTAGTAAAGTGATAATAAGCTCAGCGAAGGGAGGCAAACTAACATGCGTAATAACACGATAGGCTCATTGATCTGGTTACGCTTAATGCGGTTTACCACCCAAAGCAACCAGCTATCAAATGATTTCCTAAAAAGATTTGATTTAACAACCGCTCAATTCGATGTCCTGATGCAAATTAGCGTTTATCAGCCTCTTACCCAATCGGAGTTAGCCGAGAAGGTAACCGTTACCCAAGGTGGTATTTCTCGCATGCTCGTACGACTTGAAAAAGAGGGCTACATTGCACGGAAACAGGATTGGAAAACAAAAACGATCAGCCTTACAGAAAAAGGGGAAGCGGTACTGAAACAAGCCTTTCCTGAACAACTAGCGTTTCAATCGTCTTTCTTTGACGAAGTACTCAGCGAAGAAGAACAAAAAACGCTTTACACCCTCATGACACGCGTTCATAAAAATAGCCAAAAAAAAGAATTACCGCCTGTGTAATTTTTTTTTACACCATCACTTGATTAGTCAAGTTAAATAAGGAGGGACTATCATGTACACCATTCCAGGCCATCACCACGTCTCTATGTTAACCAAACACGCTCCATCGAATAATCACTTTTATCAAAACGTATTGGGACTGCGAAGAGTGAAAAAGACCGTTAACCAAGACGATCCGTCGATGTATCACCTGTTTTACGGAGATATGACTGGCAGTGCCGGAACAGAGTTGTCGTTTTTTGAAATGCCTATGGTCGGAAAGACTGTACGCGGCACGAATGCGATCACCCGTATCGGACTGCTCGTACCTTCATTGGAGAGCTTGGTCTTCTGGCAAAAACGCTTTGAGCAGCTGAATGTTCACCATGGCGACATCACCAAGTATGCTGGCCGCGATGCCCTGCACTTCGAGGACCAAGAAGGCCTGCGCATGATTCTGATCAATAACAACAGCGAAGACGTTCCGTCACAATGGGCAGCATGGGGCGAATCTGCAATCGAAGAACAGCATCGCATCTTGGGAATCGGCACGGTTGAGATCACCGTTCGTTCCTTGGACAAATTAGCCAGTTTGTTAAAAGACACGTTCGGTTATACCGAAGTAGCGCGCTCGGGGCAAGAAGCGATCTATCAATCCGTCCCTGGGAAGTCCTTCGGGGAAATTGTCATCAAGCAGGAAGAGGGAACACCTGAAAAACCGGGACGAGGGAGTGTCCATCACTTGGCGATCCGCGTGAACAACGATGAAGAGCTGCAATATTGGGATGACGCCGTTCGAAAACGCGGCTTCCGTTCAACCGGAGTGATCGATCGTTTCTACTTCAAGAGCTTGTATTTCCGTGAATCAAACGGCATTTTGTTCGAAATCGCAACAGACGGCCCTGGCTTCACAGCAGATTCAACCGTCGAGGCGCTTGGAAAAGCATTGGATTTACCTCCATTCCTCGAAGGACGTCGTGCAGAAATTGAAGCAAAATTGACACCACTTGACTAAAAAGGAGCGAATCCACATGGAACAATATCGTATCGACACCAAAAAGGGACTGGAATTCGGCTTGTATTCCATTGGGGACCATACCCCGAACCCGCACACTGGCTCAAAAATCTCTGCCGAACAGCGCATCAAGGAATTAATCGAGGCAAGCAAACTGGCAGATGAAGCAGGACTTGATGTATTCGCGGTCGGCGAAAGTCACCAGACGCATTTTACGACACAAGCCCATACGGTCATTCTCGGAGCAATCGCACAAGCAACGAAAAACATTAAAATCGCCAGCTCTGCGACAGTATTGAGCACCTCCGATCCAGTTCGTGTCTATGAAGACTTTGCTACCTTGGATTTGATCTCCAATGGTCGGGCTGAGATTGTCGCAGGACGAGGTTCCCGAGTAGGGGCGTACAGCCTCCTCGGCTACGATGTGCGCGACTATGAAGAACTGTTCGAAGAAAAAATGGAGCTGCTCCTTAAGCTGAATAACGAAGATCGCATTACGTGGGAAGGGCAATTCCGCGCACCGTTAGAAAATGCGACAATCCTGCCGCAGCCACTACAAGGACGTTTGCCCATCTGGCGAGCAGTAGGGGGACCGCCTGCGAGTGCGATCAAAGCCGGTCAAGCAGGGGTGCCCATGATGCTGACGACACTCGGAGGTCCTGCCATCAACTTCAAAGGCTCTGTCGATGCCTATCGGGAGGCTGCGAAGCAAAATGGCCATGACCCAGCCACCTTGCCAGTCGCGACAACGAGCTTGTTTTATACAGCTGACAAAACTTCGGATGCGCTACGCGAGTACTATCCGCATCTAAACGGTGGTTTTATCGCACTGCGTGGCGGTGGATATCCGAAGCAGCAGTTCGCGCAAGCTGTCGATTACCGTGATGCGCTAATGATCGGTAGCCCAGATGTCATCGTTGAGAAAATGCTCTATCAGTACGAAATGTACGGGCAACAGCGCTTCATGGCGCAAATCGATTTTGGTGGCGTTCCGTTTGATAAGATTGCCAAAAACATTGAGCTGATCGCAACGAAAATCTTGCCAGAAGTGAAAAAGCATACAACCAAATCCTAACAAAAAAGGAGTGGCACCTATGAAAATCGTCGGAATTGCAGGATCTAACGTAGGCTCGAAAACAAGAACAGTCATGGATTTGACACTCAAAAAAGCACAGGAAAAATACCCGGATGCAGAAATTACGCTGCTTGACCTGGCGGAGTACAATCTCGTCTTCAGTGACGGTCGGAATTACACGGATTACGAAGGCGATACCAAGTTCGTGACCGAAACCATCATGGGAGCAGATGCACTTATCATCGGAACCCCGACGTTCCAAGCATCCATCCCAGCCACATTGAAGAACATATTTGACCTGTTGCCCGTCAACGCCTTCCGCGATAAAGTGGTCAGCGTATTGGTTACGGCAGGAACCTCCAAGCACTATCTCATGGCAGAACAACAGTTGAAGCCGATCCTGTCTTATATGAAGGCACACATTGTTCCCACTTATGTCTTTATCGAAGAGAAGGACTTCAACCGCAAAGAAATCATCAATGATGATATTCACTTCCGTCTGGAGCGACTGGTTGAGGATACGTTACTGCTAGTCGAAGCCTATACGCGGATTCGGGAGCAAAAAGATGCAGAGTACGATTTTTAATCGAGTGCATTTTATCTCGAATCAAAGAAGCTTAACGCAAAGGAATTACCCAAATAATTTAGGAGGTGATTGTCATGTAGTAATTATCTGAAGACCCAAACATGACACCGCCGCTCCTCCTTGGAAGCATCACTACCTTATTATGATTGGCGTAAAACCAGAGGCTCAAGGCAAGGGAATCGGCAAAATCCTGATGCAGCACCTGTTTCAATCGATAAAGGATGACCCAGAATCGCAAGGAATCGCACTTGATACGGAAAACGAAGAGAATGTAGCTTTGTATCAAAAACTCGGGTTTACGTTACGAGAGACAACAAAAATGGATCAGGTACATGTGTTTTGTATGGTCTATCAAAAAAATCGCTAGGATGACGGTTTATGTTACAATTATTGTAAGAAATTCAACACCGAAGAAAGCGAGTTGATCTTATGAAAAAGAAAGTCATCCTGGCCGGCGGCACTGGCTTTATTGGCAAGTATCTGGCAGACAAATTCAATCAACTTGGCTACGAAGTAAGCATCATTGCAAGAACTTCCCCTCATATAGCGTGGGACAATCACGCAAAGATCGTGGAAGCTTTGGAAGATTCCGAGCTGCTCATCAATCTGGCGGGCAAATCCGTCAATTGTCGATATCATGAGAAGAACAAGCAAGAAATCCTGCGGTCGCGGACAGAGACCACCCACATACTCGGCAAAGCCATATTGGCCTGCAAAAACCCGCCACCACTATGGATCAATTCCAGTACGGCCACAATTTACAGACATGCCGAGGATCGTCCCATGACAGAAGCAAGAGGGGAGATCGGAACAGGCTTCTCCGTAGATGTCGCCAAAGAGTGGGAGACAGCCTTCTTTTCCTTTGATTTGCCGCATACCAGACAAGTAGCCTTACGTATGGCGATCGTGCTGGGCGAAAATGGCGGTGTGATCGAGCCTTACAAAAACCTCGTCCGCTTTGGGCTTGGCGGCGTTCAAGGGTCGGGAAATCAGCGCTTTAGCTGGATTCATGTCGAGGATATCTACCAGATCATTCTCTTCTTGAAGGAGAGAACAGATTTAAGCGGCGTATTCAATTGTTCTTCTCCTTACCCGATTACAAATCGTGAGTTCATGCAGCATTTTCGCAACGTAATGAATCGAAGCTTCGGCCTGCCATCTCCCAAGTGGATGCTGGAAATGGGAGCGATTATGATCGGAACGGAAACAGAGTTGGTGCTGAAGAGTCGTTGGGTCATACCAGAAAGGCTTGAGAGTGAAGGGTACCAGTTCCGCTTTGCCCATATTGATAAGACCTTGCAGGCTATTTTGAAATGACCGGCAAACCTTCCAACAACTATGTGCTACACGCAAAAAGCAAGCAATTTTACTGGGAAGGGGATGGGCAGCTTTCCATTAAAACCTTCAGCAACGGAAGGGCTCATTATAAGACGAATAAAGGCTTTTTTGCTGTGGAAGAAAGCAGGTATTTGCTGCTAAACGAAGGGGAGTATACTATTTCCATCGATGAATCGGAGGAAGTAGAATCGTTTTGTCTCTTTTTCAAGCATGGTTTTGCTGAAGAGATTGTAAGCACGCTTGTGGAATCAATGGATCGACTTCTTAGTGATCCTTTTAAGGAAGCAGCTTCTGTCGGTTTCTTTGAAAAAACCTACCATACGAGCAACACACTCGCTTCTCAGATAACGACTTTGAAAGAGAGCTTCACCATACTAGAGCAGGGCTCGCTCGGTTATGAAGAACAATTTCACAAGATCATGCAAACCATATTGCTCGGCCATTTGGATATTAGGAAAGAAATCGACTCTTTGCATGCGCTCCGACAGTCTACACGCGAAGAATTATATAGAAGAGTCAGTATCGCCCATGATTATATACGCGCATTTTACGATCAACCCATAAAGCTGGATAAGATCGCGCAGATTGCTTGTCTATCTCCCAACCACTTGCTACGCGCATACGCCCAAGTGTATGGCAAAACACCTCACCAGCATATTTCGGAATATCGGATACAAAAAGCAAAACAGCTTTTAACCAAGCCGGACTTCAGTATGACGGACATCACCTTTGAGCTTGGCTTCCATAATCCCGTTTCCTTTAGCAAAATGTTTAAGCAGCATGTAGGCATCTCTCCTCTACAATACAGAAAAAAAGTGATTTTGGATAAGAAATAATCCGTGGGCTTGTTTATGATGAGGAAGACATGATAACAGAGGGGAGCTACTATCCATGCAAACGAATCTGATCCAAAAAGTAGGGCAAATCGGCATACCTGTCAAAAACCTGGAAAAAGCCATCCATTTTTATAAAGAGCAGCTCGGGCTTCCTCTTTTGTTTCAAACCAGCAACATGGCGTTTTTTGACTGTAACGGACTTCGCCTCATGCTGAGCCTTCCTGAAAAGGAGCAATTTGCTCACGCCAGCTCCGTCGTTTACTTTCAGGTGGAAGACATTCAATCCGCTTTTGAAGCATTAAAGAATAAAGACGTTACTTTTATCGATCAGCCACATCTCGTAGCCAAAATGGGGCAAACGGAAACATGGATGACCTTCTTCAAAGACACAGAAGAGAATACGCATGCCTTAGTGAGTGAAGTACAAGGAGTGACCGTTTAATTTTGAACGGTCTCTTTTTTTTCTCAAAAATCCCGCGACCTTTTTCCAGTTTCTTACGACTAATAGATGAGCATTATATTTCGTGGTTTAGGAGGAGCTTTTTTGCATGATATAGAGCAACAGATATTGTCCATCCATAAGCAGTATCATTTGGATATTTATCAGTTCCTTCTCTACTTTACTGGAAACCACACCGAAGCTGAGGATCTGACACAGGAAGTATTTATTCGTCTGTTAAAAGCTCTCCCCACCTACGATGGGCGCTCTGAGATGAAGACGTGGATCTTTTCGATTGCCAAATATACAGCGATTGATGCGTACCGCCGCAGAAAAATGTACGAGCTGCTACCGAGCGAGTGGCTAAAAAGGCTTCATTCCAAAGATGACATTCCAGAGACCTCTTGGGAGAGAAAAGAAACGCAGCATGAATTGATGAGTGCGATCAGAAAGTTAAAGCCTGCGTACCGCCTGGCAGTTTATTTGCGTGGAATCAAGGAATTCAGCACCAAAGAGACGGCAGAAATCCTCGGATGTACAGAATCCAAGGTAAAAACTGATTATAGCCGCGGATTGCAGATCTTACAGCAGAAGCTCAAGCCCCATTACTATCCGGGAGGGTTGCAAACTGAAAACTTTAAATGATAGTGAAAAAGAGCTTCTCGACCAACTAAAAGAGATGTCCCTTTCTGAAAAGCCCCGGGAAGATTTCGTAACGTATCTGCAAAACGATTTGCAAACAAGAGCACGAAAATTAAAGCAACAACAAAAATTACTGGTGCTTTCCAAAGCAGGTGGAGTCGCAGCGGCTGCTTTTTTGGTCATTGGACTTGCGAATATGCATGACGTGGGTGTTGAAAAACCACTAACGGTTTCTCTTCCACCGACCGAGGTCGTCGAGCAGCCCAAAAACCAGACGCCCACTAAACCCAATCAAGAAAAGACGACAGAACCTACGCCACAAAAAACGAATCTCCCGGCCAAGACGACTCCACCAAACACAAACAAAGCACGGACCGAGCCAGTTAATAAAACCCAGACTGAAGAGAACAGGCAGACTCCACCTCCAACTGGAGAAAGCCAAATGAGACCACCAGTCACCGTCATCCCACCTGTAAATCGGCCAGTAAACCCGCCTGATATCCCAGCTCCGGCATGGGCCCATTTTCAAAAAATCGCGGGAGAAAAGGCCAGTGAATATCAGGTTCATCCCTCTCTCTCCAATGAGAAAACGGGGCAATATTACTTCACCAAAATGGTAAACGGGATTCCTTACCTGGATAGCGGCTATCTCATACATGTGCAGGGGGAGAAAAGTCAGTCTTTGGCTCTAAGTAGCAATAAACAACTAAATACGCAGCTGTTTCCTGACCCGGCTAAAGCCATTCCGTTGGAACAGGCCAAACAAATCTTTGCGGAATCCGTGGAACTCGTCTATGTAAGAAAACAGTCGAAGCTACTCTATGTACCACGCTTATTCGGGAACATCAATGCCGTTGACGGAACCGTTAGAAAGGAAGGGCATAAGCAAATTATTTCCGTTACTCCACAAGGAAATCGAAGTGTACGAAATGAAATGGAGGCTGCTGCTTTGCTCTCCAAGGAGTTAGGTGTAACCCTAGATGAAATGACCCTTTGGAGAGAGTCATTCAAGCCTAGCACCAATGAACCTCAAAATAGTAAAGATTATAGATGGAATTCTCGCGATAATGAACAAAGTGTTTCACTGGAAGTGAATGCTAAGACAGGGCAGGTCATCAGCTATTTGTATATGGACAGAGAAAAGGACGATAAGAAGCCATCCGTTCAGAAGCCATTGCCTACCGAAGCGTATATTCAATCGGCTGCTCTCTTCTTAGAGAAGTTTTTGGATGAAAGCATTCAGCAATTACGTGTCAAGGATATCCACATGGGCTCCCAGAAAATTACCATCCAGTTCTATGCTATGCACCATAACATTGCTATTATCGATCGTTTCTTTGAGATTTCGATTGACCTTGAAACGCAACAAGTGATTGCTATGAATGGAGATTTGACGACTAACACGGCTTCCTTACCCGATCCCGATACTGTTATCCCACGCGAAACCGCAATCGGGCGTTTATTGGAAGATGATCCGCTTGAGCTGGTGTACGCCAACAGCACCGAGCAACCAGGTGCTACTCCAACTCCACAATTGGTTTATACGATTATTAAAAAAGAGACTGCTCGAACCGGGATTGATGCGGGATCAGGTAAAAGAGTGAAATGGTAGGAAACAAACCGCAATATATGAGAAAGCCTCCGAATGATCGGAGGCTTTGTTCATGAAAGGTCGCAGCATTTTGTCTTTCGGAACAAGAAAGAAAGGCCCCCGAATCATCATCGGAGGCCACTCTTGTATCTATTTATTTTCTTCATTCCAAGGCTTTTCTATGTTCTTGAAATGTTCTTCAAAATTGTAGTCGTCTTCTTCTACTGCTTCCACGTTAACCGCGTAGATTTCTCCATTTTGCGCGACAACAACTTTAAGAAACTTGAGATACCCAGAATGACCTTTTAAAGGTGTGGTAAATCCAACGATTGTTCCCGTATCATTCTTTTCAGAATACGGTGTTCCAAGTCCCACGAATTTATACTTCTCACTATCCTCGAAAACCTGCTGAACAAACTGACCCGCTTTTACCTTTGCCACCTCTTTGCTAATGGGATTATTGGATTTTACCTCTTTATCATGCAGGTCTAGATGGTTCAGATCCCCTGTGATATTGTCGATCCTAAAGATCGCTCCTTCCGAACGAAACGTGACCTCATCCCTGAATAAGCTATTCTCTGGTCTCTCATGCTTCTCGCTGCCCTTATAGTCCTTTCTTTCTATTTCATATGACAGTCCTTCCAGTTCAGGAACTACCTCATATAACTGCTCGACACTTTCCTGTACTTTCTTATCCAACTTGGCTTCCGTTAAAACGGGTTCTACGCTATAGATGACACCATCCGTGTCTACCACTACAGCAAAATTAACGGCTTCGTCATTGTTGGTCGTAAACAATACCCTTTTGGCATTACGTTCAACATCGGCTTCGTTTCCTTCTTCATCCTCATTGCTAATGAAGATTTCCACCTCTTTGACGCCATCCAATTTGTATGATTCAAACTGATCATCCAATATTTCTTGCAGGAAATCTGTTGCTTTATCTTTTGCCAAATCATCAGAAGGCGGATTCGTTGAGTGCTCCAGATAGGAAGTGTGCTTAAAAGAAACGATATCTCCCGTCTTCTTGTCAATTTCGATGAACGCGGAAGGATGATCCCCTCTGTTCGATTTTGCCAGGTTGATCGTATATCTTCCTCCCTGGTCATTTACGTCAGCATTTTCATACTTTTTTAATTCAGGCACCTGCTCCAGCACTTCTTCATATGTCTTTTTCACACGATCAGGCAATTGAACATCCTTGTCTTTGGCCCAAACCGGCGTGCTCGACATCAAGGTGGCTGCGATCAGCACAGCTAAGGTAGAACTTACTCTTTTCATGGGAAACCCTCCACATCATTATTCGCAAAATTTTTCCTACAACAATAAGTCGATATCATTTGGCAAAAGGTCGCAAAATAAATGAGAAAAACTTCCAAATAATTGAGGCAAGGTCAAAATATAGCCTTTCTCTACTTCTTTATAGTATTCTTCAAAATCAAAAGAGGCTTTTACCACATCGACATTCATTGTCTCTATTACTCTTCGTTGATCTACATGCACCCTTAATTGTATTTGTCGTAAAAATGAGCGAAATCGTCACAAGTTTTTATAAAAAACCCCCAAATCACTATATTCTAGATTATTATCCAAATAACCATTAGCTTCACCAAAAACCAAATGTCGGTCTTTCCATTCGTGCTTTCACGGCACATCAGACAGCAAAAAAGACGTGCCTGGGCTGATCCTCCAATTCGATGCAGGATTCCCATACACGTCTTACGTTTATCGTGTTATTTCATCATTTTCACTCTTCTACTATTTCCGTCTCCAATAAATAATAGAATTCTTCGAAATCAAAGGTAGATTCTTCTACCTCAGTCCTAACACCTGCTATGTTTCCATTATCATCTACATAAACTCGGAGATGCTTCACATAATCATTGTCCTCGACTAATGGAGTTTTAAAACCAACTGTTGTGTCGTCTTCATTATTACTAATCGTTTGTGCAATTCCAATAAAATCGTAGTTCTCACTATCTTTCATCATTTGCTGAATAAACTGAGCCGCCTTTACCTTTGCAACTTCTTTCGCAATGGGATTATTAGACTTTTCTCTTTCGCCTCCGATACTCAAATGGAGGAGTTCCCCAGTGATGTTGCTAATCGTAAAGGTAAAATTTTCCGATGCGTATCGAATCTCATCTCGAAATAAGCTCGACTTCGGGCTCTTATACTCTTTTAAGCTCGTTCTGTCATTTCTCTTTATTTCATATTTCTCTTCTTTCAGTCTAGGAACTACCTCTAACAATCGTTTGACACCTTGCTGCACTTTTGGATTCACATCTTCTTCGTCTAAATCGATATTCATTTCATCAGTGAAGCTGTAGATTTCCCCATTAGTGTCAACCACTACCGAATAAGCCATATCTCTAATAAATGTAGAACGGAACAAGACGAGCTTCATATTCCGATTCACTTCGCTGTCTTTCCCCTCTGCATCCTCATATTCAACAGTAATTTCTCTCTCAAGCACAGCCTTGATTTCCAGCCTATCAAATTTATCATCCAGTAGTTCTTCTAAAAAGGCAGATGCTTTCTCTTTCGCCAATTCGTCTGATGGGGCATTCGTTGATCGCTCTACATTGGCAGTATGCACAAAGCTAATCAATTCTCCGTTCTCCTTATCGATTTCTATCCATGCGTTTGGATAGCTATTACCCCCTTTTTTCTCCAGACCAATGAGATACTTGCTTTCTTTGTTTTTTATTGCTAATTGCTCGTATTCTTTTAATTGCGGCACTGAATCCAGCACCTCTTCATACGTTTCTTTTACATGATTCGGGAGTTTGGAATCCTCCACATCTTTTGCCCAAACCGGCGTGCTGGACAGCATAGTCGCTGCAACCAGCATAGCTAAAGTCGTTTTTAATTTTTGCATATGATTCCCTCCATATATATTTTCAGGAAATTTATTCCTACAATTGATTAGTCGTAACAATGAGAGAAAAGGTCGCAATTTTTTTAAAAGAAAAACGAAAACTAGCCCAGTGAAATCGTCAAAGGCTCGTCGTATACTAAATCGATTTCCACTATATCTTTGGAGTGAAGGTAGTGCTTATCTTTGGAATATCTTGGAGCCACCGTAGCAGCGAGTTCGTTATGTGATTCTTTTATAGCGTAAGATGCAATATCCAGGAGCTGTTCAATCTACTCAGCTCCTCCTTCTTCTAGTTCCTTCTCCTTTTCCTCATAGTACTTTTTGAAATCATAAGCGGCTTCGTGCACACCCGTCGAAACACCTACTATGTTTCCATTTTGATCGACAGAGATTTCAAGATACTTGACATACTGATTGTATTCGGGCAACGGTGTAACAAACCCGACTTCGGTCTCGATATCCCCATCGCCAAGCAACCATTTGGCAGACCCAACGAATGTATATTTGCCACTATCTTGCATCACCTGCTGAATGAACTGCGCCGCCTTTTCTTTTGCTACTTCTTTGCTAATAGGGTGACTGGATGGTTCTCTCTTCTGAAAAAGGTGAAAGTAGTTCAATTCCCCTGTTCGATTGTTAATATGAATGGATCTGTTTCCACTTTCCGAGATATAACGGATGACATCTCGATGTATACTTGTCACCGGGCCCTTAAACCATTTCACGTTGCGATTATCGTCCCTGCCGATTTCATAGGTTTCTTCTGTCATTTCAGGAACCGCCTCGAATAACCGTTGGGCCGTCTGTTTCACTTTCTCATCTAGCTTGGCTGCATTGAAAACTTCTTGTTCTTCTACACGGTAGATTTCTCCGCTAGCTTCCACCACGACAGAAAGAATAGACTCATTGCCATGCTCAGAAGAAAACACGACTCGCTTCGCCTTCCGCTCTACGTCTACTTCCTCTCCCTTTTCATTCTCATAATAAAAGGATATTTCGGCAGGCTCGACAGCAGTAAAATGGTATCGGTGAAACTGCTCATCCCATATCTCTTTCAAAATCTTGGTGGCCTGTTTTTTGGCGAGTTCATCGGATGGTTCTTTACGTGATTCCTCTACCGTGGAAATATGCGTGAATAAGACCAACTCACCTGACTTTTCATCGATTTTGATCGCGGCAGAACGATACTGCCCTTTTTCTTTCCCCTGCAAAATCAGCTCAAAACGATCGTCTTCCCGTTCAACGGACGTCAGGTTGTACTGTTTTAATTGCGGAACCGATACCAAGACTTCTTCATACGTTTCATTCACTCGTGTAGGGAGTTTGACCTCATTTTTATCTTTTGCCCAAACCGTTGTACTACATAACAGGGGCGCTGCAATCAACAAAGCCAGGATAGAATTCATTCTTTTCATGTAATTCCCTCCACCCTCAATTCCAGTAATTTTTCTCATTGAAAAGTCGAGACAACTGGAGAAAAGGTCACAAGCGCTTACTGAAATGACCAATAGATTTTCATTTTAGTCAATTGCCCAAAATAGGTTGACATCTGATTTTTGGCAATTGTAAAATATAAATAAGACAATTGTCAAAAAAGGAGTGCGGTTCATGAAAAATGGAAAGAAGCTACCTGATGCCGAATTTGAAATCATGAGGGTAGTCTGGGCAAACGAGCCACCCATTACGACTGCAACGGTGATGGAGCAATTGGGAAAAGAACGCCAATGGAAAGCACCTACAGTGATTTCCCTTATGCTGCGTTTGGTGGAACGAGGCTTTTTGCATACAGAGAAGGATGGAAAAGAACGTACTTACTTTCCGTTGGTAGGAAAAGAGGAGTACCTTGCTTTGGAAACGGAGCATTTTATGAAGCAATATCATGAGAATTCTTTTTTGAGCTTCGTCAACACACTGTACAACGGCAAACAGCCAAGCGAAAAAGAACTGGACGACTTGCTGAAATGGGCGAAGGAACAGAGGGAATAACCGATGCAGACCTTTCTGATAGCATTGCTGGAATGCTCAATCGCCATGTCGGTAATCGGATTCCTCTATATGGCTGCTACACCCTTCTTGCAGAACCGTTTTACGGCCAAGGGGCGCTACTATGCATGGCTGGTAATTGTCATCGGTCTGATTATTCCGTTTCGCTTCCAGCTCCCCACATCTGTTGTTTCCTTGGAAATGCTGCTCCCTGTGCTGGAGAATGTCGGCCACACCTCCCTTGACCAGGTGATTTCTCCTGCAACAGCAACTGCGGCGGCATTGCCATGGTATGTACTGGCTGGAGGATTCTGGATTACCGGAGCTGTCGTGTTCTTCACTTACCATGCCATCCGGCACAGACGTTTGTTACACATGGTGAAACGCTGGAGCGTGGAATGCTCGGACCAACAAGCACTGCGTCTGTTGCAGGATGTTCAAGCGAACATGAACATAACCCGGCAGGTGGATTTGCGGGTTTATCCGGGTATTCCCAGCCCGATGCTGGTCGGATTTGTCCGTCCTGTCATCTTGCTTCCGTCTGAAAATATCCCGCCCAATGAGCTTCTGTTCATCCTTACGCATGAGCTGATTCACTTGAAACGCGGAGATTTGGGCTACAAAACACTTGTATTTGTGGCCACCGCCCTGCATTGGTTTAATCCATTTGTTTACCGAATGGCCCGGGAAATCGCGCTTCAATGCGAGCTCTCTTGTGACGAGGAAGTCATCAAGCATTCCGATATGAGCAATCGCCAGCAGTATGTAGAGGCCATTATTGGCCTTATCAAGAAGCAATCACGGGGACAAAGCGTATTCTCCACAAGCTTCTCCGACAGCAAACTAGACTTGAAGAAAAGGGTGATTTCCATTATGGATACTCGAAGCAAGAAATGGGGCATTTCGCTTTTGATGGTCATCGCTTTGGCTACGATAGGTACAGGCGTGATGTTAAAGCTAAGCCCAACAAAAGCGGATACCGCAACGCCCGAACCACCAAGGTCCATTACAGCATCCGGGAATGTGGCGGAACAGGAAGAGAATCAGAGTGAGACCGCTTTGGAACCCGCTTCTGAGGAACGCAATACTTCAAGTCCCGAAGCCTCGCCTTCTTTAGAAATCGTACCGGCTCCCGAACAGAACACGGTCAGTCCCGCATCTGCCTCAAATAGCAGCTCTTCTGGTTCGGTCCTTATACCCGCTCCAGCTCCCGCAGAGATAACGGCCAGTCCCGTAGCTGCCACAAATAGCAACTCTCCTAGTTTGGTCCTTATACCCGCTCCGGCTCCCGCGGAGGTAACAACCAGTCCCGTAGTGCCCCGGAAGTAACTCATGCAACGGAACCCGGGGAACAAGCGGTAGCTTCAGTTTGCTGATCCACACAGCCTCGTCAATAACAGCAATCGGTTAATGCCATCTGGCTTATCCGATTGCTGTTAATTGGTTCTCCATTTACAATTCGCCTTCCATAAACTTGATCAGATACACTTCCAGCTGCACGAGTAATTCCGCAAAGCCGCACAAATCCGCATACTCCTGATGCTCCTCATCATAGCAGCCGATGACACCCTTTTTCTTCGGATTCCATACAAGATGCAGATGGGAGTAATTGTCGATTTCGGCTGACAGACGCAGCAGCTTCTGCCGACCGACCTTCATCTCTATCGTATCGGTCAATGTGAAAAAGTCGATGTACCCGATAGCATATTCATTTTCCGCCAGCTCAAGACGCAGCTCTTCTCCGGTAAGAAAGCTGATCAACTCTTCGGTCAATTTATATTTTTGCAGCTCGTACTTCCTGTTCTCCACATCATGCATCTCGGCAGGTTCCAGCGATTTCAAATACTCAGCCAGCACGGCATCCTTATTGCTGACGGCAATGGTATACGGCCGCTCGCCGCCCTTTTCCGCTAGCGAAACGTTCGCACCACGCTCAATCAAATACTTGACCATAGCGACATGCCCCATACGCGTAGCCACTGTTAATGGGGTCGCTTGATAAGGGTAGACCATATCCGGTTTATTGTAATTAATATCCGCCCCATGATCGAGTAAATAAGCGGTGGTCTTCAGGTCGTGATCTGACACTGCCTTTCGCAGTACATCCCCGCCATGCAGCTTCACATCCAAACCGAGCTCATGAATGAGCGGGATATTTTTTTTATTGCCATAGTATGCCTGCGAATATGCGCCAGACCGAACGTTGTTAAGCATGTCCAGCTTGGCTCCTTGCGCTACCACATAACGAACGATATTTTCCTTGCAATAGCGTACGGCCAGCAAAAAAGCTGGATTATTTTTGACATTCAAATTGACGCCGTGCTCTACCAGCAGCTTTATAACCTCCAGCTTCTCCGATACAATTGCCAGATCCAACGGGCTTATTGTCGTATATTTGCTAAGCATGATGCCCTCTTCTATATCCCAGCCGGCTGCAATAGCATCTTGCAAAGCCGGAATATCTCCTTGGTAAATATGCATCGCGATTTCTGGCAGCTCTTCGAACCTCCCGATATCCTTCAACTTGATCATCCATTATCCTCTCCTGACCTCTATCTTATGAAAAATATAGAAAACTAACTGGCAAAAAACAACATACGTTTGCATTGTTCTCCTTAATTTCGTTGAAAATTTAGGGAATTATGTTTATTTTTGACGGATTTGCTCGTTAAAAAGTTTTTTCCCAATAAAAGGAGTAACTCTACTAGGAGAGAAATACTTATGCAAATCGTCTTATACATAATTTCTTTAAGGAGAGTGGACTGATGAAGAAGATGCGTACTCTCGCTTCTCTCACGCTCGCTGCAACCCTCATGCTAAGTGGCCTGCCTTACAATGCATTGGCAGCAGCAGAGTTCAGCGAACGAGATTGGGAGAAAGTGAACGAGCTTACCAACGCGGAAGTAGAGTTTGGCTCAGAAATCTCGAAAATCTCCCCCTTGTTGAACACCAGTTCCAGCAAAAATGTCAGTGTCATTATTGAACTGCAAAGTGAGCCCTCTATCGTGGCGAAGCACAGCTCGGAAGGTTCCGAATCTTCCGTCAGATCATTGCGAGCGAAAGTAGAGGATGAGCAAGCGTCCTTTCTGGATGAAGCAAAAGACAACAAAGTCAAACTGAAGGTAAAGCGCCAGTTTGAGCATGTGTTCAACGGTATGGAAGTAACCGTGCCAGCGGACAAGCTGGAAGAGCTGGCTGAACTGCCGCAGGTTAAGCGGATTTATCAAAATACGTATTACGAACTCCCTGCAATAGAAGAAGTGAGCGAGAAAAAATCGTCCACCAAATGGGATCAAGCCCCGCTCCAGCAAATTGGCGTTCTCGATATGTGGAAGGATGGGCTGACAGGTAAGGGGCTGAAGGTAGGTGTCATCGATACTGGTGTCGATTACAAGCACCCTGATTTGAAGGATGCCTATAGAGGCGGCTATGATTCCTTCGACAACGACAAAGACCCTTATGAAGAAGCGCCAATTCCAGTTGACGATGATCGCGAAGGAAAAGGATATGAAGGCTCTGGCCATGGAACGCACGTCTCCGGAACCATCGTTGGACGGGCCAAGAACAGAACCTCCGATGTGCAGGTAAAAGGCGTTGCCTATGGTGCCGATCTCTATGTCTACCGCGTGTTGGGCCGTGAAGGCGGCAGCTCCGCTCAGGTCATCGACGGTATCGAAAAAGCGGTGAAAGACGGCATGGACGTTATTAACCTGTCGCTTGGCTCCGCCAAGGAAAAAGATTCAGACTCCCCCGATGCCATCGCCGTCAATAACGCGGTGCTGTCTGGTGTCATCACAGTCGTATCTGGTGGGAATGCAGCCGACGATGAACGCGGCAGACATTATTACACCGCCGGAACACCTTCTGGTGCAAGACTGCCAATTACGGTTGCAGCGGTAGACTCTCCGACCGTGCAATATGACGGCTCAGCTTCCTCGTCCTTCGGTAGCAATTATGAATTCCCCGTGATGGCATGGCAGGTAAAAAAGGACAATTTCGCCTCCATCATCGGAACCAAACCGCTGCCAGTCGTCTATGCTAACCTTGGCTCAACAAATGATTTTGACAAGGTAGATGTAAAAGGCAAGGTCGCACTCGTATCCCGTGGCACACTCGGCTTCACGGAAAAAATCGATAACGCACGAAAAGCAGGTGCCGTGGCAATCGTTGTCTTTAACGGTAACGATGCCAACGGCGATGGCGAAGCTGACCTGGATCTCAAGGATCGCGAGGGCTATGTCAACACGATTCTGGGTGACCAAATCGAAGCCATCCCTACCTTTGACATGAAGGGCTTGGAAGGCAGATCGCTGGCAAAAGAGCTGGTGTCCGACCCAGAAAAGGCAAAAACGCTTACCTTTACGTTCTCAGAAAACTATCCGAGCACGAACGATCCTGGCGACCGGATCGCTGCGTTCAGCTCACGTGGACCAATCATGGGCGATGACTACAGCATCAAGCCAAATCTCGCAGCGCCTGGCGTAGCCGTTCTGTCCAGCTATCCTGCATGGGGTAAGGAACTGCCTAAGGCTAAATACGACAAGGCCTACTCCCGCCTGAACGGTACTAGCATGGCGGCTCCGCACGTTTCCGGTCTTGCTCTGCTGTTAAAACAAGCCCATCCAGACTGGACGCCTGCTGATATCAAGGCAGCGCTCGCGAACACTTCGAAGCCGCTCTACGCCCCAGACGGTACGCTGTACGATGTGTACTCCCAGGGTGCAGGCCGCGTAAACGGTTACGCTGCTTTGAAAACACCGGCTGTGCTGACAACCGTAGAGCAGTTCACCATTTTGGGCGAAGATTTCGAGCCGAAGACCATTCCGTACTATGCAGATAACGTCTCCTTCGGTTTGTTGAAGGCTGGCAGTAATACCGTCACGAAAACGCTCCAGCTGAAAAATCTGTCCAAGAAGGATGTTTCGTACGATGCGGAAGTGATCATGCATCCGTCCGTCACGACCGATCCGTACAAGCCAGGCTCCAAGACACCTGATGTCGATGACATCGATGTAGATATCTCCGATGATTCCATCTCCGCAGACAAAGGCGATGAGACTACATTTGAGCTGAGCCTGTCCGTTGACTCCGATGCAAAAGACGGCGTCTATGAAGGCGAAGTCTTGCTGAAAGGCGACAAAGACAATCCTGATCTGCGCCTTCCGTTTGCTGTACACGTAGGAGACAAGCGTGAAGATACCAACTTCGGCTTCGACAACCTGAAGCTGTCCGATACGACGATCACTCCGGACGGTGATGGCAAGGAAGATTCGTTCACGCTTGAAGCTGAGCTGCAAGCAAAAGACGTGAACCTGATCGCAGTCGAAGCTTGGAATATGGACGATGAATACATCGGTACTCTCGCATCCGTGTTTAACAACTACGCATTGATTCAGCCAGGCCCTATCACCTTCTCCAACCTGGATGGTACCTACTACGATGGTACACAAGTAGCGAAGAAGCTGGATCCAGGCAAATACAAGCTGAAACTCGTCGGTCGAAGCGTTGACCAAAGCAAGCCGGAGGGTGAACAGATTGTAAAAGAATACGAGGCATGGAAATCGTTCATGATTAAAAAATCGGAAAAAATTTCGGTCCTGTCGAAAGTGATTGAGGAGGCCGAGGAGCAATTCGAGGTGGAGATTGCAAATACCACAGAGCTGGATCAGCCAGTGCTTGCGTTGCCAGAAGAGACGGATGCTGTGAGCTATCAGGTGACGAAGAGCTCTGATGAGACTCTGATCGATAACGAGGGTATTTTGAAGGAGCTGCCTGCTGAAGGTGAAGAGACAGTTACGCTGTACGTGACAATTACCTCCAAAGAAGATGAGTCGATCACAAGTACGATTAAGGTAAAAGTGACGTTGGAGGCAGTTGAGTAATACTAGCTTGAATGTATGAAGATGAGTGAAGGCTCCGCCATGATCTTGTGGTGGGGCCTTCCTCATCGTATCCACTCTAACTGCCAAATTTGAAAAAAGAACCTTCAATCCAAAGACGGATCGAAGGTTCTTTATTAATAGATCCCAATTAACTATGAACCAGTTCTTTTTCGACTAGACCCAGCGCCTGGTCTGTAGAGCGATGAATTTCTTCGAAAAGCTCTGGGTTATCCATCAATGACACACCATAAGAAGGAATCATTTCTTTAATTTTCGGCTCCCACTCTGCCATTTGTTGTGGGAAGCATTTTTCCAATACCTCAAGCATAACTTGAACAGCAGTTGAAGCACCCGGAGAAGCACCGAGCAATGCAGCTACCGAACCATCAGCGGCACTAACAACCTCTGTACCAAATTGCAGGGTTCCTCTTCCGCCCTTTTCCGTATCTTTGATAACCTGCACACGTTGGCCGGCTACCACGATATCCCAATCCTCGCTTTTCGCGTTCGGAATAAACTCTCGTAGTTCTTCCATGCGCTTTTCATGCGATAACATGACCTGCTCGATGAGATATTTTGTCAGTCCCATCTCTTTTACGCCTGCCGCCAGCATCGTGATGACATTATTCGGTTTAACTGAAGTGATCAAATCCATATTGGAACCTGTTTTTAGGAACTTTGGCGAGAAGCCGGCAAAAGGTCCAAACAGCAATGATTTTTTGTTGTCGATATATCTGGTATCAAGATGTGGCACAGACATTGGAGGAGCACCAACTTTGGCTTTCCCGTACACCTTTGCATGATGCTGCTCTACCACTTCCTGATTCTTACAAACCATGAATAGCCCACTTACCGGGAATCCACCAATATGCTTGGACTCTGGAATACCGGTTTTTTGGAGCAAATGCAAGCTTCCGCCCCCTCCGCCGATAAAGACAAATTTGGCAGTATGGTCTTCGATGTTACCAGTATTGATGTTATAAATTTTCAATTTCCACAAGCCGTCACTCGTGCGTTTAATATCCTCAACACAATGGTTGTAGTTAACCTCGACATCTTTCGTCTTCAGGTAATCAAACAACATACGTGTTAACGCACCAAAGTTGACATCGGTTCCACAGTCGATTTTGGTTGCCGCGATCGGTTCATTCGATGTACGGCCTTCCATGATCAACGGAATCCATTCCATCAGTTTTTCAGGATCATCGGAAAACTCCATCCCTTGGAACAGAGGATTATTTGATAGCGCTTCAAAACGCTTTTTCAAAAACGATACATTTTTTTCACCTAGTACCATGCTCATATGAGGAATTGGCATGATAAAGTCTTGCGGATTTTGAATGAGATTGTTTTTTACAAGGTAAGCCCAGAACTGTCTTGAAAGCTGAAAATGTTCATTAATCTTGATAGCCTTGCTAACATCTATAGATCCGTCAGCTTTTTCGGATGTATAGTTCAGTTCACACAGTGCAGCATGGCCTGTACCCGCATTATTCCATTCGTTAGAGCTTTCTTCTCCTGCTTTTGCGAGTTTCTCAAATACTTTGATTTCCCACTCTGGTGCCAACTCTTTCAGTAATGCTCCCAGAGTAGCGCTCATGACCCCTGCACCAATCAAAATAACGTCTGTGTTTTGCTGTATGGAGCTCATATTACCCTTCCTTATCTACTGTTTTTGTAAAAAAGAAGTAGTAGCTCCTTGCCCCGTTGCAAGACGCTACGAAAACATCTTACCTTTCACAACTATAACTATATCATAGAAATTATTTATTGATTCAATTATCTATTATAATCAGAGGATTAATCACTATTTAATGTTGGTAAAAAAGTAAGGATTCCCTACACAAGGCCTTAGGAACATGCAAAAACAAAAAAATGTACCTGCTTAAGAGGCGGTTCTTACGTGCATAAAAAAGACACCTGAATAAGGTGCCGTGATGGGATAGCACTACGGATACAGTTTAAGGCCATCCTTTAACGGAATGGCCTTTGTCTTACTACTCATGAAAATCGAGTCCCGACCTTACTTCTTTCACATACCCTGCCCGAATGACGAAATCCCCGAAATGTTCGCCTTCCTCACGTTCCTTCGCATAACGATTTAAGATCGGCCGCAGCTCTTTCAGTATTTCTGCCTCTCCGATGTTTTCACGATACAGCTTATTCAATCGATTCCCGGAGAAACCGCCGCCCATATACATGTTGTATTTACCGACAGCCTTCCCAATAAAAGAGAGTTCCGCCAGTGCAGGTCTTGCGCAACCATTTGGGCATCCTGTCATGCGAATGACGATCTCCTCGTCGCGCAAGCCCGCCTCATCCAAGATCAGCTCGATCTCATCCAGTAGCGTAGGCAAATAACGCTCTGCCTCTGCCATCGCGAGTCCGCAAGTCGGCAACGATACACAAGCCATGGAGTTTCTTCGCAGCGCAGAATAGGACGTTCCATCGGTGAGCCCGTATGCTTGAATGATCTGTTCAATTTCCGGCTTCTTTTCACTGGTGACATTTCCAATGAGAAGGTTCTGATTCGGCGTCAGGCGGAAATCCCCTGAATGCACTTTGGCAATCTCGCGCAAGCCGGACATCAGGAGGTAGTTGTCCTCGTCTTTCACACGGCCATTCTGAATGAAAAGGGTAAAATGCCAGTTATCGTCACTCCCTTTCACCCAACCATAGCGATCGCCATTATGCTCGAAGTGATACGGGCGTGCTTGCTCCAGCTCCCATCCCAGTCGCTGCTCCAGTTCATGGATAAACCATTCAATGCCGCGGTCGTCGATCGTATATTTGAACCGGGCATGCTTTCGCACCGCGCGATCTCCGTAGTCTCTCTGGATCATGACCGTTTTCTCGGCAACATCCAAAACTTGTTCCGGTGAGACAAAACCGATCACTCGCGCAACCTGTGGATACGTTTTCGGATCACCGTGGGTCATTCCCATTCCGCCTCCGACCGCTACGTTGAAGCCTAGCAATCGACCTTGTTCATGAATAGCGATAAAGCCCAAATCCTGCGAAAAAACGTCGACATCGTTGGCAGGTGGAACGGCAATGCCGATCTTAAACTTGCGCGGCAAATAGACAGGCCCATAGATCGGTTCTTGCTCTACCCCATCCCGACTGTCGATGACCTTCTCTTCGTCGAGCCAGATTTCATGATAGGCGCGGGTCCGGGGATCCAGATGATTGCTTATTTTTTTGGCCCATTCGTAAACCTCTTGATGAACCTCCGACTGGTACGGATTCGGGTTGCACATGACGTTGCGGTTGACGTCCCCACAAGCAGCCAGAGTACTTAACAAGGCCTCATTTACTTCTTGAATCACCTGCTTCATATTCCACTTAATCACGCCATGCAGCTGGAAAGACTGACGAGTCGTCAGGCGAATCGTTCCGTTTGCAAACTGCTGGGCGACATCATCCATCATGAGCCATTGCTCTGGCGTAACAACTCCACCAGCTGCACGCACACGTACCATGAACTGATAGGCTGGCTCCAGCTTCTGTTTACTCCGTTCGTTGCGAAGATCCCGGTCATCCTGCATGTAGCTTCCATGAAATTTCATCAGGCGGTTATCATCCTCAGGGATGGACCCTGATATCCTGTCTTCCAGCGTTTCCGCCAGACTCCCCCGCAAGTAATCACTTTGGCGTTTAATGTCCTCTACATCGCTGTGAGGAGCACTGTTTGGCGAAAGCAAATGATTTTGTGACATGGTTCCCTATCTCCCCTCTCATTCTTGCTCGAAACTCAGTAGACATCTCGCTGATAACGTTTTTCCTGCTGCATCCGTTTCAAATACGCAACTGCTTCCTCCGAATCAAGTCCACCCTCTTGTTGGAGTATGGTGACCATGGCTGCGTGAACGTCATGCGCCATCTTCTTCTCGTCTCCGCATACGTATACGTGTGCCCCATCCTGCAGCCATTGGTAGAGCTCCTTACTCTTCTCAAGCATCCGGTGCTGAACATACACCTTTTGACTTGTATCACGAGAGAACGCGACATCCATGCGCGTCAGTACACCCTTTTTGAGCCAGCGCTGCCAGTCGAGCTGATAGAGAAAATCTGTGGAGAAATGCTGATCACCAAAGAAAAGCCATGTCTTGCCTGTTGCCCCCAGCTCCTCCCGTTCTCCCAGGAAGGAGCGGAATGGAGCGACTCCCGTGCCGGGACCAATCATGATTAGGGGGATGTCCGGGTTTGCCGGAAGCTTAAAGTTGGGGTTGTGCTGCACAAATATCGGCAATGTATCACCCGTTTCCAAACGATTCGCAATATAGCTCGAACAAACACCGTAACGCTCTCGACCACGAGCCTCATATTGAACATTGCGAATTGTCAGATGAACTTCGTCTGGGTAGGACTTTAAGCTGCTTGAGATCGAATAGAGACGAGGCGGCAGCTTTCTAAGTATGGATACGAATTCTTTGGAAGACACGCCCTTCAAATCGTAGTCCACCACCAGATCTAACAAATCCCGATTTCGAACATAATCTCGAAGCTCTTGCTCGCGTCCTTCCGCAAGCAGTTCCTGCAGCCCGTTTCCTGAAGAAAGCTGTACTGCTTGTTCCAAAAGGGGCTTGGTGAGAACCGTGATTTCATAATGGCTGGAAAGAGCCTCTTCCAACGGGCGCTCTTCCCCATTCTTATTAATCGGAACGAGCTCTTCCGGCTTCCAGCCCATTGCGTCCATCAGCTCACGGACAAGGCCGGGATGATTCTTGGGATAGATCCCCAAACAGTCGCCAGGTTCATACTCGAGATTGGAGCCCTCAAGGGAGATTTCCAGATGGCGGGTTTCCTTATCCGCCCCGCGTCCGTTCAGATTCAGGTTCGCAAGCACCACGGCGTGAAACGGATTCGACCTTGAATATTCAATCTGTGTCCCTGCCTCGATCGCTGTACCTTCGACGATTGCGCTTGCAGCAGCAACCTGCGTTGCCGAGGTTTCACTGAGAGCGGCCAGGACATGATTCATCCATTCAGTTGCACCCTCATCGTAATCGACATCGCAATCGACTCGGGGAGTAAGACGCTTGCCGCCGAGCTCTTCCAACCGCTGATCGAACTCTTTACCGGTTTGACAGAAAAATTCATAGGAGGTGTCGCCTAATGCCAGCACGGAAAACCGTAGGCTATCCAGTTGAGGCGCCCTCTTGCTGTGCAGGAATTCATGGAAGGAAATCGCATTGTCCGGTGGTTCCCCATCCCCGTGTGTGCTTACCACAACAAACAGGTTCTGAACCTTTTTCAACGCATTCGTCTTGAAGTCGCTCATGGAGGAGAGAGTTACGTGGAAGCCGTGCTCCTGAAGCTTTCCGGACAGCACCTTGGCCAGCTTTTGGCTGTTCCCGGACTGAGATCCGAAAAGCACAGTCACGTCCTTGGATATGACTTGCCCATTTGCTACTGAAGCGGCTTGAATCCCAGCGGCCATCGGTGCGTCCACTTTATGAAGAGCAGCAAGATAACCACTCAGCCAAACCTTTTGCACCTCCGAAAGCGTGGGCAGCAACCGATTCAGGAGCTCCACTTGTTCCTGACTAAAAGGACTGTCTGTTACCTTAAGTACCAACGATATGCACCTCGCACAGGACAAAAATTAATCCGAGTATTCTTATCTGATTATTTACTATAAGCTACCACAGGAAGAGAACCCGAGCAATTGGAATTCGTTATTGTCATCATAAGTTTTCCTAATCATTGGATAACAGCATGAAGAAGCCCGGACCTAAGATAAGGAGCCGGGCAGGGGATGTTCTAACGTACTTTCGATCTGAAGTAAGTCAGCTGCATGATGACTTAAGAAAAATTTTAATTTCACCCCACAGTTTTTTTAAACAATTCCTTTTACCCTAGATAAAGCAAGTAAGAGATTTACTTGCACAAAAAAAATGAAGGAGCGAGAGAAATGAAAAAGAAATGGATGACAACTGCATCAGCTTTGTTACTTACAGGAGTAATGGGTACGGTTATACCGTATGCGTATGCAAATGCAGCAACAGAAGCAACAGTAAATGTAGCGCCAAAAGAGAACCTAGCCCTAACCATTTCATTTATTTTTTCTGAGAATGGCCAGTCTGTCACTATTAAAGACAGTCAACTAGGTGAACATAAGGCCACACGTGAAGATCTCTCCAAGAAGTTAGGTATAACGGCAGAAGATCTTAATCTATCCTCACGTATGATTGAAATGAAACCAAATGCGACAGGCGATAAAATTATTGTCAAAGAAACTTCCTTTAAAGGTGAAGTGAAAGAGTATGAGAGCAGCGACCAGGATGTCCTCATGCTGTTCGGGCTTCACAAGTAAATAAGCCGGTAAGGTAAACTAGTCCTCATTCTTTATAAAAGGTGGGGACTAGTTTACACATGAGGAGTAGGCTCGTAATGAACCTGATATAATAAAACAAAGCGATTTTCGGGTAAGGAGTTGTATCAGATGAATCATACTACAATCTTAATTGCCGATGACGAGGTGGAGATCGCGGAGCTCATTGTATTACACCTGGAAAAAGAAGGGTATCAAACTATCATCACAACTAACGGCGAAGAAGCTATTCACACCATTCGTACTCATTCTATCGATCTAGCCATTCTAGATATCATGATGCCCAAATTAAATGGCTATGAAGTAACCCGACAAATTCGCGAACACTATCACATGCCTATCATCTTTTTGAGTGCCAAAACGACAGACATGGATAAAATCTCCGGGCTTGTAATGGGGGCGGATGATTATATGACCAAGCCTTTTAACCCAATGGAATTGGTCGCTCGCGTAAATGCCCAATTACGTCGTTCCAAACAGTTGAATCAACCTAACACAGTGTGCAGTCCAGCGCTGGAGGTTAGTGGATTGGTCATTTCTCCTGATCAACGCACAGTTAGCCTTTATGGTAAATCTATAGAGTTAACTCCTAAAGAGTTTGATATTTTGTATCTACTGGCCCGTTATCCCAAAAAAGTTTTCAGTGCCGAAAATATATTCAAACAGGTATGGGGAGAAGCCTACTTTGAAGGTGGAAATACTGTCATGGTTCATATTCGCACCTTACGGAAAAAACTTGGAGACGAAAAAAACAAAAACAATTTGATCAAAACAGTATGGGGCGTGGGGTATTCATTCAATGGCTAAGATACTGCGAAGCTTTCGATTTAAAATGATTCAGTCTTTAGGGTTAAGTATGCTAATATCGGGGGCAATCTCTTTTTTAATCTATTCCCTTCTCCAGCTTTTTTATCAATCCTTTTATCGGTATGTAGAACCGCTGCTCGCTGTACGCCAATTCATCAGAAAAATGGGAGATATTAATGTCTTCTTGATCATTTTTATCCCGCTTGCGATCTTCTTTTTCTTTCTCCTCACCAAACGTTACACGACATATTTTGAAGAAATCTCCACTGGAGTTAATCGCCTCGCCAATGGCGATTTTACAAGCCGCGTTCACATCACATCCGATGATGAGTTCGGCGATATTGCCAAAGACATTAATCTGGCCATTAAACAATTGCAATACGCTATGGAAAGAGGAGATTTTGCAGAAAGCAGTAAGGATCAATTAGTCTTGAACTTGGCCCATGATTTACGTACACCTTTGACTTCTGTCTTAGGTTACTTGGATTTCATCCTGAACGACGATCAATTGACACGTGAACAAGTAAAGCATTATTCAACGATTGCTTTTACCAAATCCCAACGATTAGAAAAGCTTGTTAATGAGCTATTCGAAATAACTAGAATGAGTCACGGAATGCTTCCGCTTGATAAAAGGCAACTCAATCTGAGCGAACTGCTGATCCAATTAAACGAGGAAATGTATCCCGCCCTTGAGAAGCACCATCTTACAGCTAGATTAGATGTAACTGCGGATTTGCCTATTTATGGTGATGGCGACCTGTTAGCAAGGGTATTTGAAAATATAATGACCAACGCTATCCGTTATGGAAGTGAAGGTCTATATGTTGATATCAATGCGTATACGGATGGCGAAAATGTCGTGATTCAATTAATAAATTATGGGGATGTAATCCCGCCGGATATGTTGCCGCATCTCTTTGATATGTTCTTCACTGGCGACCAATCCCGGACCCATCAAGGGGGAAGTACAGGTCTTGGCTTATTCATTGCGAAGAATATTGTAGCGCAGCATAACGGAACTATTACCGCTGAAAGCAATTTGGCTCGTACACTTTTTGAAGTGCGATTGCCATTGCAGCAAGTGCCTTTAGCCGAGTGATTAATTCGGATGGTGAACCAGGCGGTTATGGCGGTGGATTAGCACGTAATCTAATAATAGCCCTCAAAAAATGTGTTAAACTACTAAAGCAACCGCCTAGCTATTAAAAGGCTATCACAGTAAGAAATGAACATTCACGAATGACTTTCTGGGGGCACGTGATGAAACCATTGCTAGTACCGGCGATTCCCGGTGCAATCATTACCATCCTTATCTTTTCTTTAGACTACTTCCAAATCGAGCTTGTCGATAAATTTCTCCTGTTTGCGGCTTTCGTCATTGTACCTCTCGTGATTATACTTTTGAGCTATGACGAAAAGAATAAGCATCAACGGATTATGTATTCTGCGATAAAGCTGCTTCAATTTCCCGCAGCGCTGCTTGCCTTAGCCTCTGTAATGGGCAGCAATATGTGGGGACTCGAAAGCACAGCAATACCAGGAACCCTCTCCCTCGGGTGGCTACTGTTCACATTACTTCTCTGCATCTATGGCCTGTCCATTATAGTGAATCGCAAGGGAAGAGCAGCCGAAATAGCAATTGGCGCAGGGCTCGTTTACTTTTTTATCGGGGGCATTTGGTTCACCCTGTATCAGTATCAGGTTGACCTCTACCAAGTTAAGTACGAAACGCACGCCCTGAGCTCGGTCCACTTTCATTTCTCCTCTGCCATCGTTCCGATTTTTATCGGCTTACTGGGTCGGATCATGACGAAGAAAAGCTGGTATCCCTGGGTCGTTGCCATCGATATCATCGGGCCGATTTTGATTGCTGTCGGTATTATTTTCTCGAAGCCGATTGAGTATATTGGAGTCACCTTGTTCGCCTGTAATATTGCGATTTACACCACTTATCTGCTTGCTTACTTGAAGAAAGGCTCTTTTCGCAATAAGTCAGCCTTCTTTTTAGTCCTTTCTTGCATTTCCTTTTACACAATTGTCGTCATTTCCATTTGCTATCCGTTACTGAAAAACCTGTTTTCCTTAACCATACACGATTTCATTCCGATTTACGGATCGCTGCATGCGTTTGGGTTTGTTTTATGTGGGTTGATTGGATGGGTGTATATGATAGATTCTCTTAAAGAAAAACGCTAGCTGGCGAGTTTACAACAAAGAGCCCACGATCCGGGGGCTCTTCTTGTATTTCATCTTCAAACAGCGTCTTATTTACTCCTCCGATAGAGATCAATGCTTTTAAAGCCCTCAGCCAAGACCGCAATCATTTCGGCTCGGCGCTTTGCCCGTGTCCCCTCTTGTACGGCACTATATACATACCGAGCCCAATCCTTTTGGTACCCGGGTGTGAGTGATTGGTAAAAAGCGAGCTCTTTTGGCGCATGGCGCAGATCCTCTTCTATTTTCGGCACATAGTCAATATAATCATCGACGCATTGACTCGGTTTAGAAGAAGCTTTTGCCGCCTTCTTTTTCTCATTTTTAAATCCGACAACCGTAAATACCTCATTCATGCCGACCATTCGATTAAATTTGATCGTGCTTGTCCCGATATAGCCATCTTCGTCGGCTCCTAATCCATCGAATAATTCATCCCGATGGATATAAGTCGGATAGACTTTATTCCCTTTCTTGGGATAAGCAACGTATAGAAGCCCTCCCTCCAATAAGTAGCTATGGTCGATTACCTTCTTCATGAGCTCCTGCAATGACTTCATATCCAATACGAAAGCAAAGATCATCTCATATTGCACGTCTTTCAACTCATGGTCCGCTTCTATAAGAACGGCTAAGCTCTCCTCACCCTCCGGTGTATGTAAGACAGCCGTTTTTTGATATTTTTGCAGGTTCAGCTTCTCAACGATTGTTTTTGACATGATGCATCTTCCCCTTCATTTCATGGTGCGGCGGAGCCAAGCCTATCTTGCTTACTTTCTTCCTGCCCAAATATACATAAATACGATACCACGTATGAAAAGAAACAACGGAAACTTACTGGTAAAGTGCCCCGAAATTACTCGATTACTCTATTTTCTTGAGTAATATTTCCATTCATTATTCGACATTTTTTGATTATTTCTTGTCCCGAAATAACTTTATACAAATACAAATTCATGCAGTTGATTAACCATTCATTCTCATTTACAACACTTTTGTCGAGCTTGCGTGCTGCATAAAAAACTTGCTGTGATCCCATTATGGCTCTTACTCGGTTCTCTGATCAACCCACTCCCGTCATATTTTTTCCAAAAACTAATATCATATTCTAAATTTTATGAAATATCGAAATATGTTGAAATTATTGTGTTGAATTCTATCATTTTCTTTGTTTTAATCATTTTGGAATAACTGGGTATATTTCCCTTTTACCCATTACTCTTTGTGCTCCACATTGTCAGCTCTTTCACTCATCTAAAACTATTAAAAACTGGGGGAACCGAAAATGAACAAAGACATGTTTGATTTGGATGTACAAGTAAACGCAGTAGGCACTAATAATGCTGAACCAAACACAATAAGAACTGCATTGTGCTGGGTTACCAGAGTAACTTGCAGAAGTACTTGCACTTGCGTATGTACGGCTATGTGCACACCAGGTTGCCCATTCTCCGACGAGAAATAAGATAGCGTCGAACTAAAAACCAATGTGGAGCACAAATCTTCTTGGGGCAGTTAGCCCCAGCTATATGGGTAGTAAATGCTTGGTGCAAGACGTTTCTTTCACCAGCATTTACTATCCTTTCCCCATTTACAAAAGGAGGGATCTAAAGTGGAACGTCAGTCAAAAGTGAAACAACACGCAAAGAAAGAATCCCGATCCTTTTTTCGAACGATGGATTTTTTCATGCTACGAACGCCATTGTTACCTATACATATGTTTTTGGAGTTATGTCAAGCCGATTGGAAACTGGACAAGCTCGATCCTAGAAAACAAGCTATCATTCGAGAGTGCCTTGCCGTTGCCAGTCCTTCATTGCTTGAATCGCTAAACAACAAACGGGAGCAGTCTGACCGGGAGCAGCATGAGCAGGTTGCAAGGAGCTTGCTACGATATGGAATCCGAATGAGTACGCGTTCGACGCCATTTGGGCTATTTTCCGGAATAGCCTGTGGGCATTTTGATACAAACACCAATCTCCTCGTAAACAAAATGGAGCAGCATAAAAAACGAAGCCGCCCTGACATGGAATGGCTGCTGAAAATCGTTCAATCTCTGGAAGAGAATTTTGATGTGGTCAAGCAGCTTCACCTTCAAGCAAACACGATGTGTGAGGTAGTGGGTAATCGGGTTTCACTGCCGTATATGACGCGGTACGGTCAGAATCACAATGGCTATCAAATAGAAAATGCCTCGATTGCGATGAATGATTTGATCGCTCTCGTTTTACAAAAGGCAAGAGAACCGAACCTGTTTATGGAATTATTGCAAATCATTAAACAATCATACCCGGATACGGAAGACAGCCGAATCGAATCCTTTTTGTTTCAGCTGGTTAAAAATGAGCTTCTGTACACAAGCCTTCGTCCGCGTCTCACCCATTCATCGCCGTTTGATCATCTGCTGAATGTATTAAATCGTGTTGAAGGTATTGATGAACTGTGCCAGCAGCTGCTGTCGATCAAGCAGGCAATCATCGCCTATGACCAGTTAGAGATTGGCCAGGGAGAAACACATTTCCTCTCCACGCTCTCCCAAATGAAATCGGTAGAGTCATCATCGTCACAGTTACAGGTAGATTTATCGTTGTCAACTGAGCAGGTGACGCTTCCGAAATCGATTGCCAAGGATTTGAGCAAAGCAGCCGAGCTGCTGTGGAGACTATCACCCAATCATGTTGGATGGCCTCATTTGGCGGAATATCGGGACTCTTTTATTGAACGATACGGTTTTGAACGAGAGATTCCCTTGCTTGACTTGCTAGATGAAAACAGGGGGTTAGGTGCTCCTGCCACCTATGAAAATCCCATGAGCAAAAGAAACTATACCCCGTCTAGCCACGACAAAATAAATGAGAAAGTTCTTTTGCAATTGTTGTCCCACTCGCTTTTGACAGGACGCAAGGAAATAGAACTGACAGACGATCTGATCAAGAAGCTGGAGCCGGTATCACCTAAATGGGAACATGTCCCGCTTTCGATGGAATTGTATGCCTCCCTGTTTGCCCCTTCAGCACAAGCCCTGGATAACGGTGAGTACACTGTTCATATAGGTGGAAATACCGGATCCATGTTGGCAGGAAAATCATTTGGACGATTCGCTGACATGCTTGGAGAGTCGTTCGAAGAAAAACTGGAGCAGATCAATCAGGAACACCAGAAGGCATACCCGGACAGTATATTTGCTGAAGTTGTTTACTTTCCAAGGCACGGAAGGGTCACCAACGTCGTTCTTTCGAAAAGCAAACGGGAATACGAAATTTTGATTGGTGCCCCTTCCCACGAGCATCACTCGACGAGTATTCCCCTATCTGATTTGGTTATAGGGACTACATCGCATTCCTTCTATTTAAAATCACGATCAATGAATAAGGAAGTCATTCCTGTTACAGGCCATATGCTTAACTACGTGGGCTCTGTTCCCAATGTTTATCGGTTTCTGTGTGAATTAGGGATGGAAAAGCAGCGAAATTGGATGCCTTTTAGCTGGAGCAGCTTTCGTCATGCCCCTTTTTTGCCTCGTCTGCGTTACGGAAAGATTATATTCGCACCAGCTACGTGGAATGTAGATCCAGAATTATTGTCTGTTTCCAAAAAAGATGGAAAAGAAGACTGGATGGAAGCCGTGCAAAACTGGAAACGCCAATACCAAGTGCCAGATTACGTGTATATCACCGACCATGACAACAAAATGCTGCTCGATCTGAAAAGTGAAAGACATCTGGCCGAGTTGATACGGGAGCTTCAAAAGCTGAATTCTGGCGAGACTCTCGTTCTGACAGAAGTAGGCGCTGAGCTGAAGGACTGTGTCGTTCACGGAAAAGACGGTGCCTTTCACATGGAATGTGTCTTCCCACTTGTAAAAAATACGCCAGTCGAAGCATCTGCAACCGAATCCGTTTCTGTGGCCACAGGTGTAAAATCGGGTTGCACAGTTATTTCTGATCAAGAACGGTTGAAAATGCCAGGCAGTGATTGGCTATTCTACAAGCTTTACTGTGACGAAACAAGAATGGATGAGTTCATTGCCTTTCCGCTTCAGTCCTTATGCGAAGCGATGCATACAAAAGGAGCTTGTCAAAAGGTATTCTTCATGAGGTACACCGATCCGAAACCACATATCCGTTTGCGTTTTCAAGCGGCATCCACCGAAGGACTGCAATCCATTTTCTCAGAAATGTATCAATGGACGTATGAAATGCAAAAACAGGGCTACCTATCCAAAACAACTATCGATACTTATGACCCTGAAATTGAACGTTATGGTGGACCTAAATTGATCCCCCTGGCTGAGGAATTATTTTCAATGGACAGTTTGGTTGTGGCTCATTGGCTACAACTGCATCGTACGAAGCAGATGAATCTACCATTGGAGAAGATTGCGGTAATCAGCATCATCGACCTTTTGCATCAATTCTTGCATTCGATCGACGAAAAGCTAAGCTTCCTGAACAATATTATTTCGTATAAAGCCTACCTGGATGATTTCCGCGCAGACAGAGAGTTCTACCTGAAGGCGGGACGCTATACGAATGATTGGCAAGAGCTGAAGCTGTTGGAGGGTGGTTCCGTTCTCCATCAGCTCTTCCAGGTTAGATCAGAAGCGATCAAAAACTTTTCTACGGTCATGCATTCACTGAAAGCCCAATCGGAGCTGTATAATTCGCAGGAGCAAATCATAGGCAGCATCATCCATCTTCATGTAAATAGGCTGCTTGGAGTAGATCGTGAACGGGAAAGGAAAGTGATGACCTTGGCCCGCCATACCCTGCACAACTTGCGATATTCCCTGTTGCAAGAGGAAAGTCGCACAAAGGAGACCGCGCATGCTTTCTAATACAAAGAGCTGGCAACCGATTAAAGACGTTACGTTGATTAAAAATATGGAGTACGTAGTAAAGCAGGTAGCCCGTAAGCTTCAATTTCCTCACGAGGTTCTGGGCCAACCTCTTCCTGGTACAGACTCGCTTGCCTCCGGTGCATTGGGCATCGTCCTCTTTTATGCGGAATTGGATCGCCTGTACCCCGATGAGCAATGGGATGTCGTCGCACATAACTATTTGGTACATGTACAAACCGTGATTAACACAGATATGTTTGACTCGTTTTCCCTGTGGAGTGGTTTATCCGCAGCACCTGTGGTCGCCTCCATTCTTGCCCGTGATCGAGGCAGATATCAAAACTTCATCGAAAAACTGCATATTCTTATACAGCCTGCGATTGATGGGTTCATTGACCAAGCCCGAGGGCGAATCGGGAACAATGTACACATGCCTGATTACGATGTAATAGAAGGATTAGCTGGTATCGGTCGCTATCTTCTTTTCTTTAAAGAGCACCCTGCATGCAAAGAAAACCTTAACAAAGTATTGTCATATATTATACAATTAACTAAAAATATCCAATTGAATGACAAGAGTGTTCCTGGCTGGCATATCAGAAGTGAGAATCAGTTCTTGGAATTTGAAAAAAAACGATACCCAAATGGCAACTTTAATCTCGGGATTTCTCACGGGATTGCCGGTCCGTTTGCCTTGCTCTCTCTTGCTTTACTAGAGGGAGTAGAAGTGGCGGGACAACGAGATGCCATTCGCCAGCTTAGTTCCTATTATGGTAAATGGATGGCGCAAGACGAGCATGGACCTATTTGGCCGGAGAGAATCAGTTTTGAAGAAGAAACATGCGGACAGATGCAGAACCATTTTGCCCATAATGCATCATGGTGCTACGGAGAACCAAGCATAGCACGAGTATTGTGGCTGGCTGGTGAAGCATTGGGCGACACTAAGATCCAGTCTTTGGCACAACGAACTTATCACTCACTCGTCCAGCGATCAGTGGAATCACTCAGTTTCGAGTCCCCGACCTTTTGTCACGGCTATGCAGGCACACTTTGGATGCTCCAACGAATGATGATGGACACGGGCCCTGATGCTTTTGAAGCATATCGCGAGAAACTGGTAAACCAGATTCTGAGCGATTTCAATGATAACCATGCTTACGGATTTCAAGACATTGAGCATGGACAATTTCGGGACCTGCCAGGATTGTTGGTCGGTGCAGCAGGAGTAGCACTTGTCTTACTAAGCTGCCTGAGTTTGGATGAACCCGAATGGGACTGCATTTTTTTGCTTAAATAGCTGAGTTAGGGGAGACTACATGTACGGACCAACAGAGGATTTGTTTACCCTAAAGACTGTCATCCAGTCTTTTCGAAACTGGCCAAAAATTTTTCGACTTTTCTGGACTGTACAAAAAGGATATTTTGTAACCATTGTCATTCTGAATATACTCCAAGGGCTGTTTCCTGTTGGTATGCTGTATGTTACCCAGGAACTTGTTAACGCTGTTTCCAGTGGAGCAAGCCAAGAAGGGGATACTGTCTTAATCAGCTTCCTTTTCTTCATTTCCTTCATTTTAGTGAAACAGCTCGTTACCCTCATTCAGAATTATGTCGAAGGATTGTTTCAATCCCTGCTATCAAATCGCCTCCGTGAAATGGTCTTGGAAAAAGCAAATGCGATGGGGTTAGCTGATTTTGAAAATGCAGAGGTGCAAGATCAGCTAAAACGTGCACAACAAGAAACGAGCTACCGGCCCTATCAGATTTTTGAGCTGGTTCTTAGTATTGTATCCGGTGTTATTTCTCTGGTATCTACTTCGCTGTTTCTGATCTTTTGGAAGTGGTGGGTTGTTTTCATCCTGGTGTTGTTTCCGCTTATCTCCTTCTATTCCTATTTGCGATTAAGCCAACAGGAGTTCTATATTCGTTGGAGCAGAGCTGAAAGGGAGAGAAGAGGCTGGTACATCAGTCATTTATTAACCCACGATCGTGCATTTAAGGAAGTACAAATTTATAAGCTTGGCTCCTACCTCATCACACAATTTCGAGATATGATCACACAGTTTTTTTATGAAGACAAAAAGATCGCCACAACTCGTTTGAAGACCTCACTTGTTTTCGAAAGCTTGACGATTGCGATGATTGGTTTTATGAGCTTTATCGCTATAAAAGCAGCTTTTCTAAAAGAGATTCTGCTAGGTAATTTGGTTAGCTATATTCAGGGGATTACATTAACCCAAACAACATCGCAGTCATTGATGCATTCCCTGATTGGACTGTCTCAGCACAACATGTTTGTGGAACAGTTGTTTCTCTTTTTGGAAAGAGATTCGTCTGATCCTGTCAAGCTACAGAAAGTGACTATCACCACTCCTCAACCGAACGACCCTTTTGTCCTTGAAAGTATTGAGTTCGTCAATGTTTCATTTACATATCCGGAAACAGAACGATCCGTGCTTCAAAATCTCTCTTTCAAGATAAACAAAGGAGAGTCGCTGGCGATTGTAGGAGAGAATGGGTCTGGCAAAACGACATTAGTTAAACTGCTTACCTTGTTATATAAGGATTATGAAGGACAAATACTAATAAATGGAACCGACTTAAACGCTTTTGATTTAGAGCAGATTCGAGCAAAAATCGGGGTTGTCTTTCAAGATTTTATGCAGTATGAGATGTCTATTCGTAGTAATGTCGGGTTCGGTGATCTTTCTCTTCTTCACCATGATGACAAGCTCTATCACGCACTTGAAAAATCAGGCATGCGAAGCTTGGCAGAAGGTCTTGAACAAGGATTGGATACTCAGTTGGGAAAATGGTTCACGGAAGGTCTCCAGTTATCGGGTGGACAGTGGCAACGCATTGCCATTGCTAGAGCTTTCCTCCGAAATGCTGATCTCTATATTCTCGACGAGCCAAGTGCATCCCTGGACCCTGTGGCAGAAAAAGAAGTATTTGATGCATTTAACCTGTTGACCAAGGAGCGAATGGGAATTTTTATTTCTCACCGTTACTCATCCGCTCAGTATGCTGATCGAATCATGGTGCTGGATAAAGGGAGAATCGTTGAATTTGGCACACACTCCGAATTGATCCGTTTACAACAAAAGTATGCCAGCTTGTATAATCTGCAAGCGTCACCCTTTGTTTCCCAAAGTTGACACACACTTTGCTAAAAAAGGAGCGGACGAATTTGACTTTTCTTGCGGCGCTAATGAACAGCTTTGCTCACATTGGAGCGATTCATATTGCCCTCGTCATCTTGATTGTGATTGGGATATGGAAATGGGTTTCCAAGAAGAAGAAGAAAAATGATGAGTCTGGGGAAAGTTAACGTAAACTTGAGAAGCTTTTCTCCATCTGATTTTCTCTAAAAAGCACACATGGATAATCTGCACGATAGGCTGACGATTCCGGTGCCAAGGCACTGCGAAAAGTCAGCCTTTTTGATTTTATTATGCCTTATGCCTCGGACGATTTGGTCTAATTTCCAAGGCTTTTGAAAACAAGATCCATATTGAATTTATCAATAACCTATGAGATTCCTATCTGCAAGGAAAGCTTTACTAACCGAAATTTCGAAATAGCTTTGTAGCAAGGTTCGTACATAAAACGAGCGGCATGAACACTTTAAACTATAAACTTCTTAAATAATCTTTCGTTCCTGTTAATTCAGACCATCTGGCTGAAAGAAACTTCGCATAGTTTATAGGAGCGATTCCATAGGTCCCTAAAGAATGACCATCATTAATCTCTACCAGCTTCATATTCCCATCTCGATCTATTCCAAAATCCAAACCATATGCGGCTGGCGCATCAATAAAATCCTTAACAGCACTTTGTATAACACGTAGATCTAATTTTGAATCCCAGGCACCTTTATACTGCCTGACATCAAGTATTTCTCCATATCGTATAAAGCAACGCCATTCCGTCACAAAATCAACGATTTCCGAACACCAAATATTCGTATCCTCATGTTGTTCAATCAATCCTATAAAATCTTTATAGTCTTTAACCACTTTTCCAGCGAATTTTTTTGTTATGTCTTTTGGCTTTACAAAAACATTCCAATCCTGTTTATTCTCAAAAAGCTGTTGAATCGTTGTCGTCCATATTTTCCTGCCAAAATAACTAGACAAAGAATCTGGATAATCTATCTCTCCTTGGCTTCTTTCTATCCCCAATATTTCAAGACGTCTTCTCACGTTGCCAATACCGCCAACTACTATATCTTCTGGATTATTTTCTTTCACTTCATGAACATCATGAAACTTAATGATCTCCCATCCTAATGAAGTGAAACCTTCAAAAGCAATAAATGCATTTACATTGTAAAATTCTCCACTTTTGTTTGTCTGTATATACGCTCTCATCCATATCGCACCTTCATTTCACATACATAATTTACCTACCATTTATCATAACACGACATGAAAAAACATAAGACAATATCTAACACATCTGTAAATAATAAAAAAGAAGCTGCGATGGACAGCTTCTTCCCTGAATATTCGATCATTATTTCGGTACCCCGGCTTATACTTTGGATTCATGCTCTCACCATACTACTCTATCGTTTCATAACGATTATCTTCTATTGCCTGCTTAAGCCATCCATCGATCCGTTCCTTAGGCAGTAGAATGTTTCCTCCATAAGCATTATTCCTATGAAAGTCCCAATCTCCATATACGAGCATATGGTACTGACTATCTATTGATTATTCGGACTCAGTACCGCCAGTGTTTACTACTCTTCTAGGCTCCACCAACATGATAGGCATTCCTTTCAATAGTAGTTGGCCGGTAATCCTGAGATTGATCGTCCGGCATGAGGACTCTCATCTTTTCACATAATCGATAACGATTATCATTATTAAAATATTCGAACAATAAAAATGCCGCACCCGGCTAATGCTCAAGCAGCCGGATAGCCGCATAGTGAAATTTTAACTTTAATTTTATATACTCATTTATTGTTGAATTAACTCTATTTATCTCCAACTAATCAGAGAAAGTATTAATAATTAGGATTCTTTTGGGCATGATCTCAATGTTTTTATCATATAACTCCGAATTAAACAGAAAATCACTTTGAAGATTACTAAGATTTATTTGATAGGGCCTTACCTCTTCATATCCACTACACGCTAAAGGATGAACTGAGTTAGTAAAATGAGGCGTCCCAATATTCGGACATTTAATTAAACACCTCCATGGAATACTTCTAGAATCACTATGTAATGCTTTAAAACTCTTATCAGCTCTTTTACCAAATGCTACCCTTACAGTATCAATTGGAACTACAGTACATCCTAATTGTTTTTCCTCATAATTTAAATTACAATTCCAGTACTGTGATAATTGAGGGTCTTCTAAAAAATTATAAAAACAATATAGGGGAATACAATTATTTGCTTTAGAATACTTTTCAAGAATATCTATCTGATAATCATTTCCAACCTTATGCCGTAACTTATTATACTTGCCATTTGGGAAGAGTTTTTTTGCTTGAACTGCATACCTCCACCATCCTGTGGAATTCGAACCTATCCACCATTCCCAATCTAATCCAGTTAGTCCCTCATCATCTTTATTACTTTTAGATACCAAGATATTAGCTAATGCTGCTCTCTTTATTTCTAGTAAATTAATGTCGGTTATCGTTTCTTCTGATTGTCTACAATCCAATTCCTCACCAAACTTAATTCTTTCCCATGTATCAACAGCTAATCTTTCAAAAACTTCTATAGCTTTAGAATTCACATTGTTACATCTCCTTGTAATTGTTTATTACAATTATATCATTTTCCTGTAGAAAATGTAGAATCTTGTCAAATTATCACAGTTCAATCGTTATAATTTTTTAATCCTATTAAAAATATTTCCATTCGTACTTAGAAACTCACTGTAGAATTACGGCTGACTAGTAATATTCAGAAATAACCAAACCCGAAAGTGATAAACTGTGAACTGATATTAGAACTTGTTCAGCATTCTGTTTACCCTGTTGAGAACAGAGAGAAACAAAAGGTGACTGATGAGATCGTCGAGATGGTAAAGGACCGATGGAAAAACGAGGCAGAAACAATAGGATGCAGATTTTTTGAGAGGTGAAGGGAGATTTTGATGCGCCAATAGATGAGGATGAGGATGAGGATGAGGATTACCAACCGGTAAAATTCACTATTGGTTATTCAACTTTTTGTGAAATTGTACAAAACATTAAGTGATTAGGATAAAATTGCATTTCAGACTCAATTAATTATTTCTAATAAAAATAGGCTTATCTCTAAGCCATGAGTTTGTTGTATACTCGCCATTTTAATTGTATTTCTAACCACATTGCTAGGTCATGAAAAAATAATTATCCGTCATTTATGATAAGGCTCTGCGCTCGTTGTTTGCTGGTAAACATATATCGTCACCGATCCAAAGGGATACTCGTTCCAACTTCTTTCTGTCTTTCGACACTTTTATTTCTTTAATTACAGACCGAATCAATACCTTCTTTTCCTGCTCGTCAGCCACTTCAAATAATCTATCAAAATCCTTGAGCAATTCGATTACCATCTTAGTGTTAATCTGGGTACCGTTATTAAGCTTACCTAACTCCCTTTCTACCTTTACCATCATTTCATTAGTCTCGTCTATTTCCTGCTGTAACTTACTTGAAAGTCTCTTAAAGGTGTTGGCATCCAATTCATCAAGTAAATATTTTTTGTCTAACGAATCAAGCTTTTTTGTTTGCTTGGCCGCTTGCAACTTTAACTCATTCAGTTGAAGTTCCAGTGGTCTTTTGTCCTGTAATGAATCCTCTTCAAGTTTTTTTAGAACATCATCTACGACATTCATATTGCTAATCGACTCGCTTAAAACGTACAGAACTTCTTGTTCAATCCAGTCGGCTCTTACCAAGTTTGATGAGCATCCAACCTTTCCTTTCTGATGATAACTCTGGCACATATAATAACGGTGGTAATCATTCTTGCTTCGCATTTTGATCTTATGCATAACCATTCCAGCCCCACACTGTGGACACTTTATAACTCCCGATAGAAAGAAATTCCCGCTGTATGACTTTATTGGCATAAACGTTTGTTTATGCATATTGTTAATTGCCTGTACTTTCTCCCATAATTCTAGAGAAATAATTTCCTTATGCCTACCTTCCCGTTCCGGCATTTCTTCTACTTTCCCTTTTCTTCTCTTAATGTTCCAGTCTTCTTTTTTCCCCCATGTATTGATTCCAACATACTCTTTGTTGTGTACGATACGTCTTATTGCGTCTATACCAAAGTTGTTGCCCTTCTTAGTTTTGCATCCTGAAGAGTTGATTGTATTAGCAATGGCTTTATAGCCTATTCCTTGCGCTCGTAATTCAAATATCTGTTTTACTACCTGTGCCTCCAGTTCATTTATAACTAATCGTTTATCCATAACATCATATCCAAACAGTATTCCACCATTAAATTCTCCATTTTTTGCCTTCTGCTTCATCCCTGACTTAACCCTATCAATTGTGACCTTCCGTTCATATTCAGCCCAAGTTCCTTGCAAACTAATAAACATTTTTCCATTTGTGGATGATGAATCGATGTCACAGGTTTTTACAAGTAATTTCATATCTCTTGGTTCTAATTCATTGTCTATAAGAGTCAGAATATCCTTATTGCTTCTTGAAAGACGATCTAACCTCCACACTAAGATCGCCTCGAACTTATCCTGAACCATATCCCGAAAAAGGTGTTGTATTGCAGGTCTATTAAAATCTTTGCCAGAGTATCCTCCATCACAGTACACATCAAATACTGTATAACCTTTTGACGCAGCATATTCTCGTAACTCTTCCTCTTGTGCTTCTAGGGAACACCCCTCATTCCTTTGTTCTTCTGTACTGACTCTAATATAAATGGCTGCCTTGTCGTTCCCCATATTTTTCACCTCAGCATTTCTTTTATGAGAAAATAGGTAAGCGCTAAACACCCGTGCGCCTACCTATTTTGAAAAACTTAATTATTTCGATTTCCTATGAGCATACTTTCTGATCAATTCAGCAAGAACTCTAACAACTTCTGTTCTCTTGACGCTCTCTGCTGATGGCTTGACAATTTGATTACCAGTCATAATGCCACCCCTTAACTAACGCTTTTCGTAGATTGCTTCATATGAAGATCGAGAATGCAGCGTCTAACATGATACAGTTCTTGCTCAGCTTTAGCTTTTTGTTCGTCTAACAGGTCTACAACATCGGCTACCTCACAGAGGTTTAGAGTTGTACCGCCAACTTTAGCATTGAATCTAACTAAATGCCCAATGGCAGCGTCTAACGCTTGAATCCTTTGCTTCAAGTATTCTTCCCTCACATAATGTCCTTTGATTTGCTTGTCTTTCATAAACGCTTCCTCCTTCAAGAAATTTGCTGACATCCTATATATATTAAAGAAAGCGTTTTCATAAAGTGGAGGATAAAAAAAGTTGAAATTTTTTTGTTGGGCTCTTGAAGAAGGCACACTCCAACGAGCACCTGTCTTTTTTCTCAACTCAAATAACCCAGTCATTCTTTGCTGGTTTAATCGTTTGCGTACTCCTGTATTGTTGCGAAGTATACGATATTTTCCAAAATCTGCACAACCTACGTTTTTGCTGTCGTTTTCTTCTCTCGGTTCATCGTATACTGTATTTGTTACTGCCATTTGTAACTGTCGCTCTTGAACTTGTGGTTCCTGCTGCCCAAGCAATACCCCACACAGTTCTTCTAATAGCGGCTCCCATGCTTCCCTTGCTAACTCGTTGAAATCCACTTGAGACGAAGGAGCAAGGGTTTCTTTTACTACTTTCCTTGTGTACCAATCTTTCTTCTTTTCAATCTCTACTCCATCTCTTAATTGGCGTGCCTGTTGTGCTCGCTTCTTTGGCAGGTTACCCCAATCAGTAACTACCGCTGCAAAGTAGTGCTTGTTCTGTTTTGGTGGGTGATGGAGTAACTCTTCTACTGGTATCCTCTTTTCTGGCTTATCTACAATCTCAATTCGGGTTAATTCATGGTCAATAACAACGTTCTGATTCTCTAGTAACTCCAATCTCTTATTGTAATTTCGACAGAAACCATTCGTTTTACGTTGGTGCTTATCCCCAAAATAACGTGTTCCCTTGTAATGTTTCATCTTTCGCCGACCGTCATTAGGAAAAACCACCACATCTTTCATAGAAGCTTGAACATCATATGCTAGGTCACAGTTCACATAATAAATACCGTTTGCGACACGGCGCAATCTATCCAAAACTCCCTTGAAATGAAAGTAATATTCCGGGCGGGTTTCTAAACGCAATGTATACGTGCTTCCTTCTGGCTCTCTCCAGTTTCTATAAAACACATGCAAATACGCTCCGTCTGCCTTCCTCAGATGCAATTCATGACTGTATCCATCCCCATGGTACATCGTCTGTTTGTATAGCTCGCCGCTTTTCGCCGCTCGAATCACCAAGCCGTAATAAGCTCCAAACGTAACATCTGTATATTCCACCACAAATTTGTCGATGGACACTTTAGCTTTCATCACTTGCTGCCCTCCCATTCTCACTAGCTTGTTACTGTCCATGCTTGTGTATTTTTTAAGACTTACTCGACTAATTATTAATTATCAGGCTTTCGCCTATTTTCAGGTCTTTAGACGTAAAAAAACACTTGTCGCCCATGACGGGCAAATCAAGTGTTTGAAAATTGAAAAGTTGGAAGAGTGTCAAGTTTGTTTGGTCAATCTTGCTAAACAAAAATCCGTATATTGTGTGAGGTTATTATGACATCTGGGCAGACAGGAGTCAATAGTAGTCAGTCATTTTGTTTACTATCACCAACGAGCTTTCACGCTCTCACCGCTTGCTATCCTACTGCGGCGTAATTAACGGTAATACCCACTGAAAACGTTATCTCGCCCGGTTCTCGTTGGTCTCTGACTTGTTCCCTCTGTGCTAGTCGAGTACGCCTAATTCACGGCGTGCTTGGATTTCCAGCTCACGCAACCACTTTTGCTTTTTGACTAGTTCCTCAAACCATTCCTTGTCCTTCAAAGCTAGAGCCATGTCAATCATTTCGTCGTAGTCCTCTGAACACATCATCATTGCTTCTTGAAATTTGCTCATTTGTCTAACCTCCCATTGTTAGTCGACGATTAGCTAACTTGCCTTGCCTTGTTCCACAACTGACGGCTAATGATACGAGGGAAAACATCTTTCTGTCTGATACCGTTCCGTTCTTTTTCCCCGTTGTAGGTATTGAAACCTGTATACGTCTCATTGTTCAAAATGTTTTGAACCTGTACGACAGTCCAATCCTTCCCTGTTTTAGTGCGAATGCCCGCTCGGTTCAATTTGCAAGCGATTTTGTATGGAATATTCCCCTCTACATAGAGTTGAAATATGTTCTTTACCGTTTGTGCTTGTTGCTCATTTATGATTATAATACCATTTTGTACCTGATACCCAAAGGCAGGAGCGCCGCCAGCATATTTATTTCCCTTGGCGGTGGCGATTCGTCCGCCTTTTGTCCGTTCGTTAATGGTCTTCCGTTCAAATTCTGAAAAAGAGCCTATCATTTGCAGGAACATCATCCCTGACGGTGTGGAAGTATCAAAGTTTTCCGACACGCTAATGAAGGCAACCCCTTTAGGCTCCAGTTCATCCTCAATCAATAATATCAAGTTTCTTAACCTTCTATGTATACGGTCTGCCTTCACTACGACGACTCCCGTCACTTCGTTTTCAGCCTGCTGGACATATTGCATCATGTCTCTGTATCCTTCACGTTCAGTCGTACTTCCACTTTCTCCTTCATCCTTAAATATTCCTGCCAATTCCCAGCCTTGACTGATACAGTACGCTTCAATCTTTTTCACTTGCTCCGCTATCGAAGTATTCTCTATCTGACTATCTGAGGAAATTCGGGCGTAGCCAACCACTCTCTTCATTTTCATGTTTCCCATGTCCAGTGCCTCCTTTTTTGTAAACACTATACGACCTAGATTAAGGAAATTACAATTCCTTTTATCCTTCCTGCCGTTCTTTTACCGTGATCGTGGTAAAACAAATTTATTTTGAATTTTGTCATCCTACTGTTTCAATCACAAAAAAGGGAACGAACAAGCTTCGTCACCTGTTTGTCCCTCTCTGTTAGCGTTGGTATTCCTTCCTTGCATGATCTTTCCTTGCGCGCTCAAGTATTTCAGCTAGCTTATCTAAAGACCCATCATTCTTACCTTTGTTCATTTCAAGCAACCTGCTACTCTCTCTTACGAGGCTCACCATGTTCATTTCAATTCTCGTTATTCCTTCTTCAATGGATCGTATGACAGCAGGATTCGGTTTTTTCCTTTGCTGCTCTTGATTTATGCGATGCATCATGCGCCGTATGCGTATCTCCGATAATTTGAACCTATTTTCAACTTGCACTGTCGGGTCAGTTGAAACCAGATCAAACAGTTCCTTCTCTTCATCCGTCAATGTATCTAGCCATATCGTTTCATACAGTCCATGCTTCAAGGCGTTCTTGTTCCCTTTCAGTTTGTTGGGGTCTTTCGGTCCAGTAGATTTTCCCCCATGAAATCTACAACGTCCGTTTGCTAGGGCAGCTTTCTTACAATGTTCGCCGCTTTTCGTCTTCGCTCCGCATAGCTTTTTCTCCATACTTTCACCGCCTAACCTCAATTCATGGGGTTCGTTTCCCTGACCGGGGGAGGTCTACACGCCCCCAGCCGCTCAATCTCTATCAATATCAATGTTTCAACATTAACTGCTTTTACTTATTTCTTGCTGTGCCTTTACTTTCCTGAATGCTTCAAACTCTTCACGCAGTCCTGCCGCGTTGATGTAATCTATATAGTCGTCTAACAGATATGCTGTGTTTAAGTTGATCTCTGTTTGCAAACTTAGTTGTTCCCATAGGAACTTTTCATGCTGTGTCATTTCGTCCATCTTTGTTATGCCCTCCTGTAACTATGTAGTTTGGTTTATGTCGTGTTTCAATGTTCGGGGGCTAGAATAATACGGTGCAAGCTACCCGCAACACATCTTTGCCCCCTCTCGTTGGTGCTCGTATTACTGCATTACTTCCTTTGCCTTACGTTCCCAATATCTACGCTCATATTCTTTTTTCTTCTCTTTATTGCCAGGGCGCTGTATCCATTTACGGCGATATTCTCGTTCGTATTGTCTTCTATATTCACGTCGTGCTTCCAATGCTGCTGGGCTCAATGGTTTCATTCGTTTATTCCTCCTATGACCAATTCAATAATATCCTCATCGTTCACAATCTCAATGAATCCATCTTCTGCGATGGCACTAACAATTTCGTCTAGTGGTTCAAGCTCTTTAGTCAAATACTTATTCAATTCTGTTTCCCTCCAATTCTTTCAGCTTTGCGCGTTGCGACACCAACAACTGCTTTGTTTCCTGAATACTTTCCTGTGCTCTCTTTACCATTAGAGTAGCTTCCCGTTCTACTTCAACGAGTTCCTGTTCCTTACGTTCTAATACACCGTGGTTAAATAAGATGGTTTCCTTTAATCCTTCTGCCTCACGTTGTAATACATGGATTCGACTGAGAATTTCCAGTCTTGGGAGCGCCTCTTTCTCATCCCCCATCTGATCGATGTATTTAGCCCGCTCTAGTAGTTGACTGATCTCTACTGCGGTCCTCGAATCTGTACTCCTTGAAGCTTTTAATTCTGTAGCCTGCTTTCTCAATTCCTTCGCTTGCTCCCAATATCCATGAACCTCGTCCATTAACGCTTCATATTCTGCTTGGGCATCTGCAATTAATCCTATCGTTCCCTCTTTTTCATGTACCCGCTTTGCCATCTGTTTTCTTCCTCCTTTGATTTTGAGCATGAAAAAAAGCTCATTCCTAACTCATAGTTCAAGTTGGAATAAGCTTTTAAAAGTTTATCAAGTATTTGTAAAGTTGTTTGTGTTTAGTTTGTTGGTTGTATTTTAAGATCTTGTTTATTAAAAGTAAACTATTAAAATCAGTTCTTATAAATATTCTCCTCAGGTATTATTATATTATCACTGTAAATCATTACTTCTTTCCCCTGATATCGGTTTGCCGCACTATAGCTAAGGGAATATACTTGTTGTCTGTACTTTCCGTACAAATCTTTTATTTCCTGAACGTTATCATAAGTGATAATCCACTTATGCTTTAACTTGGTTGACACTTGTTCATAAACATTAGAGTGATCTTCCGGCTTATAATGGTTTTCATATAAATCTTGCCCTTTATTGAAATAAGGCGGGTCAAGGTAAATAAACGTCTTTTCAGGAAAACTTGGAATAACAGTACTAATGAAATCAGATGCGTCTAGGTTATACAACTTTATTCTATTACCATACAATGAAATTTTCTCAATTCTATCAATGAGGTTTTTTTTATTATACCTTGCATCTATCTTCCATTTGCCATCCTGGTTTCTACCTCCAATTATCCCACCTTTAATAATTCCCGATCTATTACTTCTATTTAAAAAAAATGTTGAAAATCCTAATTCTAACATAGAGTAATTGTCTGTATTCTTCTGAACTTCTTTCTGTATATCCCAATTTTCAACAGTGACTTCAGTGTCATGAATTAGTTGACACAGATCATCAGTTTGATGTAAAACTGCATGCCAAAATGCATATATAGATTTATTAATATCATTAATACAAATAGATGAAACATATTCCTGCATAAGTAGACATATTGCCACCCCGGCTCCACCAGCATAGGGTTCAACATAAATGCCATCCAGCAAATTATTAGTTTCAATCATCTTTTTAATATACTTTGTTAATTTTGACTTACCTCCTGGATACCTTAACGGAGAGTATTGATGCATTAAATAGTCCACCACCAAACTTTTCTCTTAGATGAATATAGCCTTAATAAACGGGCTAAAGTTGTCCCATGTTATCTTTAAATCATTAGCAATTGGTTGCATTAATCTATTATGAACGTATGCATTTAGCGTTTCTGTAGACAGAATATTTTCTGGCGATGACGTTGCAGTTCTAACAGGCTTAAGTTCATGCTTAGTAAGAATACCATTATCTTCCATATACTTAGCCGTTGCCTGTATTTTTTGAACAAGTTTACTATTATTAGTGACATGGGGGAGACTAACCTTATTCATATAATAGTCTAAACTTAGTTCAATGAATACCCTTAGAGACACAGCGGCCGCATTCGGGAACTCATTCACGTTTAACTTCCTAAGTTCAAGATAAATATTGTTAATTCTCTTATCATCAATTTTTAGAATGAAACCAGTAGGAATCACATATTTCCTCTGAGTTGAATGTGGCCTACTTCTTGTGCCGCCTGTTGCGCCACCTGTCGTGCCACCTGTCGTACCGCCTGTTGCGCCACCTGTCGTGCCACCTGTTGTGCCACCTGTCGCGCCGCCTGTTGTGCCACCTGTCGTGCCACCTGTTGTACCACCTGTTGCGCCGCCTGTTGTGCCACCTGTCGTGCCACCTGTTGTGCCACCTGTCGTGCCACCTGTTGTGCCACCTGTCGCGCCGCCTGTTGTGCCACCTGTCGTGCCACCTGTTGTGCCACCTGTTGTACCGCCTGTTGTACCACCTGTTGCGCCGCCTGTTGTGCCACCTGTCGTGCCACCTGTTGTGCCACCTGTCGCGCCGCCTGTTGCGCCGCCTGTTGTTCCCTTACCCGTCGTATCATCCCCAGGCTCTTCGGGAATATAGCCTTCAATAAAATTCCATTCTTTGAATGTTGTATAATTCAAGTTTGGTAAATCAAATTCACTAAAAGAAGCCAAATAATCAAATCGGTCTCCTTTTAATTTTATGTCATTTACAGTTATCACTTTATTTGATAGATCATACACGACCTTACTCAACCCTTTAATGACCTCTGTTGGATGCACTTGTGATACGAGTGTTCCTTCTTTTAAGTCTATACCTAACAGGGCTCTTACATCTGGGTCTTTAATTAATCTATCCAAGTTTGTAATGGGAACTTTTCTAGCATACTCGCGCAACTCTTCACTAGTTTCTTGATAATTACTGAGAAAATCTACGACTTGAAGCGCAAGGGATACTTTTCCCCGTGTTACATTAAATCTCTGGACTGCTACACCGTCCCACCTTACAGTCCCTTCACCTTTTCCCTCTCCAGTATGCTTAAGCTCTATCCAATGGAGTGCATCGTCCGGATCATCATAGGCCACACAATCTATCTCAGTAATTTTTATGTGGGAAAATTTTTTCTTCAAATCTTCAATTCTCTTTGAGATACTACTGAAACGAGCGGGAATTAATTTAGGTTCTAGTAATATTTTCAATGCTGTAACCCTTCTATTTCCCTCTAAAACTACATAACGCCCTTCTTGTGTATCATCAGGTGTAACAATTGGTAAATCCGATGGGTTCAAGCCCTCCTCCAGTATGTCTTTGACAAGAGCTACTAGTTTATCTTTTTGATTATCGATAACCATCTCGATAGCTTCATGTTGGTTAGATACTGGCTCAAACCTAGGATTATCTATGCTAATAATCAAATCAGATATTTTTATAGTAACAATTTCGTATGCATTACTCATTTTGTGCCTCCCAAAAATGAATACTTATGCCTAACCAAAATAACCCATTTTAATTATAGCATTTGTAGTAATCTTCTGATAGACACGAAACGACATATACATCTTTAGCTACATCTTTACTCCAATTCCCTTACAATCATTTAGTCTAGTTATATAATTTTTATCCAATATTAACTCCTTCTTAATTTTGTGTACCATCACTTGTGATACGGTTCACCGTAACGGGTCGGACGGTCAATTTTCTCCTTCAATGGAACGACGAGGACTAAAATAAAGAACGAGCATTCTACGTGTAGCACGTTCAACACTGATTACTTAGACAATTGAAATTCTCCCTACATTATTCGCTTTAAAGCAACGAAACCGAGTAAAAACTTCCTGTACTTAAACATTTAATGGTAAAATATGTGTGGCTAGAATAAAACCGGTCCCTAGCGTATTTTGTAAATAGCGGGATATTTAAGAGTAAAACTACCATTCCTGGTACACCCAATAAACATAGACACAAAAACCCAACCAACTTTCCCCAAATACCCTTTCTAAATCCCACCTATTACATACTAGTTAATTGGGAATTGTCCAAGTAATTAACTGGTAAAGGCGATGTAGCTTCGCCATTTTATCCGTAGCGATCCGAACCAGACTTGCTTTCGTCTTCAAATTCTCATCGTTAGGTTGCATATGATAAATACAAAAGGATTCGTACCCTTCAGCATCATATGTTTTGTAAAAATTAACGAAACTATTAGGCTCTTCCACGTCAATATTAAATGATTTGATTACATTATTGGTTTTCGGATCATAAATTTGCCAAACCAGTTGCTCTCCTCTTAAGTTGGCGATTTGCTGATGAATGTCATCTTTTAACCTATCAATGTTGCTCTTGAGATAATCCCTGTCAATCGCTCCGTTTGCCGTTGCGTGGAAAAGACCTATTTGTACTCCCTCAGCTACGATGGAAACTTGCATACAAGCATGCTTGATAAAGCTCTCGTAATGCTCTGACATACCTCCCCCTATTCTGGCATTGTTTTTGTGCTTACCGTAACGAACACATATCCAAGATAGACGCTTGTGGTTAAATTCGGAGGGGGAGATTTGGGACGTAATCAATTCTGGTTTTCTTCCAGATGCCCAATGATTATGTAAGTTCATCTTTACTGCTTGGTGTTTCAATACGGCATTCAACTCAATCAATTTTTTGCGGACCGTATCCCTCCTTTTGCGGATGATCGAATCATCTTTTAACTGATATTTTGGAAAAAAAGTCTCGTAGTCCTCGAAAGTAATAAAGTATCTAGTCAAGTCGTAGTCTGATTCCATAAATGGGTCCTCGCTATCAATAAAAATTTCATCGATTTTTCGACCTGCATCTCGATTAACCTTTGCGAACTGTTCCAATTCATCAGTGATATCTTTGTAATGCTGAATGATTTCGGTTCCAACCTTGTCCGAGGCTGTATCACAATGCTCTACGAATTCATTCAACCGGCAAATGTCAGCCGAAGTTAATTCCTGTGTTAGCTCCAGATTTTCTTCCAACCCACCACGAGTGAAGTTGGCCGATCCGTGATAGACTTGTGTGCCCTCTGCCGTATAAAAGATAAACACCTTTGCATGCAACTTCAACCTGTGTACGATATGCACTGTAGCGTACTCCGTAAGTTTTTCTAACAATTCGCCAGGTTTCTTCAGGCTGAATTCTTTAGATAAATATAGAGTTATACTTTCTTTTTGCAAGTTGTTTTTCTGTTGTAACTCGCGAATGAGGTCGAACCCATACTCTGAAAAGAAAGCTGATACAATAACTATCCGGTTGATACTTAATTTCTTCACTGCCTTACTGATGTATCCTTTCTCCCATACCCACTTACTCATATAAATCCTCCATTTGGAAAAGATGTTCTCCCTGTTTCCACAAATCTAACAATCTTAATTTTCTTAGAGAATTGGTTGTATTTTTAAGTAAGACAAAAGATGCGGAGTTTTAATAGAATAAGTTAATATCTATTCTATTATCGTTTGGTGTACTTGATAGGCATTTGTTTAATAATCTCAGTGTTTTTTCCTTTTCTGTTCTAGATAAATGAGCCCATCTTATAGGAGATAAGTAAAAATTACTTACATATCTTGCAATTATATTGGACAATGCTTTCCGCTGAAAATCTGGACTCTGCTCGAATAGTTGACTATCTAAAAAGTTCAAAAAATTTGATTCCTTTTTTAAATAACTTAGTAAAACATATGTTTTTCCGTTCTCAGGAAAAACTGATAAGAATATTGGTACACTTGAATTCAATTTTCTTCCCTCAAAATCATAAGGGAGAATAATGTATGAAGAAACCGCTATATGATACTCGATTTCGTATACAATTACTTTTGTTTCTATGTGATGATATTTCTTATTTTTAAGATTGGTATTAAACGAAGATCTCAACTTTTCAAGCTTCCTACACGTTTCTTCAATTGCACTTTTAGCAAGTCCTAACTTAAACATGTATTCTGAACTTAAATTATTGAACTGTGGAAAATATTTATATATCGCTTCTAAATCATTTGCTAGTATCGATCGATACAGAAGATTTATGACATGTTCATGGTACTTTTTTTTAAAATGACCTATTGCTAATGCTCGATAAGCAAATAAAAACTCTTGTTCTTTGTTCCCAAATTGATAGTCATAAATTTCAATCGGTTGGAAAATTTTTGTGTCATGTGTTTTACAAAAACCAGTAAAAGTACTAGCTATCCCCTTTCCGATTATTTTAAAATCAAATGATAGACCACCTTCATCAATTTCGTGACACACATGCAAGACTTTACCCTCTTCTGAAATATTACTGAGAATTTTATTTTCTTGAATTGAGTGTGCTTTTATTATTTTCTCGTTTTCGCAACCGAGCCCGAAAAAGCAAAACTTTTGAAAAGAGTCCCTCTTCAGTTTATTGATTCCTTTGTTAAATTCTATTTCATTAATCAAACCCTTCTCCTCCAAAAACAAAGTAAAAATATTAAAAGGAGTGTAGAGAAACCCCCTTCTCTACACTCAAACTATTCGTTATCAGATAACACTTGGTTTTTCTTTATGCTGACTACTAGACTACCTTTGTTTTTGTTTATTAATGCGCCCTCTTCCAAGCCCAATAAGATTTCAACCTCACTGCTGTTAAGACTTAAATTGTTGTTTTTCGCTAGCTGTTGAACAATTTGTTCACCTGATAAAACATTATTGGTTATAAGAATGTCTATAGCTTTTCTCAACACTGATGGCTTTGGCACCTGAATTTCATTATCAAGAGGCTCTTTAGTACGCCAACCATTTTTTGAGATTTGCCTCATTAGATACTGATATTGATTGTAGTTTATCACTTTTAGTTGGTATGCCCTTACAATCATTGCGGCAATTGAAACTTTCCACTTTTTCTTTAGTTCAATGTAATAGTCCAATTTACTGGGGTAGATCAAATCATTTACAAAAGATTCCCTAGGAAGTAATAACGCAGCTGCAAATTGATTTGCTTCGTTTTCCATTTGGCGAAATTCATCTCGCGAAACTAACTCTAAATCTTGCGACCAATCATGTAGCAGAATGTGACCTAGCTCATGTGCTGCATTAAATTGCCGTCTTGTTGCAGAATTTTTATCTTCCCCCAGCACAACAAAGTAATACTCGCTCCCGTTCACTTCTTGTCGCTGACTGAAGGCGTCAACATTATCTCTGCCTGTATTAAAAGAGGTAACTACAAAACCATTTTTCTCCAGGAGTCGAACCATATTGGAAATTGGTTCATTTCCTAAACCCCAATAGTTTCTAACTAGAGATGCTATATGCTCAATATCACTTGTAGTAAAATTCCGATCAGGCAAATTAAGCTTTGGAAAATCAACATATTTATTAAGAAAGTGATAGATTCTTGCCACCATTTTTGTTTTTTCTATTTGTGATAACCGATCTTTTTTATTAGTTGTTAAAAGCGCTCTAAAATACGTATTACCTATTTTTATTTGGTCCTTATCCTCTTCAAAAAAATACTCCCTTGGAAAACCTAAAGCATTAATTAACCTTAATAATGTCTCTAATCCAGGGCTCTTACCATTCTCAAACTGTGAAATAGCCTGCTTAGTAACGGAGACCTCTTCCGCCAATTCAGCAATTGTTTTGCCTCTATATATTCTCGCCGTTCTTAGCCTGTCTCCATTAAAAACTTTAATACTTGGCATTTATAATACTCCTCCCAAGAGAAGGCTAGAAGTCTTCCTCCTTACTCTTCTCTTTCTCTTCATCTCTAAGTTGGACAAGATCATCATTCTGCTGGGGGATGATTCCTTCACGGAGGCCAAACTCGATATCTTCTTCCTCTTCCTGCTCTGATATTTCCGCAACAATGTACGGTATATTGAAGTCTGCTGTAATAAATTCATTCCAGTTTTCTTCATATGCAATTCCTAAATCTACTGTAGGTATGTATGCCGAAACAGATGTGACCTCATTTCTTTCGACTGAAAAAGAAATTAGAACATACTGTTTAATTTTGCCATCTATATTTTGAATCATTTCATTTAGCACATTTTGAACTTCTCTTTCCCATGATCCACCATCCATGTCAAACATATTGGGCTGGTAGAATCTTTCTTTATTATCTTTTCCTTCAAAGCCTTGATTTATATTTGCAAGCGAGTCTAAATAATGCACTTTCTCCCTAACAATTCTGTCTTGCAATTGTGAAAATCGTTTATCTCTCATCAAAGAATATAAAAACATCGTTTCTTTGTCATAAATTAATACAAACTTCCATGGTCCTCTTTTAACTTTTAAACACTGAAATCTGTGCCCTTGCAGGTTTCTTATAATGTTTGTATTTGTGAAGTCCCATTTCAGGAAATGAGCACTATTAAATGTCTCTAAGTCATACTCCATAAGAAATTCTTGCAGATCGTTTTTATGTGCATTAGAAATCGCTTCTATCATTGAATATTTATATTCATCAGACAATGGAATTGTTGAATGATTAAAATGCACTAGCAGCACCTCTTTTTTTATTTTTATAAACCCATTTTACCGAAATCCAAAAATAAGTCAACCATTTTTCCTGTTTGTTACATTCACATCAACTTTCTACCCTGTTTTGACTCCACAAGACAACGTTTCCGATTCTCTTTTGGGCACAGATAGATGAAAAATCAGGACAATAAAAAAACTCCTGTAGTTGTTACAGGAGTCGTATTCTGTCTGGAACATTAGTAAGGCCATGTGAAATATGAATTCACAAACAAAAACGTTTGTTTATCAACATATTTTTAGTTTCGAATAGCAATGGTAAGCTGCTCAGTCATCTCATTTATTTCATTTAGAATACCACGAATATGAACTGCAAGATGGTATGCTAATAGCGGAGGAACAGCATTACCTATTTGCTTATACATTGCCGTTTGCGGACCATGGAAAACAAAATTATCTGGGAAGCTCTGAAGCCGGGCGGCCTCTCGAACTGATATTGAACGTGCTTGGTTCCCATCTGGGTGAATAAAAGCCAATCCATCCTTGTGCAAGTGTGCAATTATCGTAGGAGAGGGCTTATCATAATCCATTTTTCTGTAAAAGTCCTCAAATCCATTTCTAAGCCGAATAGGTATTACCTCTGGATCGAGATCTTTCAGCTTCTGAAACGGTTCGAGTATTCGAAATAATTCCCTATCTCTTTCATTATGAAAGCGTGATATGTGGTTATAAAGAAATCCCTCTCTAAAACCGTTATCTCGGTTAACTGTGTTGGCATTACCATTTAAAAGGTGCAAATAAGGATTTTCTTGTGGAAAATGCTGTACTTCATGGTTTCCATCTCTAATGTCTAAAGGTGGCAAATCCCCAATAGCATCTCGAACCGTAAAATAATTGTCCTCATTATATATCGGCATTGGATAATCAAATTCTATATTAATATCCTTTCTTACACCTATGAAGATAACACGTTCCCGATTCTGAGGCACACCAAATTCAATTGCCCTGACAATTTGAGACTTCACATTGTACCCTAAAAAGTTACCTTCTGGGTCATCCAGAGAAAAATCTTGCTCAATGTTTTCTTTAACAGCTCCATTGTGCATTGAATAGAGACCAGGGACATTCTCCATTAAGAACATTTTAGGTTGAAAATATCGAACATACTTAACAAATTCTTTGTAAAGCTTATTCCTAGGATCTTCACCAAACTCCCCAAATGTTTTACTAGTACCTAATCTAGTTCCAATTAATGAAAACCCTTGGCAAGGTGGTCCTCCTATTATTAAATCAAATTCATTTATACCCGTTTGCTCAATAAGCTCGTTTGGACCTACCTCAGTTAAATCTCCCTGAATAATTATGGTATCTGGATGATTTCGACGTTGAGTTTCACATGCTTTTTCATCTATTTCAACTGATACTGCTACATCGAAACCCGCTTGCACAAATCCCTCGCTCAACCCTCCACAGCCGGAAAACAGGTCAAGAACTCTCATCTAAATCACCTTTTCCAATTCATTTTATGCCTTGAATGTATGTTTTATCATGGATTGCAAAACAAGCATTAGAATTAGATTATTTTAAAACTACATTATATCACATAATCGCTTTCAGATAAAAGCAATGATTGGATTATGGTAGCCTAATTCTATAAATCTATCTTCTTATATCACAGTCATTGCTACAATATTTTTTTCATTATCCTAAATCGATAATGTTCCAAATAACAAACCGGTTATTAACCCTGTAAATACCGGTTGATTATCCGGTGCATTTGGAATATAATACAAACAAGAAAGAAACCAAACAAAGGAGTGAATTATATGGCACAATTCTCAAGCACATTGAAAAACTATTTTGGAGCAAAAGACGGTGCGTACTCACAAGTAACTAATCGCGAGGCAACTGGTGATCGAAGTGTTACTCTGGATATTCACGAGAAAAACATTATTTACTCGGTTTATCCACCTGATTCATTCGCTCGTAGAGGTGGGGTAATCTCAACTGCCAATCCCCTTAAGGAATTTTTTGTACATGATCTGAACAACAATTCACGACGTACTCAAGTTACCATCGTTTATCCAAAGAAAACGGGACAAGAACTGCGACTTTACTTTTCCAAAGATTCCTTTGAGGCCAATACAAATGATATTTGGTACATATTTACAAAGGAAGGAGAAAACATTCCCCACATTGGTGCCATGGACCCTGAAAAATGGGAACAAGCAATGAAGGGGCTTGATAAAACAAGCCTTGTCTATAAGTCCCAACAGAATATCGATGATGAAGATGATGTCTATCAAAAGGAAATTGGGGCTGCAGCGGTTAAATTGCCTACCGCTTCAAACAGTCTGAAATATCCGAGAAATCCATCCGTTGCTTTAAAAGCACTCGAGGCATCCAACTATTTATGTGAAGCTGATCCAGCTCACTCCACGTTTATTAGCGTTACAGGCAAACCTTATTTAGAATGCCACCATTTCATCCCCATTTCCTTACAGGAACGTTATTCTGCTGGTCTTGACGTCGAGGAAAATATTGTTGCTCTTTGTCCAAATTGCCATCGGTTTATTCATTACGGGGTTGGCGAAGCCAAACTAGAGCTTCTCACTAAGCTATGGAAAGCTAAGAAGGACGGTTTAGCTAGTCGAGAAATCAATATTCGATTTGAAGATCTGATCGGTATCTATATGGCCTAAATTGTATTCCTCTCTTGTAGTGCTTAATAACCCGCCTAAAGGCGGGTTATATTACTTCCGCTATAACCGATATGATCCTATCTATCCCCAGTCAGTAGATAAATCGGTTCAGTCATCTGCCTTACCCACTTCAGGGCATCTTGAATAGTCCCACCATGAAACATTGGTGGTCCCTCCACCCAAGCATCTTCCCATATAAAATCAGCTTGTTGTTTCTCGACATCAATCACAAGGTAAACATCCGTTCCATCAACATATGGTAACATTCCAGCCTTTGAATTCATGCCAAGAACGACTCTAGCAATGAAAGTAGGTGTTCCTTGGGAGAGATAATGGCTTCTTGCAGGCTCGTCTGTTTGTTGTACATACCCTATAGCACCTTTAATGTTGTACGGAAGAAATGGCGAGTTTTCAACACATTCTTCAAATGGAATGATTGCAACAGCCAAGACCCAGACATTTGTATCAAATTCAGTACTATCCGGTTTCAACTCATTCTGTTCAAATTCAGCCCTAATTTTTTCGGTAATTAACTCATGAGCTTCTTTCATAGTTATTCTCTCCTTAATGAATGTTTGTACAAAACAAAAATGACCCAAACGAAATTGCGTCTGGATCACAAAAAACTCGAATATTTTTTATTGAGATATATCAAAATCAATAATCTCCACATTAACACTCGCAACACTCATGTCATCATTTTCAATATAAGTACCGCCATCTTTATATTCGCCAACCGGTATCTCATTAACAAAGCCCTCGGTTGAAGTCAAAGGTTTATTATCAACATCTAACAGAGTTACCTTTAGTCGAATCGATTTAACCCGAGCTTGGGAATCATTTTTTATCTTATATCCGATGACAAATGTACCGTTTTTCTTTTCTACTTTTAGGTCAAGAACTTTGAGGTTACTCCTTATCGAATCCTTTGTACTGATAACCGGACTGTTCTTTTCATATGACTCATTGATAGCCTGATCCAGAAGCTGTTGCGCTTCTTGCAGCATCTTTTTCCCTTTTTCGGTTTGAGGCTTTAAGTCTGTGATCTTCATTAATCCCACAACTGCTTCGTCGTATTTTTCCTCTTTTACTAGCTGTCTTCCTTTATCCAATCCTTCCTGAATTGGCTGTAGCTCTTTTTCAAGGGCCTGTGCTTGAGTGAGAAGCGCCTTTGCTTCTTCCACTATCTTTTTCGTCTCGTTATCTTTTGGCTGTTGATTAGTCAATGATGAAAGGCTCGCAATTGAATCCTTGTAATTGCCATCGACAAAGGCTTTGTTGGCACTATCAAATTGCTCTTTTGCATGATTTCTTGCTTCAACAATTTTTGTGGCTTCATCGAACAATTTTTTTGCTTCCTCATCTTTTGGCTCTTCTTGCAATGCCACATTTAGCGCAGTGACTGCTTGATCATAGTTTCCTTCAGTGATTGCTTTTTTCCCCGCTTCCATATTCTCTTTATACTTGGCGGAACTACATCCGGTTAGCAAAAGTACAACAATCACGAAAAACATGATTTTCTTCATGGTTTAATCTCCTTCTGATGTTTTTTCGGTCCAGACTGTTTAGACGAAAGATGCTTTGCACACAGTGCAAGGTTCCCGCTTTATCAAAGTTTAGGGAACAGCGTTTTCAATTCTTTCATCTTGTCTTGTCCTTGCTTTTGCAGTGCGGAAATCTCCTCGGAAAGTGTAGCTACTTCTCCCTTCATTCTCTCAATGTCTTGTTGTAATTCCTGATATTCCTGCCTAATTTCTGGGTCAATCTCATCCAGCTTTTCAAAATCACCTGAATCCCAGGTCTTTTTCCATTTCTTCTCCAGTGTCAGAATGGATTGGTGTTTATCTGCGATTTGGATGTATGTTTTATGGTACTGATCCATCTTGGCCAATAATTGCTCTAGGGTTTGTAATACCTCAGTTGTCTGAAGTGCTTCTTTATAGGCCGGATCAATTTTGATTGCCTTTGCAACGTTCTTTTTGCTTGAATCTACTGCATCCTGCATGGCCTTAATGTATTCTCTTGCCTGCTTATGCAGGGCTTCATTCTTCTCAATGGATTCCTCCCGTGAAGCAAGATCACCATAAGTCAGAATCACGGAAGCCCCAATTGCCTGATTGACATGTTCATACCCATTCATGCTTGCCTCAAAAGGTTCCAGGTTTACTAGCCCATAATACAAATGTGCTTGGACACTGCTTGGGTCTATTTCAACCACATTCTCAAGCAGACTTTTTGCCTCTTTATATTTTTCTTGTTCGTACAGTACGATCGCTCGTTCCAATTTGATTTGTGCTACCTGATGTGATAACTCCTTGATCTTAGCCTGTGCTACCTGATAGTTTTTGGTGTCTTCTTTGACTACCTGCTGAAAAGCAGTAACAGCTTCCTCATACCTTTTGGCTTCTAAAGCTGACTGCCCCTGGTTAAACGTTAGCTGAGATGCTTCCAGTTCTTGCTTTACTTTGTCTGGATCAGGCGGAATATTGAATACACCTATCGCAAACAACACAAACGATACTCCGACCAGAGCCAGACACTTCTTCCATAACCGATTTCGCTTAATCGCGAAAATAATGGTTCCAATTGCACAAAGGATAAAACCGAAAAAGCCTGTGTTAGCCAGTAGGTCCCACATTATTTGACAATCCCCTCTTTGGTTTTGTTACGTTGAGACAAGCCATACATAGTAGTTCTTTATTTTAAAAAGTAACACTATAGATAGTAAAATCTTACTATTCATTATCTATGAATGTTATGATCCGGTCAAATAACATCTTCCGTGTGTTAAAATGCCGTAATCTCTGCTTTAAGCTGAGTAAGAGGTGGTACAAGAATGGACGATCTCTTGCAAAAGCTGGGCGAACGGTTGCGCTTTCTACGTAAGCAAAAAGGGTGGAGTCAGGATTATTTGGCTGAACAAGCTGGATTGCACACCAATTACATTGGACAGATTGAGCGCGGCGAAAAGAATCTGACCATCGAGACACTTTACAAAGTAACGTCGGGACTTGGTACGTCACTGGAAGAGCTGTTTCAATCCATTGACCCAAAGGTTCGACAAACCGGTCTGTCCTCGATTATCGAACTGCTGTCTCAACGATCAGAAGAAGATCAGGCAATGGCACTACACTTGATCCAAACCGTGTTTCAATGGAATGACCGAGATACAAAGTAAATCCTCCTTCCTGAGCATGTTCAGAAGGAGGATTTTTCATTTTTGAATCCGACTAGGTAGGACTCTACGAGCTCACTGTGAATTCAAGCTTAGAACATACGTTCTAAACCACAAAAAGGAGAGCTTGCCATGCAGGACTTAGTGCAAAAATACGAGCAAACAGTATCCGAAGAAGATCAACTGATACGAAGCATCCAAACATGCGAGGAGGTCATTACTCTATTGGTCGATTTCATTTATTCACAAAATCATTGTCAGGCTGAAATTATTCGTGAAGCCATTGAAGCGATTTACCAAACGGAGAGTAAACTGCGCGGTAATTTGTTGCGCACGAGAATTGAAAAAACGCTCTTGTCCGTCCAAATGAAGAAGTACATTCCTCCTGTTCTCACCTCCTAACACTTAAAGCACAAGGGTGAACCGTTTCGGATTTGATGTAAACGCAGCTTGCTGTTTCGACAAAAATAACGACCCTTCCGCTTTGCGTGCGGAAGGGTCTACCTTTAAAAAAAGCGTCTGCATTTGTTCATCAAAAGCCAGTTCGATCGACATTATCTCTCGTTTCTCATTGATATGAATCTCGTTAATCATCAGCCGGAGCAAGGTCTTTTTCTGTTCAAGGGCCGCTAGCTCCACAAGGGCGTCAAATTGCTTCAATATCTGCAAAATATAATCCGCAGAAATTGGCTCGGCACTGTCTGTTCCCAACTCATATTCGATTTCTGATTGACGACGATGCAGCATTTCCGTCTCAGTCGTGAGCTGATCCAAGCGAGTCACAAACATCTCGCGGTCGATTGCATCTTCTTCATATAAGGCAAAGTATTTCTTTCGCTTGTCCTCAATTGCGGCGAGGCTTGCCTCGATACTGCATTTCTCTTTTTGAAGCGGTACTATCGAGTTCGTTTTTCGATTGTTAATGGCGTCAACAAGATTTTGCAGAAATTGAGGGTTAGAAATCACGTAACGGATACGATCCAATACATGTTGCTCTGCATAGTCCGCTCCTACACTGTTCGCATGGCATACAGCCGTCCCTTTGTTTCGGAAGTTGCTGCATGAATAGTACCTGCGTATGATCACCGTTCCATTCTTCAACTTGTTCTTGGTGCGATTCGCTACCATTGGTGCTCCACACTCTGGGCACCGAATAAGACCGGTTAGAAGGTATTGGCCATCAAATACACGAGGATTGATCTTGGATTTCTCCGTATGCAGAATCTGAACCTTCTCCCACAGTTCCCGCGGGATAATAGCTTCATGGTTGCCTTCCACAATAATGGTATTGTCACTTTTGCCCTTCCGCCTGTGTTCATTCCAGTTCTCGAAACGGTTGTATCGGATGATCCCCGTATAGAGTGGGTTGGTCACAATCTCCTTGATCGCGGTCGTACTGAATGGATTTCCCTTTTTGGTTTTATATCCATCGTGGTTAAGTTGATTGGCGATGGCTCGGAGACCTTTGCCAGAAGCGTACAAGTCAAATATCCTGCGAACCAAAGCCGCTTCCTCTGGCACGATCTCCAAACTTGTGTCTCGGCTTCGTTTGTCCCCTTTGGACACGCTTCGGTAACCCAGGGCTACGCCTCCATTATGGCTGCCCGTTCTTGCCCGTTGCTTCATGCCCATTTTTACGTTCTCGACAATTGTATTCCGTTCCAGCTCGCCGACAGCCCCCAGCATTTGCAAGGCAAACTTGCCCATCGCTGTTTCTGTTTCAAAGTTCTCGGTGAAGCTGCGAAAGACTGCCTTGTATTTGCTAAAGTGATCAACCATTTTCAAAAGGTCTATCATTTTACGCGCAAGGCGATTTATTTTCCATACGACAATTTCATCGATATGCCCATCTTCCACATCTTTGAGAAGCCGCTGCAATTCAAAGCGACCCTCAATTGACTTACCGGAAACACCGCGATCTACGTATTCCTTGTATATGATCTTGTTGTTAAGCATGCAATAATTTCGGAGTGTTTCGATCTGTGCATCTATACTGTAGCCATGTTCCGCCTGTTCTTCCGTACTTACGCGAGCATAAATGGCGACACGAACATTTTTTTCAATCATGGTATTATCTCCCTTCTAAGCTGGCTGCTCCAGTTGCTTTCGTAATGCATCCCCGATATGAAGTGTGACACTCTCCATTTCCCGTCGAATGTTGATGGTGATTTTATCGACCAAAGAACGTAACAGTGTAGTCGTTTGGGTCTGATCCGATGCCAACAAGTGGACTTTCAGTTGGTTCAGTACATCCTGAATAGTATTTACGGGCAGGAGCTTGCTCTCTTTTTCACGGATTTGTTGGAAGAGCTCATGTTGTTGACCCGAAAGCACTTGTAGCTGCTCTTTCAGTTCCCGTAAACGAGTGATCAACTCGCTTTTTTCCAGATCGTCTTCTTCAAACAGGACAAGATATTTTTGACGACGCAACTTCACTTGCTGCAACTCTTTTTCTGCTTTTTCCAGTTCAAGCCGTAATGGGGCTATCAATTGTTCCTGTTTGCGGTTCGTATTCTCAACAATGTCGCGGATCAGTACAGGATTTGAGAGAAACTCTCCGATCCTTTGCAAAACTACTTGTTCAATGACATCAGCCCGAATGTTGTTTGGTTTACATACACTACTGCCTTTATTGGTGTACCGATTACAGCTGTAGTAATGATAATATTTGAATCGATTTTCCATCCGTTTTTTGATGTGCTTAGCAACCATGCTGCCGCCGCATGCAGGACACTTTAATATACCCGTAAGTGGATAATCCCGCTGGACAGCCTTTTCGCGCTTCTTTATTGAACCAGAATACTTATCTTGAACGCGTTCCCACAGCTCAAGAGGTATGATTGCCTCATGCAGACCGTCACTAGTAACAACCTGCCCCTCCAGTGAGGAATATCGCACCTTGCCAATGTAGACAGGATTTCGGAGGATGGACCGTACTGTTGAAACGGAAAATGGTTTTCCTCTTTTCGTGGTGTACCCTTCACGATTCACCTGATTTACAATGGCCTTTAACCCTTTTCCTTCGTCATAAAGTTGGAACAAGTAGTGAACAATGCTTGCCTCCTTCTGCTGAACAGAAAAACGTGTCTGACATGTTCCCTCTGGAACAATGTCATACCCCAGGATTTGCGAATTGCAGTAAAAGCCATCTTTCGCCCTTTGCAGCATCCCCAGCTTTGTATTTTCGATAATGGTATTTCGCTCTAATTCCGCTGTCGCGCCAAGCATATGCAAAATAAAAGATCCAATAGGTGTCCGGCTGTCAAAGCTCTCGCTGAGGGAATGCAACGTGCCCCCGTTTGAGTGAAGAGCCTCCACAATGGCCAGTAAATCCACAGCATTACGGGCAAGGCGGTTGACTTTCCAAACAATTACTTCCGTAAAACACCCAGCTTTGACATCGCTTAGAAGTGACTGCATCGCTTTTCTGCCTTGAACGGACTTACCGGATACACCTGCATCGATATACTCTTTGTAAATGATTTTTCGATGATGCTTGCAATATTCACGCAATAGCTCCAATTGAGCCTCGATGCTATATCCATGCTCTGCTTGTTCTTCTGTACTTACTCTGACATAGAGGGCAACACGGTCTGGTTGATTTGGCAATATCATCTCCATCAGGCAACCTCCTCATAGTCGTGAGTACCGAGCAATTGAGCCGTTAGCTCTCGGTTCATTTCATCGTCTGCCTCTTGATCTAGCTTCTGGAGAAAAAAACTCCAGTCTGGTTGCGTATTCTCTATGACTTTGTCTTTTGGTACAAGTTTGTTTGCATGGTTCAAAATTATGTCAGAGAGGATATCCAGCATGAGAGCATATCTTTGGTTTGGGCTGTGTGTATGAGTAATCAAGGTGCATTCTCCTTTCGGTAAGCGCTACCCTCCTGTATTTCACAGAAGGGCAGCTACAGCTTGTTACACTGTTGCAGGTTTATAGGTTGCTACTTTCTCTTTGCATACCACCTGAATAATGATCTTCACTACCAACAGCACAATTCGCATGATCAAGCAAAACATATACTCACCGTCCTAGTATTCATATGGGTATAGCATCGTGTAGCAGTCTCCATCATCAATGATCCATATTGTAGTCTGGATAGGAGACTCGATCTGAGGGGTAACGAGTTCGACTTGCAGGCAGGGCTGCTCTTGCCTGTTGCACACACGCTGTATGGCTTGTCCATTAATGAAAATAACGCTTAATTCAAACACTTGCAGGTAATCCAAGGCATGACCTTGCTCGATACGGTCATCGAGCATCTCCCATAACAGGCGTTGGATACCTACCCCTACTTCTTCAACAATAGCGGCTGTCGCGTAACGTTTTTTCTCTCGCATCTCTACAGCACCATTCCTTGTTCCTTGAAGCTATAGTAGGAGCCGGTACCAACAATGACGTGATCGAGGACGGAGATACCAAGCGCTTCACCTGACTCTACAATCCGTTGGGTAACCTCTTTGTCTTCAAAAGAAGGTGCAGGATCACCCGATGGATGATTATGAACCAGAGCAACAGAACTAGCCAGAAGCCGAACAGCAGGTGAAAAGATTTCTCTTGGTGTGATTACCGTTGCGTTTATCGTTCCTTGTGTAATGGTCTCCATGTGCATGAGTCTGTTTTTCGTGTTGAAATACAATACACGAAATTGCTCGACTCGTAGCAATTGCATATCTGAAACGAGGTCCATAATGTCTTTGGGTGATCGTACAAAGATTTTTGTCTTCTGCTCTCCTTGTATGATTCGGGATACCAGTTCAGCAATTGCTTTTAGCTGGGATGCTTTTGTTTTCCCGATGCCTGGAATCCGTTCGAGCTCCTGCTGATAGGTGTAGAGAAACACTTCCTTTAGATTGCCGTACTTGTTAAGCAAGTATTGTGCTGATGTTTCAGAAACAATGGATGCAAGCAACTGGTCATCGCGCATCTGAGAGTAGCAGAGTTCCGTAGCAGCCTTATTGCATTTCATCAGCCTTCACCATCCTCTCGCTCTGATTTACCTGTTCTTGCAACCAGGTTTCCGTTTCAACGTCATGGATACCGACCATCGAATAAAACAACATCATAAAATCATTGTCGTAAAGGACACCGATCCGGTAGATGAGTTGGTTGCCTGCTTCGACCAGTTCCACAAACTCTGGCATGGTCTGGCGTAATCCATACCGGAGACCGACTGGCTGTAGGTTGTTATCGCCCGCTTCGATGACGACCATGTAGCCATCTCTGGCAAGAGACCAACCATCTAATGTTTCACCGCATCCGAGAGCGTGATATAGGCCGAGAAACTCTTCTTCCAAGTAGTTCATGTATTCAAGTGGTAATGCATTGGTCTGACGCAACATCGTGACGTCAGCAGTTGTCATAATAATCCTCAAGGAAATCCCCCCTGTTCCGGTTTTAGTACCAGATTCAAGGTAATATTAAATGTCTGAATATTCTTTTATTTCGTTTTTGTTTTCAGCCTGTACCCAACCCCTTAAGCAGTGGTGATGCCCACCAATTTCTCAGCAATGGACCACTATTCTTCTCTGATACTTTATCAAGCTGTCCCTTCGTGTGCCCCCCGCCCCCCCTGCCGCCGTTGTAGAGTGGGGATTATTTCGTCAGGGGGGGAGTATTATTTATTGTATTTATCAATTTATTGGGGGCTTTTGGGGCGAAATCACTCCAACTCCTTGACCTGTATCGAATAGTTGACGCCCCATGATTGCTAGTGCCAAGGGGCATTGCCCCATTATTGGTTGTCGAAGAGTTGCTCCATTTCAGGCGACTGGTGACCGGGAGTGGGTCTTTGGCTCCCTCTTTTAACAGTTCGCCTACCTGCTTCATCGCCTCGAATGTGATCAGCCTTGACCCAAAGCAATCTGGGACGATAATTGTTGCCTACGTTCTTTTTGATTAGTCGGCGTGTTCTCGCTTTTCCGTCCGTTTCCTCTTCCTCTACACGGATAATTCCCTGCTGCTCCAGCTGTTGCCAGAGTGTGCTAGATGTTACAGGGAGATGTTCTCCCTGTCTAGCCAGAAAGCTAGAAACTGTGTTGTAGATCACATCAGGGAGGAAATAGTAGTAGTCTCTGTCGTGCCATCCTACCTGTGTGCTGTTAGACGGAACAATCGAGAGATCATCAGCCCTTGCTTCAGTTGACAGAGTATGGATAGATTTGTTTACAAGTAGTTCAGAGATTACGCTGAGGAAACGGGTACTTGGCATTACACCTTTGACCTGCTCTCCTTGCTGCTGAGAAAGGGTGAGAAACGTTTCCCAACCTTCATCCAACAAGTGTTCTTTCTCTAAAGACCCTATTGCACCAATGCTATGGGCGTACTGAAGTCCGAAATGCAGCCCCAGAAAGAGCCAAACTGTGGCCTCTGCCAATCTACCGTGTTGTTGACTAGGCAGAGCCAAATTTCTTCTTGAATTGAAAAGTGAGACTACTTCACTATTTGGCACTTCTTCCATAGCTTTTGCCAGCCATGCCAAGTATCCATGCATGGCCTGCCCGAGCAGGCCTGATTGAGACTGTGCCTCGCTTAGTTTTGCTAGATCGATTTCGTTTGGGCGAAGTTCTGTTTTGACATAGCGAGCGTTGCTGGATTGGCCCCCAATTAAGTCTTCTCCCGTTATGAGAGCCATCCCCCGGGGAGGGTAATCTCGTCGCAACGACGTGTCCTGCCGCATTCTTCCTCTGCTGACCCGATCCCCGTAGCTCCGCATCAGTTGTTGAGCAATCAGTTCCATCTTCTTGGCTTCTTGTGGATTACTTGCTGGATGGTAGTCGTCCACCAAGAGAATGGAGTCTTTACACTCGAACGTTCTTTTTTCCAAAGAATTCATTGTATCCTTGAAACTAGCCGGAGGAGTTTTAGTAGAGAAAATACCGAAATGACATAGAAACAAGGCAGCTAGCGATGACTTTCGTGACCCTGTTTCTCCATGTAGCCAGATTATAAAAGCTGGTTCCAGATCCATAGAACGGAGCCACTCGCATAATGGGGCTAGGAAGCTCAGAGCAAACAAAGGCAAAGTAACCTTCTTAGGTGCAAGATCCAACAAACTGAGGCTTGCTTTCATGGCTGCGATTGGATCATCCACTTTTTCAGGCAATTTGTACCTACTAAGTCGATGATCGATTTCCACTTTTACATCACCTACTCCAATACATCCACCCGCATGAAGATAACACCACTTGTCATTGACTTTCCGCCATCCTAAATGGGTATATACTTTTTCTTCTGTAATATCCTGTGAAAAGGATTGAATGGCATGCCGAACCTGGTCTTTCGCCAATTGGCCAGGCTCAATGTTAGGAGCGAGTCCCCATTGATGAAGCCAAGTCATTCCTGGAAAATCAACAGTTGGTACTAGAATAGGAGAGAGCTTCTGTTGATTTGAGAGTATGACTCCCTCCAATTCGTAGTGCATTTTCCTTTCTTCCCCATCATCCTTGCAAACTTGCTTCGTTGCTCTCGCCAAAAAATTTGCGATCGGTGCGCGTTTTTGAGAGCCATCCTTCTTGAATGAAATCACGCACAAATTGCCATGTTCATCAATTTGGTATTTTGTCTTTTTGGCAATTTCAATCCACTTCTCAACTCCTCGTGAAGTGGATTCCTCTGTTTTTTGTTTGAAGAAAAGGGCAGGGCTGTTTGTAATTTCATTATGTTCATTGGTGCTAATTTTCCCAAAGCAGCGTCTAATCTGAGATTCATCACAACCAAATGTTGAGCAACGTGTTGGTCCGTACGTCTCATTACCCGAACACTTTAATTCTGCTACTCGATTGGCACTGCGCTCATCATGTTTGTTTGATGTTTTAGAGAAAAGTAGAGCATCTTCTGAATATCCAGCTTTGACAAGCAGTGTAACCCAGAGAAACCACTCTTCTTCAGATAAGCCCGTCTCGTTTTGTGTTTGCAATGCCTGCTGAAACATAGGACACTTATCTGATAAGGTTTGAATGGCGTCAATTTCCACTCGGTCCTGTTGTCCGGTCGATTTATTGGCTGACGTTTGTTTTTTCGTCATCTTCTGAATCAACCATTCAGGTGCTTGGGCACATTCGATGTCCCACAGAGCTCTGCCTTCCACCCATTCGTAGCTACCTCCGTTTTGGTGAATGGAAGGCGGAACAACTGTTTGCTGGCCTTCCCCAAGCAAAGCACACTCTTCGTGATTCTTGCTGCGATCTACCTGAGAATGTTTTGTCAGTGTAATTCCTTCAGGGATAGCAAAAAGCAATCTGCGCCCACCGCCTGGAGTCGTAAACTCCCATGTGAGGGGTAAATCACCTTGACTCCAATCATCCAGCGTAAGTTCTCCAAACTCTCCATCTACATCAACAGCGACCAAGCCCGATATGCTGCCTAAAATAAGACCTATGTTTGCTTTTGGCCAGTATCGATACCATTTTTCTATCTCTTCTAAGGAAGGTCCTTCTCGCTGTGACCAACCTTTCAGTAGTGGTGTTTTTCCTGGTTTACTGCAAACGCTGATGTGATGATCGCTCATACCAACATGATCATGAGGGCATAGCGGTATGATGGGAAAGTTTTGTTCGGCATACCAAGTTGCATAGGATTGGAGTGTAGAATTAGAATTATCTGGTTCATGGTTGGTTGTTTTGTTGTTGTTTGAAATGTCATCTTCAAAGATATTTTGATCCATTGTGATCCCTCTCTGTTACATCGTGTAGTTAGGGACAAAGGGGAATGTGCCCCTTTGCCAAAGTCCCGTAGATACTTATATATAGACAGATTTTCACAAGCCTTATCCTATACACCCGAATTTGAAAGTGATGCAAGGTAGTAAAACAATCTTTCAGCTTGTATTACATTTGTTCCAGCCCATTCTACGATAATCTCATTTTTCTGGACTTCAACTGAGATAGGCTTCTGCTCCAATCGTTCGAGGAACTCGAGAATTTGGTTTTTCCAAATTTCTTTAGCATCAGCTGGTAAATCGACTATGTGCAAACCCCTAAAGGAATCAATTCTTGAACGAATTCTGATTTGCTTCATGTCGTCCAGAAGATTTTCAATTGGGACAGGCCGGATATAGTATGGTTTGCATGGAAATGTAGCCTTCTCATGATGCACTACCAGTTGAAGAATAACTTTTGCTTCAAAGTAGATATCTACAGACAATTTACTCACTAAATCAGCAAAGAGATCGATCAGCTCTTTTTCAGAGTGAACCCTAACCTGCCCAGTGAATTCGAAAACTGCTTTTACACTTTCTTGGTAGTTCTCGGGAATTACAATTGCTTTCGGAACGTGGTTTGTTCGGTAGAAGTAGTTTCGGAACTCTTTTATGTCTTCAGGCGTTGAAAAGCAACCTTCCAAAAGACACTCGAACCCTGTAACTACTAATTCACCTTGTTTTAAGTTTTCATCAAAAGCTATAAATTCAGCATGTGTTAGTGGAACTGTACTTAGTACCGAGATACTTTGTTTCATTAGTCGACCTCACCCTAATATTGAAAATTCCCTTTATTTGTTGAGTTCATTGATGTTACCGTTTGCGTTAGATATTCATAGAGCTTATCTCCATATGATGCATCCTTGAACTCCCATGAAATATTAATGGCGTCGTCTTGGACTTCAATGGAAGCTGGTTTTTTATCGAGTTTTTGAATATATGAAGAGATATGATTGATCAAAACGGGTTGCTCACCGTTTGGGATGTTTGTTATTTTTATGTGAATCATCTTTATTACTTTAGTCATGGGTTTACCCTCCGCTTATTAATGGTCTAGGGTGACTGGAAGTAACATGGTGTAAATTGGAGTGGTGAGTTGCCGCTCACCACTCGCTACTCCCTCTAATGAGCATTGATGGAGTCCGATGTTTTCAACTTTCGCCTGGAAAATTTTTTGTCTAATTAGCGAGTTTTGTCAGTTAGGCGGAAAGAATGAAAAGTACCCTCTTTGCCTGAAAGAAAATCTTGAGAAGCTATTCTTCATCGTCACAACTAAAATCATTAACATCTTCGTCTAATTGGTTAATCATGAATTGCAATTGAAAATCCATAACTTCCAGATGCGTCAATCGTTCTTTGATTTCAGGTCCAAATTTGTCTGTAACTGCGTTTACATCATTTAGAGTAATAACCGTATCCCCTTCGTAAGCTTCGCAATGGTAAGTGATTATGCCGTTTTCAATTTCTACATTGTGGAGCGTTGAAGCTACTCTCTTTATCTTTTCTGTAAGAATTTCACGTTGTAATTCATCCTGTGGGTCCTGAACAAGAATGCGATAGTAGGGCATAAAGTATGCTAAAGTGTCTACATACTCCAATCCAAGCCAGAAGTTAAATTTGATTTTGTATTCTTTCACGAAATCTTCGATGAATTTTTCAGCGCCTTCGACTCCATATTTATTGATCAGAACAGAAATTTTCATACGGAAATTACCCCTTCTCTAAACTAAATTTATATCCAGAAATGTTTTGCTTGGAGTAGTGAGATTGCTGCTCACCATTCCGATATTAAAAGGCAATATTCTCGTCTGGTATTCTGGTATTAACGCACTGTTAGGGCTTCTACTTTGTATTCAGAGTCAATGCCAAGTAAATTGTTGTGAACGATAGGCAAAAAAATGTGTTTCTTTATATAGTCATCTCCATAGGTAGTAGGGTCAGTCATAATCATCAAACTTATGTCTTCAACCATAAGCAGCTCGTTAAGACTAATAAATTGCTTTGCGTTATTCTTAATAGTGTGCTGTTGATCCAGAGTTAAATTTTTTACGTTTATAGGTTGGGTTAGCATCCAACTTGCAAAAACCCCCGTCGCAGTCTTTTCAACAGATGTTGCATATCTTATATTTTTTAGAATACAAGCAGTCTTTTGCAGTACCGAATCTTTTAATTCACCTTCACCGAGTTCACTAAATTTATTACCGTCGTATCCATTAATCTGAGCAAAGACCTCTACCAGATACTCATTTCTATTGATAACCTCACTTGTTATCTCTTCAGCCAGCATATTACCCAGTATCTCTAATTCATTTTTTTCTTTGTTTGCATTTTGCATTAGCGTACCCACCTTTTTGTAATTTGGTAAAACTTATTTAGATTATGATTAGTCAACAACGACTGAATTTTCTGGAATCCAGAAGGCCAATAGTGAATCCTCGCTCTTACTAAACAGGCGGACAGACAACCACTCTGAACCATCGACCTGGGCACGAACGACATTCACATCATTCCCCCATAAATTAAAGAACACTTCGTTAATCTCTTTTTCTAGTGCCAATTGAATTGTATCAAGCAGGGTGAAATCGCCATCAACATAGACATGCTCAGCAACACGTTTAACCGCAAAGTCCAATGCCTGTTCTAACTGAGTTACATTTTCAGCCAAACAATAAATAATTGGAAGTTCACACGTTATTTCGTGGAAAGTAGTGTCTGCTTTAATAGTAGCTACAGGATGATGGCAAATTGCTACCGATTTAACTCTATACTTGTCCACCCTAGCATTGACGGTTTTCGTTACACACTCAATCTGATGGTCGACATAAGAAAGTACAGGGAGAGCCTCAGTTATCCAACTCGTTGATACACGAGGGTCACCATCGAGCATTTCGTATGAGCGTTGCTCTACTTTACATTGAACTTTGATGGTAAATTTAACTTGTTTTTTCATTGTAGATCCTCCAAAATGGTTACCGTTCCTTACGTATCTACCTATTTCGTCTGCATGTGCCCCGGGTTGCACTTGAAACTAAATAGGCGTTTTGCGTCGACGGTACTTTGATCAGTTGTCCGTGAACAACTTACAAGTATTATCATAAAGGTAATCACTTTCGGGTTTTTATATCGTCCAACATGTTTTCCTAAGTTGGACAATATACAAAAGAGAAGGCACATAATGTACCTTCCCTCTCATTTTTCCGTGTTGGATTTCAAATTCGGAGCAACCAGTTGCGCAAAGAAAGAACTTGAAGCACGATCATATTTCTTTGAATGCTCTTTTACTCGTGCACAGAAGTTTAGATAATCTTGTTGCATTGCCCTTAAAATCTCTGGATCACCCTGCAAGAATTCATCCTCATGTTCAAGCTGCTCTAGCTCTTCCTTACAGTAACTTATCGTATCAAGTAGCTCTTGCCGACGTTTTTCCTTTGCCGCTCTTCTTTCCTCGTCTAGTTCTTCTCTTGAAAATTGAACTTTACTTTCTAGTATGCGAGCGATATTTGATTCAGCTGTTTGTTCACGATATTTGCAACGCTTGATATTGTTTATTATATTGGACAAATGTTCTTTATGTTCTTCAGGTATGTTTATCAGTTGTTCGTACATCAGATCATACCATTGCCTGTCATCCTCTGGACTATATTTACCTTGAGATTCATTGGGACTAAAAGCAGCCAATATTTCTTGACTTTTTTTATGATCCTTTGATGATGTACTAATAATTTTAGCTTTAAGTAAAAAATTGAGTAGTTCGTTTAAGTCGCTTACTTTTTGATATTGACTCAAATAGTCTTCTTCTTGAAATAGTTGCTTAATAAGTTCTTTGCTTTGTCCACTTTGTTTTGACTTTAGATACATATCTTTAAAAATATTCTCATTTTCGTTCTTATACTGCCTCTTTGCTAAATTGAGCATATAATTATTTGTAAATGCATTATAAATCCATTCGTCTAGTTGTTTATAAATTGCGACCATTAGATCAGGTCGCTCTTTTTGTGTAATTATTTGCATAGCACTAATAAATTCAGCTAGTTTCTGGGCGATGTCGGATAATACATACCGTTCTTTTAAGGTATTCTGATATGCAAGATGAGTTTTAATTTCGTGTTGGATATAATCTGGGATCTCCTCTATATTTTCAAGCAATTGACTGTAATATTCAGTAATTTCGTCCAACATTATGTTTTCTATTTGTCGATTTCGTTGATAAAATGGATGATTTTCATTTGGTGTAAATAAAGCCTTAAAAACAGGGTACCATTCCCATTTAAACTGAAACTCTGTGTTAGGATTGTTCGGGTCTGTTTTAAATGGGTTTTCTCGAGACACATCATATCCGTACATCTCGCAAAAACGAGCAAACTTGGTATGAAAACTACTCCTGCTTTTCTGATTAACCTCATGTAAATACTCCTTCAGTGTAACATCAGCTAGCCTTTCTTTTTTCCCTTTAGCCAAGAATTTCACCCCAAAAATTAGTGCATTTTTCTTTGTAATTCACAAAAAATTATCGTCACTTATGGTGGTCCCCCTTACACGCATAACGGCTAAATTTCCCCCATTGTTCCACTGACAAACCCTTATCAAAATAAAAACCGCCAGACGAAAGAGATCGTGCTGAGCGGCGGCTTGAATTTGCCAAAAGATCCATTTCAACAAATACAGTAACAAAGGTTTGATAACATAACAATCGTAATGCTTCCTTAAGTATTTATTGAGGTCTTAAGCTTATCCGAAGTATACCACCCTTTTTTTCTTCTGTATTGAGTGACTTCTTTTCGTTATAAAAATCTCTAAAAGCTTTCTCGATGAAATCATTTTGGGATTCTTCCTCTCTTCGAAGCGAAATTTCATCCACCAGTTCTAAGGATCTTAAGCCTTCATTAAATGACTTAATTGCATCATGAATATTGTCAGCCTGATAAAGGATTTTTTTGTTGGAATAATATGCGTCAGGGTGAGCTGACTTATGCCGATACTCTCGCATCTCACTTAAGATTTCATTAGCTTTTTCTATCCTCTTACTAGAATCAATCAGTTCAGCCAACTTTTTTAAGTCTTTAACTTTCGTTTCCGCGGCGTATATTTTTGATGCTTTTGTTAAGGTATCAAAGATTCGAGTTGCATAACCGTTCAGCTCATCATTTAAGCGACTAATCTTCCGGCGTCTATCCTTTTTTTTCGGCAAATTTAATGCAATTTCGATGTCCTTTAAAAAATCTATTTCTCGTTCTCCAAAATCTCCATCAATTTTTTTGAGCTGAGCCATAATCTTAGTCATTTTCTTTTTGTCTTCTTTGATTTGCCCCATTTCATTTAACCTCCTATTAATCTGAATTAAGGATCGTAAATAGAGACGGTTTTCCAAATCGATACATATCTTTCTCGATAGGATCTCTTTCGATGATTCTCTGAATGAACAAGTTGTTTAATGCTTTAGAAACGGAAGACTTGTCCATGTACAATTCTGCACATATTTTCTTTTGAGACACCCTTGAGAATTCAACATCATCTAATTGGGTTAACAAATAAAGGAAAACCCGATAATCTTTTTTCGATAGGTCCTCGTTACAAGCAACTTCATTCAGGAATGACTTCGATACTTTAACGGATTTAACTTTTTGATCGACTAAATAGATATGCTAACACTCCTTCACATGGTTTCAAATAAGGAAACCAAATATCACTATAAAATTACAACAAATATTGAAACCATATTATGTTATGAACAATTGTATCAAAGGATTTTCCACAAATCAATCACCGAATATCAACGGTTAAAATTGAAATTAAACTTCATTTTAGAAAGATAGAAATCGCTCCCGAGCTATCGCTGTACCTGTTTTCGGCATAGTTATCCTTTTTTAAACCTCATCTATTAGTAAACGTATCCTTGCCGCTAATCATATTGGATTCATTGAACTGCAGGAGCAGCGAAAAAAGCAGGTCTGCGTTGGAACACAGCTGATCTGCTATGCCGAACATCTTTGACGAGAACGAAGTCCAGTCGTACTCCTTGGAAACAGCCGGTGCCACCCTGGACCGCGAAGTCGGTACGGCCTTCACCCAATGCTTCCCGAACATCATGAGAAACTCGTCTAATTCCCATATATTACCTCCCCCCTCTTTGACGGTAGAAAGCAGCGTTTGCAGGAACATAGAAAAATCGATGATATCCTCTAGGCTCATCGGATTCCGCTTCGATGATTACTTTTTGCTCCGGAACGCAATTAATTTTTCCACAATGGCCGTACTTCCACTACATTGCTTGCTGTATGTCGTCTTAACCAATCTTCTACCGGTCATTTCTCACTATCGTACTTGGACACGTATTCACCAAAGTTCCCAGTGATGGTTTTGGCAATCTATTCGATTTATTACTTGATCAGTGTAGACACACGATTCTACCCCCATTAACTAAATAATAAAGGCCCTTCTGAATTCACAGAAAGGGCCGCAATGATAGCAATGACCTTAAACCATTCTACCACCTTTTAACGTAATAGCATTTTTGACTAGTTGTCTAATTGCTGTTAGGTACTCATATGATAGCGTAGTAGCAACCTCACCTGGAATCGGAGCAGCCTGCTCATAAATTCTCTCGATGTGATATATCCGTTCTATAGTCGATCCTCTTCCACTAAGGTCAAATGCATTACCCCAAGGAGTCAATCGGTCAATCCATAGCCGTTCTATAGTTAAATCAAATAATTTTGAATGAATCTCTCGCGCGATACGATCTACCGCTATTTTCTTCTCGTCGTTGGAGATGTTTCCCGGAACCCATCGGATAGGCTGATTAAGATATACTCTTATATGCTCCATTAACCGATCTTTTAACTCTGATACCGGCCGAAGGTTATCATATTCCCCATCATCGTATTTATATGCGAGTCGTCGGGTTAAGGCTTTAATTCTTGTCCAATGTTGTGTTGGTTCATTTGACGAACTTACTTTTCCAAAGCGTCCTTTCCATATATCATGGAACTTCTTTGTTGCATTTTGAACGGCAATAATTAGATTCGCCTCATCATAGTAAGGTATACCATCAGATATTTCTTCAACAAACATACTTGTTTCAAGAGCCGCAACTAAACTTTTCAGTTGCTCAACAGTATGGCTCTCGTTATCTTGGATAGCCTGATCCAATTTCTCCAAGTAATAAGATCGTTCTGATAACAAAATATCCAGATTCACAGCGGCTTCATAACCCAAGGATTCTCTTATATTAGTTACAACTTGGTTTAGAGATGCTGCCACATGGTTTATTCGTTTTTTTCTGTTTGGTAAGTTATCTCCTTTAAGCTCATCGAGATGAGTAAAGCAAATTCGAAGTTTTGAGATATGTCCGCTAGCCACCAGTTCCTTGATTACTGAAAACGACGCTGCTTGCATTGGCTGTTTAGCACTGTCTACGAGCAAAATTGCATCACATACTTCGAACTTTCTTGAGGTTTGAGACGGCAGACTACTCGCTGTCGTTACTGTATGACCAATACCTTGGCCATCAATTAGCACTAATCTTGGCACGACGTTGTTATACCATTTTGGCATAAATGGCCCTCTGACCCTAATACCTTGGACAAGAGGAGTCAAAAGTTTCCCGAATTGAGGAGCATAGTTACTAGACAATCTTCTGACATTCTCAATGAACAGAGTTCTGTCCTTAGTGCTGTATTTCCAAGTAACGGGCCATTGATCGCTATCATATTGTAAATCTCCATCTCGTAGTAACTTGAATCGTTCAGCCATCTCATCAAGCATTTCATCAACTAGAGAATGGAATTCCTTCATTTGTCTGAGTTCTTCATCAAAAATTTCCTCAAAGGCTGTCTTATCTTCCGAATTTAGAGAATCGGGATTAATATTGAGTTCCTTTACTAATTGATCTTTTACTTTTTTACTCACAGAGGCAAGTTCATTTACTTGGGCAAGGTAACCTTTAATTACAGCTAAAAATTTAGCTTTTTCCTCTGAAGTTACTCGATGCTCATCTGGCAGGAACTCTTCGTCTTCGTCTTCGTCTTCATCCTCATCATCCATATCTAAGCTAGGGTCTCCTAGCACATAGAAGAATCGAAATCGCTGCTCGCTATGTTCAAGCAATCGCGTAGAGACGGTGTCTCCATCCATACCATTTACTTTAGCCAAAACTGCTGCCATTACACAGTCTTCCAAATGCAATCTAATTTCTCTTTGCTCGAAGAACGTGACAATCACTTCGTAATCACCATGAGAACAAATCACTTCAATGTCTGAGACAGTTGTTTTGTTCGGTGATGTTGATGGAAACCTATCCTTTGTCGGGTCTGAACCAATAAGTTGACGAAGTAATGTAGTTTTCCCCGCCCCCGTCGAACCGACTAATAGGACCTTTGCGTAATCTTGATCGGCACCTGGCAGTGGCAAATGATTCTCTCTCAAGCTAAAATAATCAGTATTCTGGGGTTCTAAGCAATCATAAAAAGCGGCCACAATTTTTTCATCAAAACGTAAAAGGGCAAAATTCTTTGCACTAAGGTCCCAGAAAGAATTATCCTGTAAGATTTCATTCATTTGATCTACCAATCGTTGTGCCACAACCTCATCAGTTGTACCTAGGCCTCTTCTTATTCGAAGCCCAACCTTACCAGTCGGATCTTTTCGAACCGGATGCCTAAATACAATTGACCATGATTGCCTTCCGGCACCCTTAACCTTGCTCGCTGTGTAACGCACTCCAACACCTCCAAATGTATTCCAGAAGTTATTCAGTTGTGTTCCTGTGTATGTTTATTTGTATCCCATTGTTACACGGTACCTTTTAACTGTCAAGAATTTTTTTCCAGAACACTTTGAGGTATGTTACAGTTGCCCAATCTAAATGGTAATCGAGTATTTACAATAAGTGTTTTCATCCATAAAGCAAAAGACCCTTCTGCATGGGTTGCAGCAGGGTCAGCGATCCCTTTAAACAAGTATACCGGGTTTCACCAATTCCTTCCCCGTCCCACCCGCTCCAGCCTCATTAAATGCCTCTACGCCCTTCCAGTATGGAAGAATTATCCGTCACTTATGGTACGGTTCCCCCCGACTAATCCGAAACGCCCGATAAACCTGCTCAAGCAGCACCAACCGCACCACCTGATGCGGAAACGTCATCTTCGAAAACGACAACAACACATCCGCCCGCTTCAACACCTGATCGGACAACCCCAACGACCCACCAATCACAAACGTCACCTGACTGCGCCCATGCAATGCCAGTTTGTCCATCTCCGCAGACAGCTTCTCCGACGACCACATTTGTCCATCAATCGCCAGCGCAATCACATACTGATCCTGCTTGATCTGCGCCAGAATACGCTCGCCTTCCTTGCGCTTCACCTGCTCCATCTCCGCCACACTCATCTCTTCCGGCGCCTTTTCATCATTGACCTCGATCACTTGCAGCTTGCAGTAAGCAGACAGACGCTTGCTGTATTCATCAATGCCCTCACGCAAATATTTCTCCTTCAGCTTCCCAACCGTAATAATCGAAATTTGCATGACCCTACATTCCCTTCTCTTTCAAAAGCGCAATCTGCCCAGGCTCCCCACATTCCCGACAACGCTTGTCTACTCCATCGCCCTCAATCGCCTGTGCTGCATACGTATCCGGCGCCGTCTCAAAATCGTTTACGTAATCATCCAACTCCTGCTCCAAATGCTCCATGCAAGCAAACCGCACCGGATACTCCACCAACAACTCAACTTCCTTACCTTCTATATGAATACTCTTCATCTTCATGTCCATATCGAATGCCTCTTTTCCGTACAATTAATGTCGCTTCCTATTCTACCCCAGAACAGCAACAAAACAAATGAATCCACCAAAAAGACATCGATGAGTTTACAAACGTAAGCCTCTGTATTTTATAGCTTTTATTTTTAAAGCCTCGACCGACCGTTAAAAGCTGTAGAGAAAAAAAGAAGAAAACGGTGAAAGTCTTTGGGATACCAACCGAAGCGCAATGGAAAAAGGGAAACCTGCCTTTAGCGTCCACCTCTGAGACTCTACGTAGCTACGCGACTTTTGACGCGGGTTTACCTTTTTCCATGGAGCTGGGCAGAACCGCCTCACGGCAGGTATCCCAAGAACTTGAGCGTTTTCTTCTTTTTTCTCTCCTCCACCAAAAGCCCGTCCGACGAACAAAAAAAGAGAGCGCCGTATCAGCTCGACGCTCTTAGAAGGGATCTATTAAAAAATAGATAGAGGGGGGAACTTCAGATACTGCATATATGCAAACGGGACAAAGTGCATCCCGGAATTGCCAGTCAGGGTTTGTTTCCTTCACATGCCTGCCCTCAAATGGGCTTGGTCAGTGCTTCTTACTGCTGTGGCGGTGCCGTCAGTTTCACTTTGGCAGTCTTCTGAATACCGTCACGATAGTACGTAACCTCCATCGTATCGCCCGGCTTTTTGCTCATCGTTAAGTATTTGCGCAGCTGAGCGCTGTTGGAAATGTCCTTGTTGTCCAGCTTGACGATGACATCGAATTGTCTCAAGCCTGCTTCACCAGCTGGAGAGAATTTGCCTACCTCTGTTTGCACGACAACGCCGGCTTTCACACTGTCAGGCAGATTCAAGGTTTCTTTCCATTCGTATCGAGGTACATTGGCCAAGTCGAGTGGCTGCACACCGAGGTAAGAACGTTCCAGCGTGCCTTTTTCCATCAGCTGATCCACGATCACTTTGACATCATTGATCGGGAGGGCAAAACCTAACCCTTCGACACCTGCTTTGGAAATTTTCAAGGTGTTAATCCCAATAACCTGACCTTCTATGTTAACGAGCGCACCACCACTGTTACCAGGGTTGATCGCTGCGTCTGTTTGAATGACGTCCAGCTCCCAGTCATCCTGACCATCTTCGTTAAAGTCCATTGGCATGGAGCGTTCCTTGGAGCTGATGATGCCTTGTGTGACGGTCCGGGAGAACTGCATGCCCAGTGGGTTCCCGATGGCAATTGCTGGTTCGCCCACCTGTAAGGTAGAAGAATCACCGAACTCAGCAACGTCCGTAACCTTGGAGCCGTCGATTTCCAGTACGGCAAGATCGGTGTAACCATCGGCGCCGACCACTGTCGCTGGTACTTTTTCACCTGATGGCAGGGCAACCTCCAGCTTTTGCGCTTTTTCGATGACGTGGAAGTTGGTCACGATGTAGGCTTTTCCGCCCTTTTTCTCAAAGATGACACCAGAGCCTTGGCCCTGCTCTACATCCATCGTATTCTGCATCCAGCTGTTTCTGCGCTGACCGATGTTGATCACTCCAACAATCGCATTCTCCACTTTTTTCACCGCGTCTACTGTACCTGATCCTACATTTACAGATACTGGCTTAGCAAACAGGCTAGAAGCGGAGGAATTGCTGCTTAGCGCATTTTCTGTTCCCGGTTTAACCATATTAATATATCCAGCATTGGAGAGAGTCGGCAGCGTGAGCAGGACGACCATCCCCCCAATCACCGCGGACGTCACAGAAGTCACGACCAGACGACCAATTCCAGAACCGCGTTGTTTTTTTCGCTCCACGTGAGTTAAATCATCATAAAAGCCCATGATTCATACTCTCCTTTCTATCTTCTACCATTACTAGCTTTACAGGTTTTTGATACTCGTATACACATTTACATGCGCCGTAATTGGTTTGCATGATTGCTTCGTTGAAGTCTGTTTCCTTTTGACACCCTTAGTATACGACCCGCTTTCGGCAAAATGGCGTGAGAATTATGGAAAGGTTGTGGAATAGAAAAAAGCTCCCGGAATATTTCTCCGAGAGCACGGATATGATAGATTAAAAGCTTTTTCTAACAGACCAAATGAAAGGATTGATAGACTTGAAAGAAGTCCACCTCATCGCTAAGCTGGCCGACCTCCAGGAAGTAGACTACCACAATACGCTTGTCCTGCATGCCCTTATCGAGCTGCTGGTTGCCAAAGGACTCCTTACACATGACGAGCTGTCTGTCAAAATGAATGAGCTCGATACACAATTAACCTTCCATATCGATACGTACGCGAAGCTCACAGAACGCATCGCCAGTCGTCAAGCGGGGATCAATCCCATCTCATAGCTCTTCCAGCTTGGTAGGGCGATCCGGATACGTATCACGCAGGTGCACATCGTCGCCGACAGACAGCCCCCGTTCCTCCAAAATGTTTTTGACCGTCAGTCTGGCCAAATCAATCATATTGTTTTCCTTACTCAAGTGGGCGAGGTACACGCGCTCTGCCCCACCTGTCAAACAATCCAGCAAGGCATCGCCTGCCGCTTCGTTGGACAAGTGCCCCACATCGCTCAAGATACGTCGCTTGATGCTCCACGGATACTGAGACATACGTAACAGCTCGACATCATGATTGGACTCGAACACGTATGCATCTGCTCCACGAATCGTCTCTTTAATCCGATCACTGACGTATCCCAGGTCAGTCGCGACACTGAGCTTTTTCTTGCCTTGGTAAAAGCAGAAGCCCATCGGCTCGGCGGCATCATGCGAGATTCCGAATGACTCGATGCCCAAGTCCTCTAGCTCTTTCTTTTCCCCTACAGAAAAGAACCGTCGCTGATCTTCCTTGATCGTCCCAATTTGTCCGTCCAGCTCAGACCATGTCTTTTCATTGGCGTAAATCGGCAATCCATATCGTCGTGCCATAACGCCAACCCCTTTGATATGGTCGACATGCTCATGGGTGACAAGTATAGCGCTGAGCTCAGCTGGATTGACGCCAATGGTCTCCAGAGCGGCTTCTGCTTGCTTTCCTGTAATCCCTACATCGATCAATACGGAAACACGGTCCGTAGCCACGTAAATGGCGTTTCCCGTGCTCCCGCTTGCCAACACACTAAATCTCACCGAACATCCCTCTTCCCGTATCATTCCCAGGCTGTCTATCTATTTAGCGCTGCGTTACCATCGGACGCTCCAGAGCACCCGTAATCGCGTTAACAAAATGCCACTTGCCATCGTGAACCACGCGCCATACAGGGACCAGCGTCTGAATATCCGCATCATAAGAACCGTAATAACCCAAGCTCACATTCTCAATTCGTTCCCCTGGCGAGATAATTTGCTTGTCCACCAGCGAACGTAGGGCCGCATAACCGGAGATCACCTGTCGTTCCCCCTGCTGCTTGCGAAGGTGGAAAAAGGTCTGCCTGTAGCCGAGTATCGTCCCATTATCCAGATACATTTCCAAAGGAGCGACGAATACTGGCATTTTATCATAGACCTGCCAATACAAAAGTCGCGCTTGATTCGATTGATACGGATCGGCTACGTACTGATCTGAATAAATCAGCCGCGGACCAATTTGACGCAAGAGCTCCTGAGGATTCAGCTGACCACGAATCTGCATCGGTGGGTCCAGCTTGGCAGCCAACGCCATCTTTTCTACTGTCGCCTGAAGGCCAGATATCTCATGCAAGGAAATCGGATTAATTCCGATGTACTCCGCATCCAAATTGGACATTTCCGGTGTATCCTGCGGCACTTCCGTATCCAATGTGATATTTTGCTGGTTTAAATACAGCTCGGTATTCCATTTTTCGCTCTGGGCCACTTCCTTGTCATTCCACAGACTAATGCGCGTCACGTACACCTGATACAAGAGAAACAAATCGAGGAGAAGAAAGGCCCAGATCAGAATCGTCTTGGTCCTACTCCAATCCATGCGCCTTCCCTCCTCCCTGATTGGTCTGCGCAGAAATATACAAGGTCGCTTGATTCGCCAATTCCACAACCCAAATCGGCATCAGGTCTACGTACCCTTCGCCTACTTTGGTATGGTAAGCCAAATACGCATTGGTTACTTTTTCTGTATCAGCCAGCTTTTTGTCCCGGATATGCTGATATAGCTCCGGCCCAGACATGACCGTCCACTCTTTATTGTCGATATACTTGTCCAAATCGAGCAGCGAGCGGCTCATCGTCACAACCTGTCCCGCTTCAGAAGTAATCTGGATCGTGTCGATTTGCTTCTCTTCCCCTTCACTGATCAAGGGATACGCCCCCAAGTACTGGCGGAACGTGATCAAGTCTTTTTCATTGTAGCTCTTCTTGATTCGTTCAAAATGGTACTCATCGAGCCAGCCTAAGTGCTTATTCATGAAAGTAACCGCACTCTGCACCTTTTCTTCGTCAGACAGCTCCTGATCCCGTTGCTGGTATGCAGGATCGGTAAACGTAATCGCCTGCTGCTCCGCCCTCAATTGGATCGATCTGCTGCCATCTGTGAAAATAACGGTTTTGTCCCGCTCCATGATTTGTCTGACAAGCGATTGATCGATAAAGTACGACTCGATCAGTCTTTCGGTGGTAACAGGTACATAGCTGTAGCGGAACTGCTGCATGCGCATCTGATTCTTGGGCAAATAATACGTACTCCACATCGGCGCAGGTCCCTCCAGATCCACGAAGCTTCGCTCTGGTTTGACGATTTTCATGATTTGCTCAGGCATTAAATCGCCAGAAGCCAAATACGACTCTCGCAAATCCTTTGGGCTGATCGATGATGTACGAGAACGCATCATTCGACCTTCCTCTGTCGACAAAAACAACGCGTAGACGACATCCTCGTCTTTTTCGTAGTACAACCACAATCGGTCAATCCCTTTCATCTGATTGTCCAACTCATCCCGAAAGGTTACCAGCCTACCCACGATTGACATGGGAACCGTGCTCCGAAAACGCACTTCCAAGCCCATCTTTTCCCGGGCAATATCTTCCCATTTCTCATTGGAGAGCGTGAGCGGAGAAAAATCGAGAAAGATCCATTTCGACATTTCTCGCACGATCAAGCTATATGGAGCATCGGTCGCTGATGCTTTTGTATGACGATCTTCCCCATAGTGAAAAACAACAGATTCTGGCGTAACGAGCTGTTCGAGTTGTTTTTCCTGCACCGGCTTTGACTGTGTGTACTCTGCTGGCTCGATAAATTGCAGGTTGGGTTGATTCGACCACAACATCGCTGTCAAAACAAAGCTGGCTAGCACTAGCAGATTGAGTAAGACGGTCTTGGCAGGCTCTAGCATCCGCTTCATCCCGTTTTTCCTCCTTGGGCAAATGGCACCCAGAACGTCACTGTCGTTCCCACGTTCCATTCGCTCGTAATCTCGATATCTGCACCGTGTGCCTGTACCAATTCGCGGGCAATCGCCAACCCCAAGCCCGTTCCTCCCTGACCGCGTGAACGCGCCTTGTCTACGCGGTAGAAGCGCTCAAAGATTCGCTTCAGGTCGCGACTGGGAATACCGATTCCTGTGTCCGTGATCGAGATTTGTACCCGCTTTTGCTTTTGGTTCTCTCTTGCCATGAGAATGACGGTGCCACCTTGAGGTGTATACTTGATCGCATTGGACAACAGATTATCCAATACTTGATTGATCGCATCCAGATCAATATAAACAGGCGCAAGCTTGCTCGGCATATCCACGCTGAGCTGAACCTCCTGTTGCTCACTGAACATGGAAAAACGATCCGCAGCATAGCGAAGCAATCGATTGATGTCCGCTTCCTTACAATGCAGACGCACTCCTTGCGAATCAAAGCGCGATAGCTGCAACAAATCGTTTACCAAGCGAATCATGCGCTCTGTCTCCGACGACGTGACCTTCAAGAACCGTTGGGACAGCTCAGGCTCTTCCACCGCACCATCCAGCAGCGCTTCCACGTAGCTTTTTATGGTCGTCAGCGGTGTCCGCAGCTCATGCGACACATTCGCAACGAATTCGCGGCGCTGCTGCTCCAGTCGCTGCTGCTCTGTAACATCGGCTACAACAGCAATGATCCCGCCCATTTTTTTGCTGTCCTGCTGTAAGGGAGTAAAGGTCACTCGCAAGATCACTTCTTCCTTGTTCGGCAGTGTCATCTCAATAAAAAGCGGTTCTTCCTGCGCATAGAGCGACATCTCGTCCTCTGGCGGCAAACCCAACAGATCATACAAGGTACGTCTTTTGAGAAGTACGTCAGCCATTTTCACCTGCAGCATGTCCTCTGCAGCCCGATTAAACAGGATGATTTGTCCATTGCGGTTAGCTGCAATCACACCGTCCGTCATGTTGCTCAAGATTCCCGCGAGCTTCTCACGTTCTTCCTCTTGCTGCAAAATCGCTTCCTGCAATCGTAAGGTCATATGATTAAAGGCCATACCGAGTTGGCCGATCTCATCATCGCTATAGACACGTACACTACTATTGAAATCCCCGTCAGCCACCAATCTTGCCTGGCGGGTCATTTCCTTCACTGGCTTTGTGATGGTTCGGGCCAGGACGACACCGAGCACTGCCGTAATCACCAATGCGATCATCGTACCTGTCGACAAGATGCCGTTCATTTTGCCGATCGTCGCATAAGTCCCTTCCATCGACGCGATCATGTAGACTGCTCCATATACGATCTGGTCGCCTTTTACCGGAAGAGCCAGTACTTTCACCCGCGCTCCCGTCTTCGGATCAATCCGCATCGATTCACTGCGTGTCCCGAGCAAGGCTACCGTCACCTCAGGCTGCGACGTCCGCTGACCGATCGTACTTTTATCTTCGGTCGTCGCAACCACCGTTCTTGTCTGATCGATAACCTGCACATTCGCCCCGTTGATTTTTACCAGGTTGTTGATGAGATTGTCGATGTCCTGGCGATTTTGTTCAGCGTTTGATTCCTTCCCGTCATGTGGGCGCAAATCGCTTTCTAGCAAACTCGCTAACAGACTAGCTTGTCCATTCAATGCCTCGGAAAAGTTGTTTATGTAGTAGCTCTCGACTTCCCGGGCAAAATAGGCGCTAATAAATTGCATCGCAAGCAAAATCAACAACATGTAAATGATGACCATTTTCCATTGAACGGTTTTGAACAGCCGCCTCATCCAGGCTGGCCTCCCATGCCGGGATTGCGCAGCGTATAACCCAAACCACGCCGCGTGATAATGTACTTCGGCTGGCTCGGATCATCCTCGATTTTTTCCCGCAAGCGTCGAATTGTCACATCTACAGTCCGCACATCGCCAAAATAGTCAAAGCCCCAGACCGACTGAAGGAGATGCTCACGCGTCAATACTTGTCCCTGATGGCGAGCGAGGTACACCAGCAGCTCGAACTCACGATGAGTCAGCTCTAATGCCTCTCCCACCTTTTCAACTGTATACGAATGCTGGTCAATCTCCAGCTCATGCACGCGCAGTACATGCTGGGTGTCCTTCTCCTCGACTTTCGGACGGTTACGGCGCAAATGGGCCTTTACACGGGCGACCAGCTCACGCGTACTAAATGGCTTGGTCACGTAATCATCTGCTCCCAATTCCAGCCCGAGGACTTTATCCAATTCAGAGTCCTTGGCTGTCAGCATGATGATCGGAATATCGTACGTCTGGCGAACAGCTCTGCATACGTCCATTCCATCTCTTCCTGGAAGCATGACATCCAATAAAATCAGATCCGGTCGTTCATCCTTAACCACAATAAGTGCCTCTTCACCATCATAGGCGCACACGACCTGATACCCTTCTTTTTCAAAGGTGAATTTCAAAATATCTGCAATCGGTTTTTCATCGTCTACTACGAGGAGTTTTGCCATCCTGCGCCCTCCTTTATTTGAAAATAGTACGTTCAAAAAGTCGGCTTTTCAGCACCGAGAAAATGGCGAGAACCTGACCTTATTGAAGGATTCCACTTCGATCGTTACTATTCCTCTACAATACACCATGTCCGCCATGTAAAGAAGGCCTTGCCATTCACTCCCTGCCAATCGAGTAGGAGGGGGTGACTAACCCCCGTCCTCTTCACACCACCGTACGTACCGTTCGGTATACGGCGGTTCATCTAAGTTTGACGTAAAAGAAAATACCTATCCTTAAGA
>NZ_JBFEFW010000017.1:0-137941 GCF_047229145.1 Brevibacillus jepli
CTTTTCATGAAAAAATCCCCTCCAAATTAACAGTAAGAGTCAATCTCTTAACTGTCTACCTAAAGGGGATAATATCAGAGTACCGACGCCAGCTTACACACCAGGTATTTTTCTTACTTTCCACGAATCGCGGTAATCGCTTGACCGCGATCAACCTGATTGAATACTGCACTGCCTGCAACGAGGACTGTAGCTCCTGCTTCCTCACACAGACGTGCTGTTTCTGCATTCACACCGCCATCGATTTCAATTTCAACATGCCCCAGGCCTCGCTCGTTCAACATTTGACGCAACTGGGCAATCTTTGGCACTACGCTGTGAATGAATTTTTGTCCACCAAAGCCAGGGTTCACTGTCATGAGGAGAACCATATCCAAATCAGCAAGCACAGGCTCGATGGTAGAAATCGGAGTAGCCGGGTTCAATACCACCCCTGCCTTCACGCCATGCTCTTTGATCAAGTGCAGCGTGCGATGCAGATGACGGCATGCTTCTTGGTGAACGGTAATCCAATCTGCTCCGCTTTTCGCGAATTGCGGAATGTACCGATCTGGTTCCTCAATCATCAAGTGTACATCGAGAGGCAGCTTGGTCACAGGTCGGATCGCATCGACAATCAATGGGCCGATCGTAATGTTTGGAACAAAGTGTCCATCCATGACATCCACATGAATCCAGTCTGCTCCTCCCTTCTCGACATCGAGAATTTCTTCACCCAGACGGGCAAAATCAGCAGATAGGATAGAAGGTGCGATTTTTACCATGGTTTGTTCCTCCGTTGGTATTCTTTTAGCTCTTCGCGGAATTGTTTGTAGTGTTCGTAGCGCTGTTCATTGATCTCACCTGCTGCCAATGCAGACTGAACCGCACAAGCAGGCTCGCTTACGTGCAGACAGCCGCGGAACTTGCATTCCGAACTGCGGTCAGCAAAGTCACGAAAGGCTTCTGCCAAATCAAGCTCAGAGAAATCGATGAACTCCAGTGAACTGAATCCAGGTGTGTCGGCCACATAGCCGCCTCCATCCAGCGGAATCAGTTCGACGTGGCGCGTCGTATGCTTCCCGCGTCCAAGCTTTTGACTGACATCGCCTGTCTGCAGGCTGACGCCCGGAAACAGCATATTGATCAGGGAGGATTTACCTACGCCGGATTGACCTGCAAAAACAGAGATCCGATCCCGCAAAATCTCACGTACTTCCTCCGAGCCGCGTGCATCCACAGTCGAAGTCGGAATCACGCGATATCCGATCGCTTCGTACTTTCGGACGATTTCGGTTACCTCTTCTTCTGGCACCTGATCGGCTTTGGAAAGGACAATGACGGAGTCAATGCCTGCATGCTCGGTATGCGTCAGGAACTTGTCCAACAGCAACGGACTGAACATCGGCTTGTACATCGAAAAGACGAGCACCGCCTGATCCACATTGGAAATGGGCGGACGAACTAACTCATTCGTCCGTTCGCCCACCTCCATGACATACCCTTCTTCTTCATTGATCGCATCGTATACGACCCAATCCCCAACAAGTGGATTTACTTTTGCATCTTTTTTCTTGAAGAGCCCTCGTGCACGGCAACTGTAGATTCGCCCTCCGTCGGCTACATAATAGAAACCACTGAGTGCTTTCACAATCCGTCCTTCTGGCATTCATGTCCCTCCACTACACTATGGCAAGCTGTTATACGAAATCGGTATCACTTGGTATTCCCCGAAGGTTTGATCGTTCGGTCGTTTCACTAACACTCTGACCAACGCGTCCTTCTGTGGTGCCAAGACGATCGGTACATCGTACTCTTTATTTTCGGTGATCGTATCTGTGTGAAGAACTTGTGCTTCTCCACGTGCATCTGTCACTTCAATTCTCACTTCCAGCGTGTCTCCAGGCACAACCTCTACATAAACAGGGACATTTGCTGGTTTGGCGTCTTGCGGGAACTGGCCATTGCTGACCTCAAGCGGAACTTTTACGCCCTTTTGAACGTCCATCCCGGGATCGTACGGGTGCGTGCTTAGCACAATACCTGCTTTGTCTGTCTGATAAGTAGGCACTTCCTTGATTGCGCCGATATCCAGCCCTCTTTTGAACAATTCTACTTGTGCAGCCTCTACCGATATATTACGCACGTCCGGCATTTTCACGAAGGCTTTTCCTTTACTGATCGTGACCGTCACGTTCGTTTTGGTCGGGAACACCTTTTCATTTGCTGCTGGCGCCTGCTTGATAACGGTTCCTACCTCGGCCTTGTCATCCTCTTCTTCTACGAAGGTGACATTTTCCAGTTTGAAACCATTACTTTTCAACGCTTCCTCTGCTGTTGCCCTCGGCAGCGTAACCAGATTCGGCATACTGATCTCTTGTTGCCCCCTACTTACATACAAGGTCACAACGGAATTTTCCTTTAACCGCATGGGAGGTGCAGGGTCCTGGCGTATCACCATTCCCTTTTCTATCGTATCATTGGCTTCTTCGACGATACGGGCAACGAGTTTGGCATCCTGAATCTTCTTCTCAGCGAGCGTCACTTCTATTCCTTCCACATGAGGTACCTGTGCCTCTGGAACGGACGGGAACAGATTCAACAGTAAGTTAAATCCGAAGAATGCCAGTACGAAAAACAGTCCAATACCGCCAACCCACATCAGTGCTTTGATCCACCATTGTTTCTTGGCTGGTTTAGCGTCCTCGTCATCCGTACGCTGCTCATAACGACTTCGTCCTGCTCCGCCGGTTTTTCCATTGGTGTGGCCTTCGAGCATGTCAGGTGTGATGATCGGCACCACACGCGTCATCTCTTCATCCACCGGGAACGTCAGCTTTTCTTCGTTTAATCGTTCTGGAAACAGGCAGGTCTCCAAATCTTCTAGCATTTCACTCGCGGATGCGTATCTGAGAAACGGATCCTTCACCAGCGCCTTCAAAATGACATTTTCCACACTCTGCGGTATGGCTGGATTGACTTGGCGCGGCTCGGGAAGCGGCTCCTGCAAATGCTTAAGCGCCACAGATATTGGCGAATCACCGGAAAACGGCAGTTCACCCGTCACCATTTCGTACAAGACAATCCCGAGAGAGTAAATATCGGATTTTTCTCCGGTTATTCCTCCGCGTGCCTGCTCTGGCGAAAAATAATGGACAGAGCCCAGCATCGCATTCGTATGCGTAATCGTAGTAGAAGTCACGGCTCTTGCAATACCGAAGTCCGTAACCTTCACCCGACCGTTTTTTCCAATCATAATATTGTGCGGCTTAATATCTCGATGAATGATCTGGTTTTGATGCGCATGATCGAGTGCATCGCAAATTTGCTCGGCGATCCGCACAGCCTCTTCTACCGGCAATGCGCCACGTTGAATGATAACCTCCTTCAACGTATATCCTTCTATGTACTCCATCACCATGTAATGGGTATCGCCTTCCTGACCGACATCATACACCCCAACCACATTGGGGTGAGATAAACTCGCCACCGCCTGCGCTTCCCGTCGGAAACGATTGACGAAATCTTCGTCTGTACCGAACTGCGAACGCAGCACCTTGACAGCCACTGGACGATTCAATATTAAATCTTTGGCCTTATATACAATGGCCATACCGCCCCCACCGACGCGGGATTCTATTTGGTATCGTCCTCCCAGTCGTTGACCTTCCATCTCTCTCACCCCTCTTCCTGACCGGCATCAAGCGTATTTTGTACGGCAACCAGCGTTATGTTATCTTCCCCACCGGCATCCAATGCTTCCTGCACCAGACCGTCTACCTTCGCTTGTAACGATATCTGTTTCTGTAACGATTCTTCTAAAGAAGGATGACTTACTTTATTGCTCAGCCCATCGGAGCAAATCAATACGACATCACCCTCTGACCATTCAAAATGCCCAAGATCAATGAGCACATCCGGTTCTGTCCCGAGCGAACGCATAATGACATTGCGGTGAGGGTGGACAGACGCCTCCTCGGCCGTAATCTGTCCACTTTTCACCAGTTCATTAACGAGTGAATGGTCTTCCGTTTTCATGACAAGGCCGTCTTGGTTGTAAAAATAAAGACGGCTGTCACCAATATGCGCTGTAATCACGGAGGTATGGTCGAGCAAAGCAGCAACCACGGTTGTGCCCATACCATTGCACTCCGGATGCTCTACCGCATATTCGTATACTTCTTTATTTGCAAGCAGGACGGCGTTCATCAATTGCTCACGCACATCCTCTGCATCAAGGTCCCCATCCAGATGACGCAGTTCTTTTACTATTCGCTCAACAGCAAGGCGGCTGGCGATATCACCAGCCTGATGGCCACCCATACCATCAGCAACAATGGCCAGCACACGTCCGTTTAAATCGGTCACACAGGCATAATAGTCCTCGTTAACCTGACGAACGCGGCCAACATGGGATTTCATCGCGATTTCCATGGCATCACCCCACGGTTTCTTTAGCGTGTTGTGCCCTCAATTGTCCGCAGGCAGCAGCAATGTCACTGCCTTGCTCGCGTCTGATGGTCACATTGATTCCTTTTTCATCTAAAATACGTTTGAACTGAAAAATCTCATTACGCGGCGTGCGCACATAATCACGCTCTGGTACGTAGTTCACCGGGATCAGGTTCACGTGGCAGAGCATATCGCCAATAAGCGCAGCCAGCTCTTCTGCATGTTCAGGCTGATCATTTTTCCCGCCGAAAAGTCCATACTCAAAGCTGATGCGGCGGCCTGTCTTGTTAATGTAATGCTGGCATGCTTCCATCAGTTTATCAAGCGGGAAGCCGCGGTTTATTGGCATCAGCTGGCTTCTCAGCTCCGTGTTTGGAGCATGCAGGGAAATCGCCAGGTTCACTTGTCCGCCTCGTTCAGCAAACTCGTAAATCTTCGGCACAATTCCGCTGGTGGAAACCGTAATGTGACGAGCACCGATATTCAATCCACGGTTATCGTTGATTACGGACAAGAAAGCCATCAAGCTCTCGAAGTTCTCAAAAGGCTCCCCGATCCCCATCACAACCACGTGACTGACACGTTCACCATCAGCATCCAATCTGCGCTGAGCCATCAATACTTGAGATACGATTTCTCCCGCATCCAGGTTACGCTTCAATCCACCTAGCGTGGACGCACAAAACGTACAACCGATACGGCAGCCAACCTGTGTCGTTACACAGATGCTGTTTCCGTAGTTATGACGCATAATAACCGTCTCGATTGCATGTCCATCTACAAGCTGGAACAAAAATTTAATCGTTCCATCCTGAGATTCCTGATGCGTGATTTCCTTGAGGGGATCCATACGAAACGTATCTGCCAGCTTTTGGCGCAGGTCCTTGGACAAATTGCTCATTTCGTCAAAGGATGTGACACGCTTCACATACAGCCAGTCAAAAATTTGCTGCGCACGAAATGCTTTGTCGCCAGCACTGACCAACCATTCCTTCATTTCTTCCAGAGTCAAACTGTAAATAAGCGGCTTTGCGCTAGTAAATGTCGTTAACGGCATACTATTTCCACATCCTCAAAATCATTGCTTACATAAATCGTCATTCTATCATTGTACCTCGTGGCGCGTCTCGCTTCAAACGGTTTTGGCATCCAGTTTCATAAATGAATCGCTTTTCCTAGTGTAAACCAATACGCGCACTCGCAAACAAAGGCAAAGGAGCGGCATTTTCCACCTATTGGTGCGCCACCCCTTATTTATACCTTTTCCCTTATCCTTTTCGTTTCAATCGAGCGATAAAGAAGCCATCACTCTCGAAATGATGAGGCAAAATTTGAATGCAGGCGCCTGTTTCATCTACATGCTTTCTGACAGCCTCAGGCAGGTCCTCCGCCAATGTATCATCTAGGACAAAATCAGGATGCTCGAGAACAAAGCGACGAACAATCTCCTGATTTTCTTTTGGCTCGATCGTACATGTGCTGTATACCATGACTCCGCCTGCAGCGAGCATTGGTGCCAATGTCTTCAACAGCTCGTACTGAAGCTGGGCAATCGCACGGACATCTTCCGGCGACTTGTTCCATTTCAGATCAGGCTTGCGACGAATCACACCAAATCCCGTGCATGGTGCATCCAGCAAAATACGGTCAAAAGTCCCCAGCGCTTTTTCAGGCAAGTCCAGTGCATCGCTTACGATCGGCTCGATGATGGTGATTCCGAGTCTTTTCGCTGCGCCGGCAATCAGGTCGCGCTTGTGCGGATGCACGTCACTCGCGATGATTTTCCCTTGGTTTTCCATCAATTCCGCTATGTGCGTTGTTTTGCCTCCGGGTGCAGCGCAAGCATCCAGCACACGCATGCCTGGTTTGGCAGCAAGAGCTGGGGCTACGAGCATGGAGCTCTCATCCTGGATCGTGAAGTAGCCTTCCTTGAACAAGCGAGAGCCTGCTGCATGTCCGCCTTCCATCAGAATGGCATCGGGACTAACAGACGATGCATGTCCTTCCAGCCCTTCTTCTGCCAGCTTGTCCAGCACTTGAGCTTTCGTCGTCTTGCATGCATTGACCCGAACAGAGCTATGTGGCGTTCTGTTGTTGGCTTCGCAGATGGCAATCGTCGTCTCTTCACCGTATACGGCGAGCCACTGACGCACAAGCCATTCCGGATGCGAGTGGGCTACAGCGATTTGCAAGGCACGATCGCCTTTTGGCTGACGCTCCCATACATCTGGCTGGCGCAAAGCATTACGCAAGACACCGTTGACCATTGAAGCAATCCCTTGGTGACCGCGTTTCTTAGCGATCTCAACTGCCTCATGCACCGCTGCCCGTTCAGGAATACGGTCCAAAAAGCGAATTTGGTACAAGCTGAGACGCAGCAAATTGCGGACCCAGGACTGCACTTTTTTATTCCCGACAAAATGGGACAGGACATGATCCAGCGTCATCTTGCGCTGAATGGTACCGTACACAAGCTCTGTCACCAGTCCTGCATCTGCCGCACTGAGATTTTCACGATCCAGGACGTTTCGCAGCTCCAGATTGCTGTAGGACTTATGTTCTTCTACCCTGTTCAAAATATCGAGGGCGATATTGCGAGCTCCCTTTTTTGCCACGGACTATTCTCCTACCTTTGTGCCGATTTCAATGCTGCTGCCCGCTCCACGCAAAAAGTCGAGAGCACTCATACGTTTTTTGCCTTCTGGCTGCAATTCGGTTATTTTCACTGCACCGCTTCCGCAAGCGACAACAATTCCGTCTTCCTCGCGGGCGATAATGGTTCCCGGCTCTTTGCCAACGCCCGCCTCCAGCATTTTTTCTACCCACCACAGCTTCCAAATCTTGCCTTCGTGCGTAGTAAATGCAACAGGCCACGGATTCAAGCCGCGGACTTGGTTGTAAATCTGTTCAGCAGAACGGTTCCAGTCAATTTTTTCGTCCGTTCGCTTGATATTTGGGGCAAAAGTCGCTGCTGAATGATCCTGTGGCTCAGCTGTGATTTCATCTGCCAACAGGCGAGGAACAGTAGCAATCAATAGCTCTGAGCCTGCTACAGCCAATTTGTCATGCAATGTTCCAACTGTATCGCGCTCCTCAATCGGCACGACTACCTTGGATAGCATATCCCCTGCGTCTAGCGCTTCGACCATGTACATGATGGTCACGCCTGTTTCCGCTTCTCCCTCCACAATCGATTTGTGGATCGGCGCACCGCCACGATACTTCGGCAAAAGGGAAGCATGCACATTGATGCAGCCGTATTTCGGTGCATCGAGCAATTTCTTAGGCAAAATCTGCCCATACGCTGCGGTAATGATCAAATCAAAATCAAGCGCCAACACTTCTTCCAGTGCTTCTTCCGCCTTGATCTTTTCCGGCTGCAATACCAAAAGTCCATGACGCAAAGCCGCCTCCTTCACGGGGGGCGGCGTCAATACTTGCTTGCGTCCAACGGGACGATCGGGTTGTGTTACGACTCCAATCACGTTATAGCCTGCTTCGAGTACAGCCGTAAGACTCGATACAGCAAAGTCAGGCGTACCCATAAACAGGATGCGAGCATCTTTCAAATGGTTATTCCCCTTCCTGATTCGGGTTTACTTTGTACACCTTGTCAGCTACATCGATAAAGAGGACACCGTTCAAATGATCGATCTCGTGTTGAGCGCAACGGGACAACAGGTCGTCTGCCTCGAGCTCAATCACATTCCCGTCACGATCATGACCGCGCAGCTTGATCCACTTGTGACGACGAACGTCCCCTTGCAAGCCTGGAATGCTCAGGCAACCTTCTGGATAATCGAATTGCTCACCTTCATGCTCAACGATTTCCGGATTGATCATTTCAATCAGTCCATCGCCACAATCCATCACGATGACACGCTTGGAAATGCCCACTTGTGGAGCAGCCAAGCCTACACCTTCTGCATCGTACATCGTATCTGCCATATCATCAAGCAGCTTGTGCAAGTTGGAGTTAAATTTGGTTACAACCATTGCTTTTTCACGCAAAATCGGATCTGGATGTTTTACAATCGTGCGAATCGCCATGTGATTCATATCCTCCCTAAAGCAGTACGTATGGATCGACGTCAATCGTCATCAATACTTTCTGCTGTTTGTTCCATTCTTCAAACGCAGCCGTCGCCTGAGCGAGCAGTTCTGACAGTTGCGGTTCATCACGATATTTTAGCATGATCTGAAATCGAAATCTATCCTTCACCCTTGCAATGGGCGAAGCGACTGGCCCCAAGAGGATCGTTGTCTGTGCCAAACGCTGCCGCAAATAGTCGGCCATCGTATGCGCACCGCGGATGACGACAGGTACATCCTCGTGGCTAAAGGTAATCAAGACGAGCCGGAAATAAGGCGGATATCCCGTTCGTCTGCGCTGTAGCATTTCATCCTGATAGAACGCAGGATAATCATGCTTGGTTGCGTGGACGATGCTGTAGTGCTCAGGTGTATACGTCTGAATGACTACATCTCCATCTAACTCATGTCGTCCCGCTCGCCCTCCTACCTGTGTGAGCAGCTGGAACGTCTTTTCAGCAGCACGGAAGTCAGGCAGGTGCAAGGAGGTATCTGCTGCAATGATTCCCGCCAACGTCACCCGCGGAAAATCAAGACCCTTGGCAATCATCTGGGTACCGAGCAGGACGTCGCCTTGCCCAGCGCGGAATTTGTTCAACAGCTCCTCATGAGAGCCTTTTCGCGAAGTCGTATCCACATCCATCCGAATGACCCGGATACCAGGGAAAAGCTTTGCCAGCTCTGCCTCCACCTTCTGCGTCCCCGTACCAAAAAAGCGTATATGCTCGCTCTGACACTCGGGACAATGCGAAGGCTGTCCAATCGTGTACCCACAGTAGTGACAGCGGGCCGTGTGATTCGTTTTGTGATAGGTAAGCGAGATATCGCAATGAATGCAGCGCATCGTATAGCCGCAGGAACGGCACATGACAAAGGTAGAAAAGCCTCTTCGATTAAGGAAAATGACCATCTGTTCTTCTTTTGCCAATCGGTCTGCAATCATCTCATGCAGCTTCCGACTGAACATCGAACGATTCTCGGCTTGGAGCTCCTCACGCATGTCCACGACATGAACCTGTGGCATCGGACGATTCCCGACACGCTCCGGCATGCGCAACAGCTCGTATCGGCCTCGTGTAGCCAATGCATACGTCTCCAAGGCCGGAGTCGCGCTTCCCATGACGAGAACACCCTGGTTTTCTTTCGCTCTCCACAGGGCGACCTCCCGTGCATGATAGCGAGGGGTCTCTTCTTGCTTGTACGAGCTCTCATGCTCTTCATCGATGACAATCAGGCCGACATTTCGAAAAGGCGCGAAGATGGCAGAACGTGCACCTACCACCACCTTGACCTGATTGCGAATGATCTTGCGCCACTCGTCATAGCGCTCCCCTTGTGACAGCGCACTGTGCAAAACAGCCACGTCCGCACCAAAACGGCCTTTGAAGCGCTCTACCATTTGTGGAGTCAAAGAGATTTCCGGTACGAGAAAGATCGCTTCCCGGCCTTTTTCCAATGTCCGTTCGATCGCTTCCAAATACACTTCTGTCTTGCCGCTTCCCGTAACGCCGTGCAGCAAATAAGAAGCGTACGTTCCTGAATCGATTGATTGCAAAATGGGTGTCAACGCTGCTTGCTGTACAGGAGTAAAGGTCGGCTTTGGCTTTTCATGAAAGCGTCGATTGGCGTACGGGTCACGGTACACTTCCACTTGCTCGATCGCAATCCAGCCTTTTGATTCTAAACTTTTCAACGGAGAACGCGTAATTCCGTACTCATCCCGCAGCATTTGCACAGATAAGGACTGTTCCTTATGCATGAGCAGCAGCTGAAGGACTCGACGCATCTGCTCCGCTCGTGCTGGCAAAGAACCGATCGCTTTTTCCAGCTCTCCCTCATCCAGTAAGCATCGGACAAACGATTGCTGCTTGCGCGTAATGCGATCCTTCACTTGATACTCCGTCGCGAGCAGACCGCTCTGTATCCATCCTGGGACTAGCATATATTCTTCAGGAAATTGTTTCTCTATTTCTGTTAGTGGTAATTGCCGTTTGCGCAGCATCTCCCACAGAAGTCCAGACCTCCCGCAAGCTTCCTCGTCTAGTGCATCTGTCGCTGTCAGCCATTTTTCCGACTTTCCTTTGAGCACAGCCGGGAGCATGGCCTGCACAGCGGTTACCCACGGACACAAATACTGCTTGGACATCCATTCACTCATCTTTAGCAGCTCTGGCGTAAGTGGTGGGGTGTCGTCTTGTACTTGCACGACATCCTTCAGTCGCGTACGATCCGGAATTGCTTCGTCATTCTCAACGATTCCGATGACGTAGCCTTGCAGTTGACGGGGACCAAATGGAACCACCACTCGGCTGCCGACACGAATCAGCGGACGCAGCCAAGGCGGAACGCTGTAATCAAAAGGCCGATTCGTTCGATTGACGGGAACGTCCACGATAATTTGAGCAATCATGACAGGTCTCGAAGCGGTTTATGCTCTTGCACTGCGAGGACAGCATCAAACAGCTTGTCTGCCACAGCCCGCTTGCTCAACTTATCCAAAGCCAGCTGCTCGCCGCCACGGGTCAACAAGGTGACAATGTTCGTATCGCTTCCCATACCTGCTCCCTCAAGCAATACGTTATTGGCAACGATCATATCGAGATTTTTTCGCTCCAGCTTGGACTGGGCATGCTGTAACACATTTTGTGTCTCTGCTGCAAAGCCCACGACGAATTGCTTCGTTTTCCGCTCACCAATGGTCTTTAGAATATCCGGCGCTTTCTCCAGCGCAAGTTCGAGTGGACCATCACCCTTTTTCATCTTATGTTCAGCCACATGCTTCGGTCGATAATCGGATACTGCTGCTGATTTGACGACGATGTCACAGTGCGGCAACTGCTCCATGACTGCATCGAACATTTCTTGAACGGATTCTACCGCGATAAATTCGACACCATCAGGACGTGCCAAAGCAGTCGGTCCACTGATCAATGTGACCTTCGCCCCTCTGTCTCGTGCTGCTTCAGCGATGGCGTAGCCCATTTTTCCTGAAGCGTGATTGGTTATGTAGCGAACTGGATCAATTTTTTCACGAGTTGGTCCCGCTGTGATCAGTACATGCTTGTCCTGCAAATCTTTTTCACGGATTGTTTGTCTTGTTTCATCGGATGCAAACCATTGACGAACAGCCTCGACGATCTCCTCTGGCTCTGCCAAACGTCCTTTGCCAATCCAGCCACATGCCAATAGCCCGACACCCGGTTCAACAAATCGGTACCCATATGAAGTGAGCTTGTCCATATTCGCGATAACCGCAGGGTGATTGTACATATTGACGTTCATGGCAGGCGCGACCATGACTGGCGATTTTGTAGCCAGCACGGTCGTCGTCAGCATATCATCCGCGATGCCGTTGGCCATTTTGCCAATCACGTTTGCCGTGGCTGGCGCAATCAGAACGAGATCAGCTCGATCAGCCAGCTCGATATGGCTAATCACATGCGGGTCTGGCTCCGTGAAAGTATCTGTATAAACAGGCAGGTGAGACAAGGCTTGAAACGTCAAAGGCTGAATAAACTGCAGGGCGCTCTCTGTCAAAATAACATGCACCAATGCTCCTGCCTGTGTCAGTTTGCTGGTCAGTGCAGCAGCCTTGTAAGCAGCGATGCCGCCAGATACTCCAAGAACAATTCGTTTTCCTGCAAGCGAATGCATCTGCACTCTCTCCTTTCTCCCCCATCCGAAATCCGAAAAAAACAACCTCGTGAGGTTGTTTTTAAAGGTGAATGCTTATTTGCGACCGTCCAAAAACTCGTGAACGAGCTCGTCGGAGATGAACTCTTCCAGTGCAAGACCTACAAATTTTTTGGATTTTGGTCTCACCACTTGAATTTCGCTGTTTTCACGAAGCTGACGTGCACGCTTGGATGCTACTGTTACCAAAATGTACTTGCTCTCAGCTTTTTCGGTCAATTCGTCAATAGATGGATACAACATAATACTATTCAACCTCCTGTAGCCATTTGCGATATTTGTGAACCTGACGATCTTTTTTCAGATGTTCCGCTGTAATGATAGCTTGGATCCGATCGCAAGCCGATTCGATGACGTCATTGACGACTACATAATCGTAATGGTCCATCAGCTCGATTTCCGCACGCGCCACTTCCATGCGCTTGCGAATGATTTCTTGCGATTCTGTCCCGCGTCCCACGATTCGATTTTCCAGCTCGTTCAAATCAGGTGGAGCCAAAAAAAGGAACGTGCCTTGCGGGAAGCTTTCTTTCACTTGAAGGGCACCTTGGACTTCAATCTCCAAAATGACATCGCGCCCTTCATTCAGCATGTCGTCCACGAACTGGCGAGGTGTACCGTAGTAATTGCCTACGTATTCTGCCCATTCCAGAAGAGCGTCTTCTTCAATCATTCGCTTGAACTCTTCCTGGCTTTTGAAAAAGTAATTAACTCCTTCTACCTCTCCAGGACGCGGCTGGCGGGTGGTAGCTGAAACAGAATACACGAGATCAGGCATCACTTCGCGAAGTGCCTTGCATACTGTTCCTTTTCCCACACCAGCTGGTCCAGAAAGAACCAAAAGGAGACCACGATCAACCATACTCATTGTTTACACTCCTACTTTATTCGTCCGATTCGTCATCCTTCGTTGTCAAGCGCTGTGCCACTGTTTCTGGCTGCACCGCTGACAAAATGACGTGATCGCTGTCTGTAATAATTACCGCACGTGTACGTCTCCCATAGGTCGCGTCCACTAGCATGTTGCGATCGCGCGCTTCCTGGATGATCCGTTTGATAGGAGCGGATTCCGGACTTACAATTGAAATAATGCGGTTGGCATTGACGATGTTGCCAAAACCGATATTGATTAGCTTGATTGCCATGACGGCCCAGCCCATCCTTTCATGCTACTCGACATTCTGTACTTGCTCCCGCATCTTCTCCAGCTCCGTCTTTATCTCGACAGCCAGATGCTGAATGCGCAAATGATTCGCCTTGGAAGCAATTGTATTCGCCTCCCGATTCATTTCTTGGAGCAGAAAATCAAGTTTTCGACCGATTGCTTCTTCTTTGCCTAATTGATTAGCAAACTGTTGGCAATGACTATCTAAACGGGTCAACTCTTCACTAATATCACTTTTATCAGCGAAAAAGGCAACCTCTTGCGCTACACGAGCAGGGTCCAATTCAAAAGGTGTCAAATCCGCCCACTCACTTACGCGTTGCTGAAGTCGGCCCTTATACTCTTCCATACAAAGTGGGGCCAACTGGGATATCTCCCGTGTCCAGGTATTGATCTGTGTCAGACGACTGGCTAGATCAGCGTGCAGCAAAATCCCCTCGGCTTCTTTCATCGAGACGTGATCCATTGCGGCACCTTTTACCAGGTCTTGGAGCCACTCTGCCAGCTCCTCCACATTGTCCTCTGACTCCTTGGTATGTATCACGCCAGGGAAATGCAGCAGGTCCTTGACGCTTAAAGGCGTCTCTAGCGAAAAACGTTGTGTCATCTCGCGGGAGATGGAGACTAGCTGTTCAGCGACATCCCAATCAATGTCCATGACCGAAGAAGAAGGATTCTTTCCTTCTACCGAGATCGTTACATCGACACGTCCTCTTCTGACATTTTGAGCGACCAGCTTGCGAACAGAATCCTCAAGCATATTCCATGCTTTCGGTAGGCGCACAACAATTTCAGAAAAACGATGATTCACGGAACGAATCTCGACCGTCACTCGAATGGAACCTCTGCTGTCTTCTTTTCTACCGTAACCCGTCATGCTTCGAATCACAAGTTTTCACTTCCATAGACGCAAAATCGTTAATTTATTATAGGAGACAACTCTTGGCAGTGTCAACCGAAGCAGCCCCATCACGATGAGATTCCTCCCAGCTCTGACTTATGCTACACTGTGACTGGCAAGCCCTATACGTTCTGCCCTTTATTATTCTAGCCATTTTTTTGATTTGAGGTGACCATTTGTGGCATTTGATGGCGTTGTAACCCGCTCTGTCACGCGGGAGTTACATAAACTAGTAGGTGGACGCATCTCGAAAATCCACCAACCCCACCATAGTGATATCGTTATGCAGGTACGGACCCAAGGAGAAACGGTAAAGCTCCTCCTGTCTGCAAACCCGACCTATCCCAGAATTCACTTGACGACAGAAGAATTCACGAATCCGTTGGAAGCTCCGATGTTTTGTATGCTATTGCGTAAGCATTGTGAGGGTGGCGTAATCGAGTCCGTCCAGCAAGTCGGGATGGAACGGATCATTCATATGGACGTACGCACCCGGGATGAGCTGGGTGACACGGCTGTGCGCCGGATTATTGTAGAGATCATGGGGAAACACAGCAATATCATACTCATCGATCCCGCAACCGGAATCATTTTGGATAGCGCCATGCACGTGACGCTGGCCATCAGTCAATACAGACAGGTCATACCTGGCCGACCTTATGTCTCTCCTCCGAGTCAGGATAAGCGCGACCCCCTCACAGTCACCGAGCAAGTGTTTATTTCTTCCCTCGACTGGAACGGCGGCCGTCTGGACAAGCAAATTGTGGACGGCTACACAGGAATCAGCCCGCTCCTCGCAAAAGAAATCTTGCACAGAGCTGGTCTCGCAAATCGTGAAACACTGTGGAATGCCTTTTCACAGGTGATGGACGCAATCAATGCGCACGAGTATTTGCCATCGATTGTTGAGACAAACGGCAAAGCATATTTTCACGTGGTTGAGCTTACTCATCTCACGAACGGTGTCACGACTCCCTATCCTTCCGTTCAGGCTTGCTTGCAGGCATTTTACGAAGGGAAGGCGCTCCGTGATACAGTCAAACAGCGCGCACACGATCTGATCCGTTTCGTCACCGCAGAGCGCAACAAGAATGAAAAGAAAATTGAGAAGCTCGAGCAAACGCTGCAGGATGCTCACGAGGCAGATCAGTTCCGGCTGTTCGGTGAATTGATCACCGCCAATATGCATCAGTTGAAGCGTGGTGATCATGAACTGGTCACTGTCAACTGGTATGACGAGACTGGAGGTACCATCACGATCCCGCTCGATCCACTGAAGACGCCGTCGGAAAATTTGCAGTCGTATTACAAACGCTATAACAAAGCAAAAAACAGCCTCTCCATCGTAGGTGAGCAGATCGAACAGGCTCATGCTGAAATCATGTACTTGGACGGCGTACTTGTTCAACTGGAGCATGCTACCTTAAAAGATGCCGAAGAAATTCGCGAGGAACTCGTCGAGCAAGGCTACATGCGAGACCGTAAAAAACGCGGCCCGCGCAAGAAAAAGGAAACCAGACCAGAGCTGGATACTTACTTCTCTTCAGATGGAATCGAAATCTTGGTCGGCAAAAACAATAAGCAAAACGAGTTTTTGACCAACAAGCTCGCCTCTTCGCAAGAAACATGGCTGCACACCAAGGATATTCCCGGCTCACATGTGGTCATCCGCGCTCGTGAATTTTCAGATGAAACGTTGCTTGAAGCAGCGAATCTGGCCGCTTATTTCAGCCGGGCCAAAGAGGGAAGTCAAATTCCCGTGGACTACACGCTCATCAAGCATGTGAAAAAACCGAGCGGTGCCAAGCCTGGCTATGTCATTTACGAACAGCAACGCACGCTGTATGTTACACCGGATGAAGCGCTCATCCGCCGCTTAAAATCAAACACCTCTTCTACGAATAGCGCGACTACCTAAGTTCATACTAAGGGCATGAAAGGTGGTGTTCGTTCTTTGAACATCGTTCTCAAGCTCTTGTTTAACGGAATCATTGCCATTCCAGGGCTTTGGTGGTCGGGGACGTCCCTTATGTTTGCAGTGCTCGCAAGCGTGATTGTCAGTTTACTGGGTTATGTACTTGATTTGACGATCCTCCCGCGTACGAACAATACGTTTGCGAGCTCAGCTGATTTCTTGTTTGTGTATGCCTCCTTGTGGCTTGGCTGTTACTTGTTTGGCCAGACCATATCCTTATCTGGTTTGTTGTTGACGGCATTTGCCATAACAGTGGTGGAATACTTTTTCCATAGTTACCTGCAACGGCACGGTGTTCATCATTCCAAGCATCCTGGCTGAAGCATCATTTCTATTTTGGAAGGAGGATCAGGATGAACGTCATTGGCATCATCCAGACCGATCTTAACGAATTCAATGTGCTGTTTGAGCAGCAGAACGGACAAGGACAAGGACAGCAATCACAAAACAGCGGACAAAACAATCAACAAGACCAAGACAGTGACTCAATGTTTCTCAGCTTTCTTGACGAACAGCCGAGTTCGAATGAAAGCAGTGGACAAGGAAACAGTCAAGGCGGACAGCAGCAAAACGGCCCACAGGAGCTGACCGTTCGGATCAAAGGAATTCCTGAGGGACAAAAAGCAAACTTCCTGCAAATGTATCAAATTCTTCAAGACGCCCAAGACTCCCAATCGCTTGAAAAAGACTTGACGATTGTAGATCACGGGGACCAAGATCAGGGAAACCAGAAACAAGGTCAAGGGCACGGCTCTGGCAAGCAAAACAAAACCACTCACTAATTCTTTACGAAAAACAAAAACCACCTGGAAGGAAATTCCAAGTGGTTTTTCGTGCTATCGGCAATTCATTGCATTCATAAACGGCCAAGTCCCCGCTCTGCCGTTGACCTCATGTTTCTATAACCTGCGCTCACACAGGTGGGTGACCCTACTGCACTTCAGCCTTCCCATGCATCCACACGGAGGTGGGCCTGACATCCATCACAGTTTCCGTCTCCCGAAAAACACGTATAAGGTTAGAAACATTTACGGCCTATCGTACATCGCAGGATCTTGATATCCCTACTCTATCACAGATTGGCCCTCTACTCAACGGATAAAGTTCCCTATTGTACAAGCTGCCAAGAATAGTTCACAGACAAATTCGCCAACCTAGAGAGGAAATTGAATGAAGGGAAGGGAAAGAATGCGACTCCGATCCAAAATGCTGACTACTTGCATGCTCGCCATAAGCTTGACTACTGTGTCATTCCCCACGATCATCCCGCCTGCAGCGGCTCATGTACATTCTCATCCTGTTGGCGAAGACAAGGGACGATATGAGAATGAATCGTTCCGAAATATCACGATCACCAAAACTGGCGAAGGGCAATATACGATCAAGGGGGAAGCCCGCGTTAACGAAGCCAACGTTCGATTCGTCGTTACGGACAAAGACAAGACACTTGCAAATAGCTTTGTGACGGCAAGTATGGGCGCACCAGAATGGGGCAGCTTTTCCATCGATCTCAAGCTAGATCCGAACGCAAAATCACCCGTGCTCGCTTTGTTCGAGGAGAGTGCAGCAACAGGACAGCGTATTCATGAACTACGCATCCCCTTGCCAAAATAAGTCGCTTACGTCCGCTTCATTTTCGCTTGGACAAGCGCCTGGAATTCAGGTCGAGCAATTAGGGACGGCTGCTGTTGCTTTTCCCAGGCCAGCGCATATTCCAGGCCGTTTGTATAGCAGCGTCCCAATCCTTCTTTCGTAACGGCATACGCTTGTTTCGGCAGGCGGCGTACCGCAGCAACCAGTTTGTCGACCTCGCTTTCGACTTGACTGGCTTCCACCGCACGATAAATCAAGCCGATCTCCTCGGCTTTTTTTCCTGAGATTTTTTCTCCCAGCAGGGCGAGCCGTTTCGTCCACGCCGTACCAACGAGTCTCGGCAATAAATATGTCCCACCAAAATCAGTGGTCAGTCCAATCTGGACAAAAGGCTCCTGCAACAATGCATCTTCCGTCGCAATGACAAAATCAGCGTGCAACGCAAGATTAAGTCCCGCTCCGACGGCTACCCCTTCGATAACGGCGATCACAGGCTTTGGCATTTGATGTAGGTTCGTAATGAAGTCATTAATGATCGTCAGTGACTGATCAGCATCACTCTTGTCAGTCAGTGCAGTCAACACACCTAAATCAGCACCGGAGCAAAAATTCCCGCCTGCTCCGCGCAGTATGACCACATCAACCTCTTCATCTGCCGCACCTGTTGAAATAGCCTCCTGCAAAAGGGAAAACATTTCGACCGTCATCGCATTCAAAACCTGTGGCCTGTTAAGTGTAATCGTGTAAATACCATCTGCTTTTGTGACGATCAATTGTGTTTTTTGGTCCTGTTCGATCATTTTTCTCACCCTTTCCTATGAAGAAGCAGCAGGAATAACTCCCTGCTTTTGTAACCGGCGCAAATCTTCCTCTGTGAGGTTTAATTTGCGTTTGAGTAACTCATTCGTGTAGTCGGTGTACCACGGTGGAGACTTCCTCTCCGCTAAATAACGATGTGCGAAGCTCGCCTCTTGATCAGGGGACTTCTTTTCCAAATAAGGAATCGTATAGGCAATTTCCCTGTTCGCAACGTACGGATTGTCTGCCCAGTTTTCCCAATCCTCAACAGCAGTCAGACAGCAATCCACCTCACTGCCCAACTCGCTCCATTCTGCTTGGGTTCTGGACAGGAAAAGTGCTTTCATCTCTTCGAGCACTTCCGGATGCTCGGCAACTGTAGCCCGGTGACATAGCTCCCAGTCCTCTCTGCCTACCGCGCGACAAAAATTCAGCCAAAACTTCTCTTCCAACGCAGCGAGCGCGACATACTGACCATCTGCTGTCTCAAACACCTGATACGCCAGCAGCCCTCCTCGTCCGGTCTCCCTCCCGATCGAAGTGCCATACCGCGTAAACAGTGCATGCAGCCCTGTCCAGGAACTAAACAAATCGGCAGACGAGACATCCAAATAAGCTCCTCGCCCTGTCCTCGCACGTTGGACGAGCGCCGCGCAAATTTGTTCACTGGCATATAACCCAAGCGCATAATCGGAAAGAGGAATATCAGCAATGACAGGCTTACCTTCCGGGTCTCGAACCAGTGACAAAAATCCGCTCACTGCCTGGACATTCAAGTCATGCCCCCCTAATTGATACAGCTCCCCGCTTTGTCCGTAGCCCGTCACCGAGCAATAAATCACAGCAGGATGCCTCTCCCACAGGCAATCGTAATCAAGACCCAAATGCCGCATCACACCCGGACGATAGCTTTCTACCACGACATCAGCCTGTCTAGCCAGAGCAAACGCGAGCGCCTTTCCCTCATTCGTACGCAAATTCAAGGAAATGCTTTTATGATTGCGGTGTGAACGCAGGTAAAACGCTCCCGTCTCTCTAGGTTCTCGGTGCGAGGGATTCATTGCCTGTGAGTGATCTTTGTCGTGAAACGATTCCACCTCGATGACCTCTGCTCCCAAATCAGCCAGGCGCATCGTACAAATCGGACCTGGAAGATGGCGAGAAAAATCAACAACCGTAACACCCGACAACATGATTTGACTCCCCCTTCACCGACTACACTCTCTTGTAATTCGAGATGAACGACTGTTCATCCTCTTTTTAACAGAAAATTCAAATAAACAAAAAGCCGTCCCACGAGGAACGACTTTTCCAAGAGACGGCTATTTTATCAAACGGAACGTTAGCGGGTAACGGAATTCTTTTCCTTCATTTGCCTTCACCGCAGCAATAATCACGAAGATTGCCCAAAATATAAAAAGCGCTCCCAACAAAAGTGCACCGATAAAAATAATGATCAATAGGCTTGAAATAGCCGCATAAATAGTAACAGAGATGCTAAAATTCAATGCCTCTTTTCCATGCTCATAAAAAAAGGCACCCTCTTCCCGCTTGATCAACCATACAATTAAAGGCCCTAGTACATTGCCGAACGGTACGATAAAACCGAGGAAGGCCGACAAATGTACGATCATCGCCCACATTCGTTCCTCTTTCCCATTCAGGAATTGCATATTCATACCTCCATTAATCCTTTTCCTCTATTGTACGACAAATTGCGCAAAACTTGCGAAAAAACGAAAAAAGCGCCAATCACGGCGCCTTTCTCTATTAATATTTGCTCTCGTGACTTCCGCCGTACCCAGAGGAACCGTAACCATCATAACCGCCGCCCCAACCGCCGCAGTATCCGTGACCATAACTACGACCGTATGGTTTACAATACGTTTTGTAGTGTGGCTTGTAGTAGCAATGCTTTTTGTACATTTTCTTTTCGCAGCATTTATAGCATTTGCGACGAGATTTTCTGCATCCGCAACTCATTAACCTCACCCCCTCCTGTTCGTTACATCTACAAGATATGTAGGTGAAGATTTATCGGCATGGACATAAGTCTATACACTAGTTAAAATCAGCAGATATCTCGTAGGCTACTCACTAGTTATGCTCGCTGATCGTTGATTGGATCGCGATTTTTCCAACCACCACACCCCCAAAATAATGAATCCTCCACCGAGAATCGTAAACCAGCTTAACGGCTCTTGCAGAAAAATGATGGCAGTCAAGACGTTAAAAAGCGGAATGACATTCATGTAAATGCCTACTTGGTCGCTGGTATCGTATGGACGCTTCATCTGTACGACATACACGGACCAGATGAGCTGTGAGCCCAATACCAAAAGGTCTCCCCACAACGACTGCTCCTGATCAGACTGGGATTGAACGGTAAAGTAAAAAGCTGCAAGCAGAAGCGGCAACAGTAGCATCGCTGCCGAAATCATGCTAGTGTTCACTCCGCTCGTTAAAGATATTCCGTATGTATTCATAAAAAATAGCCGGCAACTCCGGTAAATGAGAGAATCGTCATTCGTTTCCAAGGTATGGAGGATATCAATCTCAGTGGGTAACGAGCTTGCGCAGCTCATTAATGCCGTGATGGTCAGGGATTTCTTGAAACTCCTTTACTTTGGGCAGCGTCAGCAAATGAGGTTTGACCATGTAACCGGGCTTGGAAATATAGACGACGTCACAGGCTGTAATCAAATCAAACACTTCTGCATGATTCGCTTCTGTCGTCCGAATATCCAAATGTGTAATGCCGGCGTTGTAGAGATCATTGATCATCCCCGCAGCCCCCCGCATAGTTGCACAGATCAATCCGACTTTCGTCTGTCGAGGGTATGCCTCCATAGCCGGGATGACTGTTGTCGGGTCTGGGATAAAATCAAGGCTAACGACGGGTGGGGCATCCTCTGGAAGCCGATATTTCATTTTCAGGTTAATGGAAGGTGCGGTAACGATTGCTTTGTAATGCTGCAAAAAACTCGGATCTAATTCAATCTGTTGGGAAAAATCATCGAAGGTTCTCCCTTCGACCATCACACTCGGCAGATGATACTGCACCAAACGCAAATATTCAGTAACCTCCAACTCTGTGAACCGCAAAAAGAGAACCGGAAACTGATTGATCTCTTGCAACACACAGGAAAGGACGCGTGTGAATTCGTCCATGGTGTAGCCCATTGCTTTTACTTTATGGATTGTTTCCTTGGCAAGCAGGGCTAGATGGATCGGATTGCGTGCCAAGTGAGTCTCACCTACGGTGCTGCTTACAATCGTCCCCCTCCCTTGCCGACATTCGACCAGCCCTTCTTGCTGCAAGCGTAAATACACGCTGCGCACGGTATTGTAATTGACTTTTAATTGGGCCGCTAGCAGTCTAACCGTTGGCAACATCCCTTGGGAGGGAAGCTCACCGTTTCGAATCGAGGAGGATATTTGTTGGTATAATTGCTCGTGAATGGATATATTTGATTCTTTTTTCAAGGTCAGACGTAGCATGAATCCACCTCTCCTAAAGGAATTGAAATTATCGTATATGAATTCAGAATCTATCGTCAATAGAAGGGGAAGCATGAACCATCAGGACCGGGTCATACTAATTCAGATGACAATTCCTTAGGAAGAAGGTGCCTTCGTGGGAGAACACAGCCGTTTTCGTGAAGGAGAAAAGTCTCCGAAAAACGCCGTCTATATGGAAATTGGTGAGTCCGGTGCAAGTGTGCAGAACCCGATGATCATCGAGCTTTCCAGAGGGGAAAAGTTCCCAGCAACCCGAAATAAAAATCGAGTCTGGACGCAAAAATGAGGAATGAAAAAACCAACCTGGCAGCATGAGCAAGGTTGGTTCTCTTTTTAATTATCGTCTTCGTCTTCGTCTTCGTCTTCGTCGTCCTCGTCGTCGTCCTCTTCATCGCCACTCAAATAAATCATCGTGACACCCAAGCTCTCCAATAACGAAATAACTTCTCTGTTCAAGTCTTGATCCATAAGCAATCCCAGGCTTTCAACAAGCTCAAGTTCTTCCAGGTCTCCTTGTTCAGCATCCTCGATCAGCTCTATGATTTCGGTCATTCGCTTTTTTTCCAGTACGGCTACGAGTTCATCTCTTGTCATAAATGGTTTTCACCTCTTTTTCTACTCTCTATGCTTTATAATAGTACATAAACGAACCATTGAAAACCAAGCAGTGAGGTGAAGGGCACCATGTATCCGCAACCGTATCTGGATTATTTGATCCAGTTTCATGTAGAACGTGATTATTTCGAGTGTCATGAGATTTTGGAGGAGTATTGGAAAAGCGCTCCCCCACAAGAAAGACAGCCTGTCTGGGTTGGACTCATTCAAATCGCTGTTGCCTTGTACCATCAGAGACGCGGCAACCAACCTGGAGCAATCAAAATGCTCACAAGTGCCACATCCATCATCAAAAAACACCATCGAGACATCCAAAAGCTTGGGCTAGATAGTGCCCAACTTGCAAGCATGCTTGAAGAGCGACTGATGGAAATGCACAATGGCAAGCCCTATCGAAGTCTGTCCTTGCCCATGAGTGAAGCAACATTAAAACAGGCTTACCAAGAGGCTTGTTCGCGGCTGAATCACCCGGAAAATCGGGAAAGCGATATGCAAGACTCGTATTTATTGAATAAGCATACGCTGCGGGACCGAAGCGACGTCCTGTCTCTGCGCCTGCAACAGCTGCAAATGCGTGAAGCTCGTCGAAACAATGATTCAAACTAATCCGTGTACACCTGTAAATAGCTTGCTGGAATAGCGTCACTCAAATAATAATGATCACCCACTTGGTAAAAGCAAATACCCGCTTCATAGGCTGCACTCGCATTCACGGTTACAAGGTGCAGTGTGCCGATTGGCTTGCCGATATGCTCTGGTCTAGCCGCAAGCTGCACATACTCACTGGCAATCGGCAGCAACCCGCCGGTGAGTACTTGCTTCAACAGCCTTCGATGAGTTCCATAATAAAGAACATCAGGGGGTACCATCTTCGTTCGCCTGCTTTTCGCGACCGTGGGCAGAAATCCATAGGTAGCGCGAATGAGTTCCCCTCCATCCCATTCGATACTCCGCTCGGGATCATATTCGACGACTTGCCGAAGATCATGGCGGTTTACGAATGCGCATCCTTTCAACGTATGAAGATATTCGATTAGCGGCTCAATCGGGGTATAACCGTACGTATCATAATAGAGCTGAAACGCCTCACTGTTTTGCCGAAGTATACTGAGCAATCGCTTGCGTAGTCTCGTTTCTTCATAAATCGCGAGCAAAAGATTTCCCCCTCATCTCAGATTAATAAATCCAGAGAACGACTGCCAATGCGAGACCCAGATCTGCGAGCAAGTGACTAAACCAGATTGGATAAATGGAAGGAAACAAACCTTTCATCCACCCCCATAGGATCCCTGCACTAAAAACCATAAACGTAATCATCAATCCGTTTACGAATCCGAACAGGATGGTAGCAATAATGAGGTGATACAGGGTGTAAAAAAAGCTGGAAAGAAATATCGATTTCCATAGAGATAAGGATGAGAGCAGGCGCTGTAATACGAAGCCTCTCCAGAACAGCTCCTCCAAAAGGGAATTAATAAACACAAGGTAAAAGGAAAAACCCCAAATCCAGCGGCTCTCGATTCCCCATGCTTCCATTCCTTTTCGCACAGCTTCTGGTCTTCCCGCTTCTTGCAGGAGCAGCCAAAGCCCGGCCAGCACCCCTGTCAGCATGAGAACGCCAAATGCCAGCCCGTAAAACACACCGTGCCACTCAAAGCTTCCCCATGCCGAACGCCAATGATTCCGCAGCTCTCCTTCCCACCATCCATGAACGATGGGTATGCAAATACAAACCAGCACATGGAAAGAAACAAACGTGACAATGACGCTATGCTTTTCCACTAGTCCATAAAAGATAGTGAGGGTCGCAGCAAATCCATATACGATCAATAGCAGTAACGTTCGTTTTCGCGCCATTTACGAATAGCTCCTTTTGGGCGAAATGGCCGCAGTCTCGCGTTAGTTTGTCCGCTATGAATACGAAGCATACCCACAATGACAATAAATATACAATCGTTTGAGCGAATGCTATACTAGAGAAATCGTTTTTCAAAAGAAATTGATCGGTTCAAATTTTTACCTAACTAACCAATGTTTGGAGTGGCTCTCATGTTGTGGCGTAACCGAACCTTTCTGCTTTTAATGAGTGGAGAGATCGTCGCAGGAGCGGGCATGTGGATTTCGATTATTGCCAATCTTTCGTTCATGCAGAAACTCGTTCCTTCTGATACGGTGAAGGGCTTGATTCTGATGTGTGGATTGGTGGTCAGCATTCTCCTCGCCCCTAAGGCAGGTGTGGTGATTGACATGTACGACAAAGGCAAGATCATGCTGTATGCCAGCTTGATCCGAACGCTAAGCCCTGTCTTTATGTTCCCTGCTCTTGCAAACGATTCTCTTCTGTGGATGATCGCATCTTTGATCGTGATGCAATGCTCCGCTGCATTTTATTTTCCAACCGTGCAGGCTTCCTTGCCCGCCATCCTGTCACAGGACGAGTTGCTCAAGGCGAACAGTGCTTACTTGAATATTTCAACCCTGTCGCGCATCGGAGGAACAGCTATTGGTGGTATACTGGTGGTGTCCATGGAGCTGTCCATGCTGTATGTGTGCTCGATCATCGCGTATGCTGTACTCGCTGTCGTTACTCTCTTTCTCCGAATTCCTCCAGTCACTTCTCGGAAAATTCAGGAAAAAGTGGAGTTTCGTGAAGTACTGACGATCTCTAAGCAAGACCCGGCCTTGTTTGTTGGATTAATCAATAACGGCTTGATCACCTTGTTCCTTGGCGGTGTGAACCTGATGATCTTGAACTTTAGCGAGCTGCAACAGGAGCCTCAGCTGATGGGATGGATTTACGCAACGGAAGGTATCAGCATTTTGATAGGGGGACTCTTGGCCAAACGCTGGATTGGCAGTAGAAACCTCGTGGCAGCGTCCACCGTCATGCTCTTTTTCTTCGCCATTTCCCAGTTCGGTATGTCTGTCGCCGATAACAAATTCATGGTGCTTGCTTCCTTCTCCGTATTCGGCTTTGTCGTCGCGTTCTTCTTCCCAGTCATCGCAACGATTTTTCAGAAGCGCCTGCCTCCTCACCAGCAGGGGAGATTCTTTTCCTTTAAAAGCATGCTGGATCGAGGCTTCTTCTTGTTGGCGCTTGCGATTACAGGGGTCGGGCTGGACATTCTCGGCATAAGCGGCTACCTGATCTTCATCGGGACAGTGACTTTGATCTTTGGCGTCCTGACTTTTTTATTCAGTAAAAAACATAAGCTGGATGTACGTGCTAACGATGAAGCTGCCGCTTAGTCTCGGTTTGTAGGAAAACCTGACAAACGCTTTCCCCAAAACCAGTGTTTGGTGTACACTTATGAATGTACGTTGAACTTTTATGGAGGCGTTTTCCATGCAGATACTTTCATCTCCCGTTCTGGGAATCCTGCTGCCTCTCGTGATGGCTATTGCAGTGATTTTTGTGAGAATGCGTCGGCAGAAAAAGCCGGCTTCTGCAAAAAGCATTATTTTGCCACCCTTCTTTATGGCGACAGGGTTTGCGATGTTCTTGTTCCCAGAGGCGCAATTACCACCCAAGTTTGATATTGCTGCCTTCGTGGTTGGATTATTCTTTTCGATTCCGTTGATTATGACTTCACGCTTCGAAATCATCGGTCAAGACGTGTATTTAAAACGGTCTCGTGCGTTTTTCTTCATTTTGTCCGGTCTGTTGGTCATCCGGCTGATTATTAAACTGGTGATGAATGATAGCTTTACACCGATTCAAACGGGTGGACTATTCTTCTTGCTCGCATTCGGAATGCTCTTACCTTGGCGAATCGCCATGCTATTCATGTACCGTCAATTGCAGAAGAAAACGTTTGGTACTCACTGATCCAGGAAAGCACGATAAGACACGAAAACCATCTCCGACTGCGAGATGGTTTTTTTCTTGCTCAGCGACCACTCCCTAACCATTTTTCTCGAACCAAATCCCTCTCGTCAAAAAACCTGGTGCCCAGCTCGTCTTTCACTTTCCAGAAGTCGCGCTTCCACTTGGCGCAATCCTCCTCGAAGTGCTCAAGTGTCTCGATCAAGGAGCGGGTATCTGACGCATCGATATCGATACATTTATTCTTTTGAAAGAGAGCTGTTAGTCCATGCTCGATTGACAGCAAGCAATCTGAAAAATACACGGCAAAGAATGCGTACCCCTCTTTCACATAGCCACTGATGATTTCCACGGTAGGCATCCCTATATAAGAATGGATGTCTTCCGCACAAGTAAACTCAATCGGATGAAACGCATGCGTCTCCCTATCATATCGCTCGAAACAAAAGCCTTTTTCTTGCCACGCAAACAAAGTCTGCAAGATCGCATAGTAAATAGAAGTAAAATTATTTTTTATGTAGCAAACCGTTTGATATTCTTCTTCGGTCATGGTTGTGCTCGTGCTTTCCATATAGGCGGGTAATTCGATTTCATGTTCCCCGAACAACGCATTCGTGCTAGTTACAATGATAGACCCATCCCAGCATTGGTACCTCTCTTGATAGGTAAACTTATCTATAGCTTCTATCATTTTATACTCCTCTTCCTGCCCAAAATTAAAATTCTACGTAAAAAGGCTGTTCATCTTCCCGCAAACACAGCTCAATGCGTTGTCGGAAGTTTTTCCAGGTGATCATCTCCAAAGCTTCCTTCACCGGGAAAAAGCCTGCCTCCAAGCATTCTGGGGTTGTTATCAACTCTCCCCCGATTGGCTTGGCTAAAAATAATGTATGACAACGGCTTTTTCTAACATTTTGAAAAATGCCGCAAAACTTCGTCACTTCGATCTCTAAACCGCATTCTTCCTTCGTCTCTCTAATGGCTGCCTGCATAATTGATTCTCCCTCTTCTACTTTTCCACCAGGCATTTCCCATCCTCTTCGCGGACCCTTGATCAATAAAATCTCCTGACGCTCATTGATGATAATCGCTGCTGCAGAAACAATATGCCGAGGTGACCCCATATGTACGCCTCCATCTCCTCTAAACGACTATTCCAGCGCTGTTAGAAAGTAAGAACCTCCACAAATCTTATACTCGCTTTCCTTGCCTGTTCCTGCCAGCCTCGCAAAAAACGGTCTTTGCCCACGAGTGCTCCATGCAGAATGCGCCAAGCCCTCCTCTGTCGGTTGACAGAGCACAATGTTTCCACCCGGAAGCTCAAATGCTTGGCAGATGGCCCCCACTTCCTTATTGTGGAATTTTTCACCTTTTTCCCATCCGAACCAGCTGTGCCAGCGAGCAGTTGCTACATCAAGATCAGCCACGGCATAGCCTATCGATTGGAGATGGGAAGCCCCATTCGGATGTGCAGCTACAATGCCACGCTTCGCCAAATCTTCTATGCGCTCTTCGTCCGTTTGCTGCCATTCAATGAGAAATGGCGGTAGAAGAGCACTGTCAGCATCTTCAAGGAACAACATCCGCCAACGAAGCGTCGTTCCGTCGTCACGAGTACGCCTCCCCTCAACAGGCCCAGTAACATGCATACCTTGACTCCGAAGTCGCTCTGCCCACTTATCCATCTCATTCGTACGGAGCGCAATCTGTCCGAAGCCTTCTCCGGTTGCCTCATCCTCGATGCATTGCCGTATCAGCGGGTTGTCTGATTGTCGAGCCAGCTCTTTATGCTCTACCGCCAAAAATTCAACATACGAAAGCCCGAAATAACTAAGGCTATTCCATGTCCCCCACGACGCATGGCGCCCACCCGCTACTGCATGAAAGCCCGCTTCGCAAAATAATTCGGATGCTTCCTGAGGTGTTCGTTGTACAAAATGTACCAAGTGATCAAAAGTTAATCGCACCTTTTTTCGCCTCTTTTCGTATTACTTATAGGATATCAAAATTCATTTATCTATTGATAGGAATGTTAGGGGGAAAAATGAACGAGTCCAGAAAGAGTCGGGTACAAGCCCGACGCAAGCAAGCACGTAGAAAATGGGTACGAGCAGGAAAAAACACACTCCTTTTTAGTATGTTGGCAATCTTCGTCGTCGGAACCTACTATGTGGTCGATACCGTTATGAACCATGATGGGAAAAATGCCAACCCTAACATACAACCAGTTCCTGACAACACCGTTCATCAAAAATCCTCTGTGCAGCTCACCTTCGTCGGTGACATCATGATGTCAGGAAATGTAGAAAAAACCTTGCTCGCAAACAGCTATGACTATCCGTACAAGCATGTAAGCTCGCTATTTTTGCAGGATGATATTACGATCGCCAATCTGGAGACTCCTGTCACCGCTACAGGCGTTCCTGCCCAGAACAAGACATATGTCTACAAATCGTCTCCACTTGCTGTTCCAGCCATGAAAAAAGCTGGGATTGATGTGGTGAATCTCGCCAACAACCACTCGATGGACCAAGGGGTGCCGGGCTTGCTCGATACCTTTGTCGCATTGGACGATAACCAGATTGAATATGTAGGGGCAGGTAAGGATGCCAGCAGAGCCTATGCACCTGTATTCATCGAAAAGAATGGGATCAAGATCGCGATTCTCGGCTTCAGCAGGGTCATTCCCGAAACGAGCTGGTTTGCAGGGAATACCCAGCCAGGTCTGGCCGCCTCCTATGACCCAGCTCTTGCCGTGAAAGCCATTCAGCAGGCGAACAGCCACGCAGACCTCGTTGTCGTCATTGCACACTGGGGAAAGGAACGATCTGATTATCCTGTCGATCATCAGAAAGAATTGTCTCGCGCGTACATCGATGCTGGTGCAGATTTGATCGTCGGCGGTCATCCCCACGTGCTTCAAGGCTTTGAACGCTACAACGACAAATGGATTGCGTACAGTCTCGGCAATTTCATTTTCACTCGATCAAGCGAACCCAAGACGTGGGAGTCGATGGTCCTTCAGGCGAGCTGTACGAAAAGCGGCGATTGTGAGCTAACGATGCTTCCGTTCCATGCAGAATTGGGACAAGCCGTACCTATGAATGAAAGCAATGGAGCCGCCCTGCTAAAACGCATCGAGTCCATTTCAGAGGGCGTCGAGATCCAAAGCGATGGGCGAGTACAAGTCTCTTCTTGACTCCTCGCTTCTACATCAACATCAAGACAATCAATCAGCAGACAGGCAGCAAGGGGCGGTATTTCTCACGTGAGAAAACGCCGATGCTGCCTGTTTGCTTTTATTCAGCCGACTCCAATAACGGGAAGCAGCGAACCGATAAGCCGAAATCACTTTTCAGCAAGGACTCGTGCTCATCACTGATACCTGTCACGATCAAGCCTGCACGCAATACTCCACCTAGGTCAAATTGGACTTTTAGCTTGTGCACGCTTACTCCTGCCTGCCGAAGGAAATGCAAGACGCGATCTGGTGTAGCGGATTGACATGAACCTTCGAGATAACATAGGAAGCGTTCTGTAGATTCCGCTGTTTCCCCGGCTGTGTCAGCGGTTTTTTCCTTCCATGTCGGGTGCGGCGTAAATGGCTGGGTCAACAAATAGGCCAAATCCTCAACAACAGCACTCGCTGTAGGGAGCTCCCCCGCTCCTCTTCCTGTAAACAACAAGTCTCCCACGATATTGCCGGATAGCTGGACGGCATTAAACGCATCGTGGATTTGCGCCAAAGGATGGCTTTGAGGAAGCATGGTTGGCTGAACAGACAAGCGTATGCCATTATCCGCTTGATAAGCCTGCGCAATCAGCTTGATTCGGTAGCCGAGCTCGCTCGCAATCCGGATATGCCCCGCTGATAAATCCGAAATCCCTTTGCGAACGACATCAGCTAATGGCAGCGATTCTCCGTAGACAAGCTGTGCCAAGATATACAGTTTGTACATGGCGTCAAAGCCTTCTACGTCCGAGCGAGGGTCCGCTTCCGCATAACCCAGCTCCTGCGCTTGCTTTAGCACCTCCTGGTAAGAGAGCTGCTCTGCCTCCATTTTCGTCAAAATGAAGTTCGTTGTACCATTGAGAATACCGCGAACGCCGTAAATATCATTCGTACGGAGGAACTGCCGTAACACACTAAGGATCGGGATGCCCCCAGCGACACTCGCTTCATAGGCGAGATGCACCTGATGCTGATTCGCCAGATCGACTAGCTCCGTTCCTCTTTTCGCGAGGAGCTCTTTGTTTGCTGTTACCACGTGGCAACCCTTTTCTATCAAAGCGCGGACGTAATCATAAGTAGGTTCTACACCACCCATGACTTCCACCACGATATCCACATCGCTTTTCAATACATCCTCGAAATCCGTTGTCAGTAAAGAGGGATCGACATAAATCGCCCGCTCTTTTTCCGAGTCACGCACCAATGCTTTGACGATCTCGATTCGTTTTCCCAGACGAGAAGCCAGCTTCTCCTGTTGTGAACGGATCGTTTTGATTACGCCCCCCCCCACTGTTCCCAATCCCAACAATCCCACACGTACTACTTCTGCACTCATCCTGACCACCTCATACCCCGAAATTTTTTAAGAGTTTGCTTTGGTATCACAGAAAAAAGAAAAGCCATCTTCGATAAGAAGAAGGCTTGTTAGCAGCTAGTGCTCCCTCTCCTTATCTCCCAGGACGTATATGTCCTGCAGGAATTGGCACCTTGTCACAAAAATATGCATGACGGTTGCCGGGCTTCATCGGGCCAGTCCCTCCACCTCTCTGGATAAAGAAAATATGAAATTGGCAAATAAAAAAACCTTCTTCGCTAAGAAGAAGGTTCATCTACTGATGGAATAACCCGCTTCTTATCTTTCGAGACGAAACGTCCCGCAGGAATTGGCACCTTGTCGCAATACGCAACGGTTGCCGGGCTTCATCGGGCCAGACCCTCCACCTCTCTGGATAAGAACCATTTATGCTGTTGAGCTATATTCTAAGAAATTCCAAGGCGAGCGTCAACAAAATTCTTTCTTTTCTGATTGTAAGCTGATTAGGCAAGACTTTCAGTGAATCACGAACAGGCTTTCTACCTCTTCCATGCTGCAGCACGCGCAACGAAATAAACTCTCCTCGCTTTCCTCTGGCAGCTCTTTTTCCTCCATATATCCACACCATTGGCAAATGAAAAGTTGGATCATCACACACCCTCCTATTCTGGTATCTTGCCCAAAATAAAAAAGCATTTTCCTCGCGACCGGTACGATCGTTAGAAAATGCCAGAAAAGGAGGGACATACTTGTCCACTCGTTGATTTTCGCAAGCCATTTCTAACACCTCCCTATCTCCCGTAGGTCTATCAGTGTTGTCGAAACAGGCAGGTCTCCTGACTTTGGGATCATCGTCTTGCGTCGCCTTCCCCGTCTATTTCATAGACCAGTGGCTTGTTGACGCTGACTCCCCTCTTACAGTGGCGGGACCGTGTCGGAATTGCACCGAGCTTCCCTATTATCCTTGTGGCATCTCTATACCTTAAGGAACCTGTTTCCAACCTATGTAATTGGCTCATTCATTTCTGCTTCGGTGACCATTGATGTGATCGCTCGTGGTTCTGTAGCCATTCCTTTCTCCACAATCCACCCGAATATCCGGTTAAGCTCCCGTTTGCCCCAATGAGTCTGTGGCAAGGCACGATGATGTTCAAACGATTTTTGCCATTGGCATTACCAACAGCCCTAACCGCATTTTCCTTGCCAATTAACGCGGCTAGCTGTGTGTACGTTATCTTTTGTGCATAAGGAATCGTGGTCAATGTGTTCCATACTGTTTTTTGGAAACCTGTCCCGTCCATCCACATGGGAACCGTAAAATCTTGTCTTGTGCCGGCAAAATATTCTTCTAGCTGTTGCCTGCAAACGCGGAGGGGCTGCGGGCATTTTTCTTCTTGTTCGTGCGGGATGGATTCCTCCCGATCTGTGAATAGGATAGAGCACACCCCTTCTTCGGTTCCACTGATTTCGATAATGCCGATTGGCGAGACATAATCGATTGTCTGGATCGTTCGCATGCAAGACCTCCGTGGATCGTGGGTCGATCTATCCTAAATATCTTTCTTTCAAAATCTTGCAGTGGTGTGCTTCATGTCCTGCAATCACATACGCCAATGTCCTGGCAGATAGCTGGTTACCGTTGGCAAGTCCCGTACGCAACCACGCTTCTGGCGAGATTCCGCGCACCTGCGCTACAGTAGAGCTACGCACTGCTTTGTACTCCTCTATCAAATCAGAGAGCTCTCGCTGCTGATATAAAGCGCCTTCTACAAAAGCATTTTCATCAAACCCAATCAGGGGTGTCTTGTCTCCTCGGGCGATTCGGAGCAAGCGATAACTCATGATTCTTTCTGAGTCCACGAGATGGCCCAACACTTCTTTTACCGTCCATTTTCCAGGGGCATACCGATATTCAATCTGCTCTTGCGCAAGAGAAGAAAATAAGGCGACTACACTCTCTCCTTGTTGTGTGAGGATCGTTTGCAGCTCGCCCTCTGGAACTAGTCCAACATAATAGTCAAAATAATGAGCGTACTCATCTCTTTCCGGTCGTCTAAGCATATCTTCACCCTCCCTTTGTAAACAAATTATACCATTACTCTACACAAGCCAGACATACATGTTGAACAGTTGTTTACCCCGTGTTGATACTAAGAATAAATCCTGGTAGTTTGTGTAAGGCTATCCACATAAATGAAAGATGAGCAAGGGTGCGTACGATGAAAAAAATCGCCTCTGTTAAGAAATGGAGAAAGAAATCAGCGAATCCGAAAGAGAAGGAGACACAGGATTCAATTGAACCGCTTGAGGATCAACTCAAGTGGTTTCGTCAACAACTAGCCGATCGTTCCGATGTGGTATATCACACTTTCTCAGTCGGACAGCACGTAGTCTGTGCACTCATTTATTTGCAGAACATGATCGATATCCAATCGATTCAGGAAGAGGTATTGCACCCCCTCCTATCGTCTGTGGCTATGGATGAGGCAGAACTTCGTAACCACCTTTTTGAGAAGAAGCAGCTACCTATCACAGACTATCATCTCATCACAAAAAAAGATGGCGTCTCTTCTATCCTCAATAGCCACGTGCTTTTGCTTGTAGAGGGAGAAAAGAGAATGATCGCCTTGCCTCTTGCTTCGCATAAAAAACGAGACATCGATGAGCCACCTAATGAAGCTACCGTACGAGGTCCACGTGAAAGTTTTATTGAAAGTGCAGTTGATAACTTCACCCTCATCAGGAAGCGATTGAAGTCTCCCGATCTCAAGTCGGAAACACTGCAGATTGGCAAGCATACGAACACGACTGTAATCATCATGTATGTGCAGGGAATATGCAAGAATGAATTAGTTGACGAAGTTCGGAATCGGTTGACACAAATAAAAGTAGACAGTGTATTTGGCAGCAGTTTTCTGGAGGAAGCAATGGATTACTCCCCCTTTTCTCCATTTCCCCAAGTACAATTTACGGAACGGCCTGACGTTGTCGTTGCTTCGCTGTTGGAAGGACGGGTCGGTATCATCGTGGATGGCACACCCACGGTTGTTCTTGCACCTGTCACTCTGTTCATGCTTCTCCAATCAGCCGAAGACTATTATCAACGTTTTTTTGCCAGCACGTGGATTCGCTGGCTACGTTACCTTTTTGTTATTATTTCGCTGTTATTGCCATCTTCTTATATTGCAATTACTACGTTTCACCCGGAAATGATCCCTCCCAAATTGTTGGTAACGATCACGGCATCTCGGGAAGTGGTTCCTTTTCCAGCATTGATTGAGGCTCTCATCATGGAGGTATCGTTTGAGGCGTTACGAGAAGCAGCTATACGCATTCCGAAATCAATCGGGCAAGCAGTATCCATTATCGGGGCACTCATTATCGGCACTGCCGCCGTACAAGCAGGGATCGTCTCGGCATCTATGGTCATTATTGTTTCGTTCACAGGGATTGCCTCATTTATCATCCCTCAATACGATCTTGGTCTGGCCTTTCGCTTTCTGCGATTCCCTATCATGATTCTGGCTGGTTTATTTGGCTTGTTTGGCATGACATGCGGGTTACTCATCATTTATATCCACCTAACGAACCTACGTCCTTTTGGATATTCTTATCTGACCCCCATGACTCCCTTTGTTTTTAGCGATCTGAAGGACACGATCATCCGTGCCCCCTGGTGGATGATGCGAACAAGGCCATTCAGCTTAGGGGTAGATCGTATCCGCCAAAGCAGGCATTCACGAAAGGCCCGTTACACGATAGAGGAGGACGAGGATTGAACCTGATGTACAAAAGGATAGTTGCGATTCTCGTTTTTCTCCCTTTATTTTTTCTGACAGGTTGCTGGTCTGCTGTTGAAATTAATGATAGAAGCTTTGCTCGCATGATGTTTCTGGACAAAGCTGAATCTGGTATTGAGCTTACCCTCAGTCTTCCGTTGCCCAATCGTTTGATTCCTGGGTTATCAGGTGGTTCAGGAGAGTTAACCGGTGCTCCCTACACTTACGTTACCAAATCAGGACGGGATATCGAAGAAGCCTACCGCTCTATCCAGGCAGATATGCCACGCAGAATTACGTTTGGCCAAACCGGCGTCATTATTATTGGTAAAGAGCTTGCGGAGGAAGGCATAACCCCGATTCTGGATTTTGCTGCCCGCGAACCTCGATTCCATATTAATACAATCCTGTTTGTTACACCTGGAAAAGCCAAAGAAGTCGCTTCCATCCCCATCATCATCGAACGATTTCCTGCGGACATTTTACTAGCCTATGAAAGAGATAACGTAGCAATCAGTACAACGATTAATGATGTCCTCATGTCCACCTACTATGGAGGCGACATAGTCCTGCCCATGCTGAAATTTGAAGAAAAAAGAATTCCCAGTGAAAAAAAGCAAGAACAAAAGTGGATGGGAAATGACGGTGCAGCTATTTTCAAACAAGGGAAATTGGTGACGGTACTCAGCATGGACGACATGCGAGGAGTCATGTGGATTCTTAATCAAATGAAAACCGCGCAGATTTCGGTGCCCTCCCCAACAGATCACAAGTATCTCAATTACATCGTCAATCGAATCCAAACCCGAATAAAACCGGTCATCTCTGGTTCACAAATAACCATAGAGATTCAGACCAGCGCAGAAGCATCGCTGATCTCATCTGAATCAAATGTGAATCTGCAAGACCAAAAGGAGCGGTTGAAGCTGGAGCAAAAACTGGAGGCAGTAGTTGAGGAACGAATGAGCAGGGCGATTGCGAAAACAAGGAAGGTAGGTGCAGATCCATTTCAATTTGCTGCTTATCTCGATTGGTATTACCCAAAGCAGTGGAAGGCTATTGCTTCTAATTGGAGGGAGTACTACCGCGATCAGGTTAATTTCAACCCTAAGGTCGATATTACAATTAAAAGACTGGGTACAGTGAAGAAGCCTACCCGCGTTTATTCGCCAGGCAAATGGGAGGCAGTCGAATGATCATCATCGCGCTCCTGTTTTTCTCCATTTTTTATGTGGAATGGCGGTACTTGAAACAAAAAAACCGCAATGCCCGCACCATTTTTATCGTGATGAGCACAAATGCCTTTCTTTTTCTTTGTTTTGAAGCCTTGTTTTTCTTCAGAGATACCTTTTCCATGTCGGCGTTCATAGAAAGTTTTTTCTATCCCTTTGACAAGCTGCCTGAATAGAGGTGAATAAATTGACGAGCCCTCTCGGACAAATCTCCCCATCCCAGATTTACATGCTGTTTACTCAATTTCTTTTTACAACGATACTCGGATTCCGTTTGAGCTTATTGATCGAAGAAGCCCAGTTTTCTGCATGGCTTCCTTTATTGATAGGCTCCTTCGGCGGCTATGTCATCACTTATTTATCCTGTCGATTGGCAATGAAAAGACCGACACAATTCTTTGGGAATTATGGTAAAAGCATCGTTGGGAGCTGGCTTCATTATCCTTTGATTTTTTTTATGATATTCTCCTTCTTGTTTTCCGCAGCCTTCGGCCTGCGAAATTTGCAGGATTTCATTATTGAAGTTTATTTGCCAGATACTCCGGAGTGGGCAGTGACTTCTTTGTTCGCGATATGTGTCGCATACGCTGTTCGTTCGGGCGTTCAGACCATTTTCAAATGCGCCCAAGGAATCTTTTTTCTCAGTATAATTGGCAGCATTGTCATCCCTTTGTTCGTAGTAAGAGACATGAATGTCGAGATGTCCGTCGCCCTATTCAATCACTTTGAGACCAGAAAGATTTGGAAAGCCAGTTATTTGGTTACCGCTCTCTATGGAGAAATGGCATTCGTTCTGTATCTGTTTCCGTACTTTTCACATCCTGAGCGAACCATGAGATCACTAGCCTATGCAACCCTCACGTCCATTATCATCGTCTTGGCGAACATGATCCCGGCAATTCTTATTTTTGGCCCTCAACTGGCAGGTTCGTTAATTTACCCCGAGCTAGAGCTCATCCGTTTTATTCGGGCTGGTAGTTTCTTAGAAAACCTGGACCCCGTTCTCATTGCCGTATGGCTATCCAGTCTCTTTATAAAAATTAGCTTGCTCTTGTACTTGGCCGTTATCGTTCTTACCCAAACCTTTTCCTTGAAGGATCACAAACCGTTTTCCTTGTCCATGACGGCTATAATCGTTGGCTTGGCACTGTTCATGGACAAATCCGGCACAAGCTTCGCTAAAATGCGGTACTCTGGACTCGTTAACTTTATCATGATTGCGGAATTGATCCCGGTCATTTATTTGCTAGTGGATTGGATACGTTCCGCTTTCTCCAAGACTTGATGCTGTCCTTGCTCTCTTGATCAGCTATGTAAGCCTTCAAACAAAAGGACCCTTGCCGGGGCTGCATCGGTGCCGGTCAGCTTGAGTGGGGCTGCAACCATAAAATACTCGCCTGCCGGGACCTCTGCAAGCCGCAATCCCTCCACCACAATCACTCCCGCTGCAAACAGCTTCTTGTGCGTTGGGTGTCCTTCCTGACTGCGTTCGATACCGAGTGCATCGGTACCAATTCCTCGCACCCCAAGCTCACTCAAATACTCTGCTCCTTCCTCAGACAGAAAGATGAATTCAAAGGAAAACGCCTCTTCGAAAGAGTTCTTCGTTTTAAACAGCACGAAATCTCCTTGTGCAAGGTCGAAGCTCTCCAAGTCAGCACGCGTAATCCTGTCCTCTACCGCAGTCAGATCGAGAACCTTGCAGCTGCCTACCAGCTTCTCTAATGAAATGCTTTCAAACGTATTGCCAGCATTCACCATGTGAAGCGGAGCATCGACATGTGTACCTGTATGCAGGTCCATATCGATTCGCGATTCCGTTACATATCCATTGGTAACCGTCTGTATTTTCGGTTGTTTTTCCGGCTTGTTCTTATAGACAGTCATTCCTTCGTACACTGTGGCAGTTACGTCATACATTTTCATCCCAAACGCCTCCCCTATGTCTACTGTTTACGATCAGCTGGAAAAATAACGCCCATCTGTCTTCTCACTTCGTCCATGACTTGCATGGTCCATTTCGAAATTTCATGCGAGTTAGTTGACGATTGTCTGGCCCCTGAACTTGCTAGCTGAAGAAATTCTCTGATTTCATAGTGCATCGTCTTAGGAGTCTGAGGCCTTGTCACTTGCTCGATACGTCCGTCCCTGTAACGAATGTCCACTTCCTTCAGATGGTTGATGCGATCGATCACCATCGTAGCGTCCTCCCCTTGGATTTCTGCAGGCTGATAGGAGGTCGTAATTTTTGAGAAGCTGATGATCGCATCCATCTCCGTATATTTCAAAAGAATGCTGCCTTCGCCGTCTACTCCCGAATCAAGCACGATTCCTTCTGCCTTGATTTCGTTTGGCTTCCCAAAAAGGATGAGTAACGGGTACAAGCAATAGATACCAATGTCCATCAAGGCTCCGTTTGAAAAGGCAGGATCAAAAGCACGAAGGACCTCCCCTTCCCGGTAAGCATCATAACGCGAAGAATATTGACAATTGCTAGCAATGAAGCGACGTATTTTCCCCAGTTTGTGCAGGTTATCTTGAATCGCAAAAAAGTTCGGTATCAGTGTAGATTTGACAGCCTCCATGAGCAGTACGTCATTTTTCCTCGAAGCTTCGATCATGGCTTCTACCTCATTTGTATTGGAAGCCAGTGGCTTTTCACACAATACGTGCAGCCCCGCATTCATGCACTGGATCGCTTGCTCAGCGTGGCATGAGTTGGGGCTGGCTATATAGACGGCATCGATTAGCTGACTGGACGCCATTTCTTCTATGCTGTGGTAGAAGTATGGAGCATTGTACTTATCCGCGAATTCCTTGGCGCGTTCGATGGTACGTGAATAAACAGCCTGAAGAGAAAAACCTTCAACCTCTTGACCTGCCTGGATAAACTCTTCTGTAATCCAGTTCGTTCCGATTACGCCAAATCGCATCTGATTCGCTCCCTCTTATTTTTTGGTCTATCTCGTTGCAGATACTGGCACTCGTTCCTCCACTTTATCCAGCCACCATTGGAATCCGTCTGCTTCCAGCAATCGCTCTGCGGCCTTCGGTCCATATGAACCAGCTTCGTACGTAAAGAGCGGTACGAGATTTTCAGCAAATGCTTCCAAGATCGGTGTAACCCACTCCCAAGAAAGCCGAACCTCGTCCCAATGCGCAAAGTAGGTGGGGTCTCCCCGCAAAGCATCAGACAAAAGCAGCTCGTACGCTTCTGGCACGTCTTTTGTCCCCACACTAAAATCTACTGTCACCGGCTCAATTTTACCGCTATTTGTCGGATTCTTTCTATTCACTTGCAAGGCGATACCTTCGTACGGGTTTACGCTGATGATCAACAGATTAGGAGATGTCGTTTCATTTTGCTCCTGGTACAGCTTCTCGTGCGGATTTTTGAACTCAATGACGATTTTGGTTGATTTTTCTTGCAGTCTTTTTCCTGTGCGAATATAAAAGGGTACCCCCTGCCAAAACGGGTCATCGATCCAGACACGCGTAGCAACATACGTTTCCGTCATGGAAACCGGATCGACACCAGGCTCGTCCCTGTATCCAACAACGGGTGTACCGTGAATATGTCCTGCATGATACTGTCCGCGAACTACATGATTGCTGACCTCTTCTTTCTTCATCGGACGAACGGCTGCCATCGCCTTGCGCTTTTCTTCGCGAATATGTGTGGACGTGATCCGCTTCGGGAGTTGCATGGCGATCATCATGAGCATTTGCAGCATGTGATTTTGCAGCATGTCGCGCAGTGCCCCAGCATGCTCGTAGTATCCAGCCCGATCCTCGACGCCGACCGCTTCGTTAGCCGTAATTTGCACGTTGGCGATGTACTGATTGTTCCAGAGCGCCTGGAAGATCGGGTTGGCGAATTCGAGTGCCTCGAGGTTTTGGACCATCGGCTTTCCCAAGTAATGGTCAATCCGATAAATCTCTTCTTCGGTAAATGCCCTCCCCAGCTTGTCGTTCAATTCTTGTGCGGATTGCAAATCATGTCCAAACGGTTTTTCGATGATCAATCGCTTCCAGCCTGTAGTTGAACCGAGTCCGCTTGCCTTGATGTTGGCAGCAATTCCCTCGAAATATTGAGGGGCCACTGACAAGTAAAACATCCGGTTTTGCGGGATCTGTAGCTCCTGTTCTCTTTGGAGTACCAGATCATGTAGCGGCAAATAATCCTCCGGTTCCATTACATCTACTGCCGCATAGCGACAAGCCGCCAAGAAAGCATCGAGCTTCTGTGAATCAATCTCGACTCGACGGGAAAACGCTTGGATAGACTGGTGAATAGATCCCTGAAATTCGTGATCAGACCACGCCCTTCTCCCGACACCAATAATCGAAAATGCGGCAGGTAGCTTTTGATCTACATATAAGGTAAACAGCGCAGGAAAAATTTTGCGTTTTGCTAAATCTCCTGTCGCGCCAAAAAGGACAAAGGTCATCGCTTCCATCTACTTTTTCATTCCCTTCATACGCAAGCCGTGATGATGTTTTTTTGGGTTTACACCGTTATTATTCGAGAAAATCGTCACATTATCAACATGCAGCTTCACGAACGACGCAATACAGCTCGCACCGGACTGCCATCTGCTTCCACTAGCGGCAGCGGCAATGCAATCAGTTCGTAATCACCTGGTTCCACTTCATCGAGCAAAAGCCCCTCCAAAATATGAATATCGTGCTGGTGAAGCGCATGATGGGCAGCCAGTTCCTTGCTATCCAATGGATCGACTGAAGGAACATCTACACCGATCAAACGAACTCCCTTTTCTGCGAGAAACGCTGGCAATTCGGGTCGCAGATAGCAAATCGTTGACGGAAAATGTTCGGGCTCGTTCCAGGATAACGTCTTTAACAGCAAGCGTTCTACACCCTCCAGTTCAATCTGTTCAATATCTTCCGGGCCAATGCTGGTACGCCCGGACAGCTCTACCACTCTTGCCGCTCCCACATACAGGTCCAATGGCAATGCTGCCATTTTTCGGCCATCATCATCGAAATGAAACGGAGCATCCACGTGTGTACCTGTGTGTACACTCATCGTTACTTTCCCAACATTGACAGAGCCACTCTCTGACTTCGGCCAGTTTACCACATAGTGAAAGGGCGTGTCCCCTGGCCAGGTCGGCATGCCTGCTGATAACGGACGTGATATATCATAGATTTTCATTGCGTATCCTCACCTTCTCGCAACTGTTCCGTGCCTATACTCAAGCGTACAAAAAAGACTATATTGAGTCAATATTCGAACATTTATGCCAAAAAAAGAAGACTGCAGCCCTGGCGAGCAGACAGTCTTTCGGTTTTGGAACGCTTTCAGATTCTACTATGGAGAGACAAGTAGTCCCACACTTCATCGTAAATGCCATGATGACTCGTATGCTTCAAATGTTCCTTCAATGTCCTCAACCACTCAATGGTCGTTGGATAGGTAGCTGCAATGGCTTCCCGCAGATCGCTCATCTGAATCGGACGCTCGACCCCTTTTGTAATAATATCGTGCCATACCTGCTCAGTTGCCAGCTCTACCACGTATTCGATGTCCGCTCCAGAATAAAACTCTGTCCATCCTGCCAATTGATCAAAATCAAGCACATCGCAAGGACGTCCCTCCAGCTTCAAGCGAAAAATATCTTCCCTCGCTTGCCGATCTGGCGGTCCCACAAAAATCCAATGATCAAAACCGGCAGCTCGGAGCAACGCAGGCTCCAGTTCCCATGGAACATTGGTTGCGCCCATTAAGACAAAGCGTTCGTCGTACGCGCCTGCCTCCGTTACTTGTTGAAGCCAACGGGCCTGATAGCCCTGTCTGTTGGGAGAGGTAGCCTGCTCTTCGTAATGGCTGGAAGCTTCAAGTTCATCCAGCAAAAATAAAAATGGTTTGTTGGCCGGAGCTGCTGCCAGTAAATCATGGATGTTCGGCTGGCTATTTGATGAATAAATATCTCGTCCGCCTGTGAAAGAATACGATAAAAAATGCGCTTGGCATTCTTCTGCTGTTGCTTTTGCGAGCAAAGATTTTCCGCACCCAGATGGGCCGTATAGTAAAACGGTACCCTCCTTTCCCGCCTGAAACTTTTTCTGATAAAGTCGTTGTGAAATGGGCTGAATGAGTCTATGTAAAATTGCCTCTTTTACTCGCCCAAGCCCGCCAACCATACGAAACCCCATGGCCCTTTCGACGACTTGAACTGGCTTCGTGGTGGTCTTTCCTTTTCCCCCTTCAATGACACGTATCTTAGATGGAAACATCGTACTATATGCTGAGGAATCCGGTTGGTTGATTCCTTTCATTGTCCGTGAAAATGGGGGTTCCTTTTGTAGCTTATTGAGCTCAGTCACTATTTTTTCCTTCATATCTTCATTTCCATAGGCAAGGGCTTGCGTAAATGCCTGTAGTGCCTCCGTACGTTCCCCCTGCTCAGCATGCTCTAACCCTAATAGTAGCCACACTGGCGCATTGCGCTGATCGCTGGTCAACATACTTTTCAATATCTCAATCTTCGTCATCTGCTTCATCCTCTGCGATCGTCCTGCATCAAGCGATCGATTAGTATCACGGACAAATCCATTATAATGCATACGTCTCGCAAGAAGAATACGAAAAGTAGGAAAAGATGGAAGAATGGCTATGATCATCATTGTGAAAAAGACGCCCATGCTACAAAAAAGCTTCGTCCCCTGAAGAGACGAAGCCTTTGCTCTTTTTCGTGTAGCATTAATCTTTTCCAGTGCCTTCGTTGTCACCTATGTTCTTACCATTACCCGTTCCGCCTCCGTTGCCGTTGCCATTGCCATTGCCGTTGCCATTGCCGTTGCCGTTGCCATTGCCGCCGTTTCCGTTGCCGTTTCCAATTCCAGCTCCGTTACCATTTCCTCCACCGTTGCCTTTATCGCCTCCGTTACCTCTGCCTTCGCCTTCACCATTTCTGCCATCGAAGCCTTTGCCTTTGCCTTCACCAGCTCTGCCGTCGAAGCCTTTGCCTCTGCCTTCACCTTCACCAGCTCTGCCGTCGAAGCCTTTGCCTCTGCCTTCGCCTTCACCAGCTCTGCCGTCGAAGCCTTTGCCTCTGCCTTCGCCTTCACCAGCTCTGCCATCGAAGCCTTTGCCTCTGCCTTCGCCTTCACCAGCCCTGCCGTCGAAGCCTTTGCCTCTGCCTTCGCCTTCACCAGCTCTGCCATCGAAGCCTTTGCCTCCGCCTTGGCCTTCACCAGTTCCACCGCCGAAGCCTTTTCCACCGCCTTGACCTGCTCCGCCGCCGAAGCCACCACCCTGGCCTGCTCCGCCTCCTTGGCCGCCACCGAAGCCTTTGCCTCCGCCTTGGCCTGCTCCGCCTCCTTGGCCGCCACCGAAGCCTTTGCCGCCACCTTGACCCGCTCCGCCACCTTGACCCGCTCCGCCTCCGTGACCTTTTCCGCCTCTGTGGCCGCCTTTCCCTGTTTTGATGCTATCATAAGAATACACAATGCTTTGGAATGTGCGATTATCTACAGAGCCTGTAACTGGCAAGCCGTGTTTTTTCTGATAATGCTTTACACCGCGCACGGTTACATCATCGTAGTATCCGTTGATTTGACCCGAATAACTGCCTAATGATTTCAGCATCCCCTGAATTACATAAATGTCTGGCCCGTGTGCACCTTTGCCCACTGCCAGTCCCGCATTTGGAATAGCAAACATGAGTGTGACAGATAAAAATGCAGCACCTATGAATTTCTTTACTTTCCCTGTTTTCAAGAGGGAGCTCAAGCTCCCATTTCCCTGGATCATGTATACGCACCTTCCTTTGATTTTTTTGTAACCCCACTTACTATTCCCTACTTTTCTTTTCCATTGCATCTGTCCATTCGCTTTTTCTCTCTTTTGCACCCTAATAGATCAACATTTTTATGACTTGCATAAATAAGGAAAAACAAAAATACTTCGGTTTAAATGATTAAGTTTATTAACGGAGTGTGTAATGACGTTGTGAAAGCGCCAAATGTCATAGCCGCTGATTTTCGCATCGCATTCGATAGTAAGCTGTCTACTTTTGCACTCGTTTCATTGGTAAAAAGCCGGATATGGAACCTGCTGGGCAAGGGTACACGGCAAAAAATATTGTACAATCCTGGCACAGGATCTCCTCACCATGTTGTCATTCAAATCCAAGGCCGTGATCAACAAGGGACAATCGTAAATCGTCAAATTGAGATAACCGATCCAAACGGACAGACACACTTGACGGCACTAGGTGCTGCTATTCAGGCACAAAAAATCATTGCTCAAAACGAAGATGCAACAATAACGCCGGGTATTCATTTTCCAGAGGATTTGGTTCCATTCAAAATGAGCGCCGAAGAAATATTTCAGTTCTATCAATCCGAAGGGGTCAAGATTGTGATTCGCGAAGAAACGAAAAAAGAGTAGGATGGCACAAACGCCGCCCTACTCTCCTACCTTTATCGCTTATTATTCAAAAAATGTACGCGGTGACTTCCGCCATTCGCCCAGTACTTTTTCCTGATCTGCGGTGATCACACCTTGCTCAGCTGCCGCTTCCAAAAGTGCCGTGTAATTCGAAATCGTGGAGCAAGGAATGCCAGCCTCCTCGAACAGGGCTTGGGCATCCGGGAATTGATAGCTGAAAATAGCTGCTACCCCGAGCACCTCTCCACCCTCAGCCAGCACCGCTTGCGCTGCTTTCAAGGAGCTGCCTCCTGTGGAAATCAGGTCTTCAATCACGACTACCTTTTGACCAGCAGCTAGTGCGCCTTCGATCTGATTTTGGCGACCGTGGCCTTTTGCCTTATCCCGTACGTAAATCATAGGCAGATCAAGCAGCTCTGCTACCCAGGCAGCGTGGGGAATACCAGCAGTCGCTGTTCCAGCCACGACTTGAGCATCTGGGTACTGCTTCTTGATCAAATCAGCAAATGCTCTTGCAATGGCACGACGCACATGCGGATAGGACATCGTGATCCGGTTGTCGCAGTAGATCGGTGATTTGATCCCGGACGTCCATGTAAAAGGTTGCTCCGGTCGCAGATGGACTGCTCCGATTTCGAGAAGATTTGCTGCTATATTTTTAGCCGTTGTCTCTGTCGTCATTTCTCTTCATTCCCTCCAGCTGGATTCTTTATGAACGATCTGCTTCCACTGCTGCGACGATGCTTTGCCAGATACCTACCGGATCTTTGGCTCCTGTGATCGCACGTCCAATCACGAGGTAGTCACTGCCCAAGCGGAAAGCCTGTTCCGGTGTGGTGATACGCGTCTGATCGCCTTGATCCGCTCCCAGTGGTCGAATCCCCGGAGTCACCGTTACGAATGCATCTCCAGCGGCCTTTTTGATCATCGGTACTTCTAGTGGAGAAGCAACTACCCCGTCCAAGCCAGCTTGCTTGGTCATCATTGCATAATGTACGACAACATCTTCTACCGCACCTGGAATCGCCAATTCTTGATTCATCGTTTGCAAACCAGTAGATGTCAGCATCGTAACGCCAATCAGGAGGGGACGAGCAGCACCTGCCGCTGTCCCTTGCTCCAAGCCTTCTCTCGCTGCTGCCATCATCGCTACGCCACCAGCTGCATGGACGTTTACCATGTCAGCTCCGAGACGTGCCAGGCTTTTCATTGCGCCTTTGGCCGTATTGGGAATATCGTGCACCTTCAAATCCAGAAACACCTTGAGTCCCTTTTCCTTCAAGAAGGAAACGATTGCTGGCCCTTCTGCGTAAGCTAGCTCCATCCCTACTTTTACGTAGCGAATATGTCCTTGCAGGGGCTCGATGCACTTCTTGACTTCATCCAGTGTGGAAAAGTCGAGCGCAACAATCATGCGTTCGCGAATATCGGTTAGTTGTTGTTGCACACTGCTCTCCCCTATTCTTTACTCAGGTTTATTTATACGGTTACTGCCACTTTTGCACCAGCACGCTGGGCTGGCATCGCTTCCGTAGAGAATGTGATCGTCTCCAGTACGTGCAGGAGAGCCGAAGCTGTATCCAGAGATGTCAGGCAGACTGCTCCGTTTTCTACTGCTTCCCGACGGATGCGGAAGCCGTCGCGTTGTGGCGTTTTGCCTTTTGTCAGTGTATTGAGTACGATGTTCGCTTCTCCTGTATGGATGACATCCAACAGATTTGGTGTGCCCTCGGACAGCTTGCTTACCCGAGTCACTTGCAGTCCCGCTTGTTCCAGATAATCGGCTGTGCCTGCGGTCGCCATCAGCTTGAAGCCGAGGTGGCGGAAGCGTTTTACGATGTCCAGCGCTTCTTCCTTGTCTTTATCAGCCACAGTTACGAGCAAGGTGCCTTGTGTCGGGATATTCATGCCCGCAGCGACCAAGCCTTTGTACAACGCTTTTGCCAGCGTGCTCTCGCGTCCCATGACTTCTCCGGTCGATTTCATTTCAGGGCCGAGTGTAATATCCACGCGACGCAGCTTCGCAAAGGAGAAGACTGGTACTTTGACGGAAACCATCGACTCTTCTGGATGGTAGCCTGGTGTAAAGCCTTGTTCGATGATCGAGTGACCCAGAATCGCTTTCGTTGCGATGTTCGCCATTGGAATACCCGTTACTTTGGAGAGAAACGGCACCGTACGGGACGAACGCGGATTGACCTCGATGACGTATGGGCGATCTTTGTAGATGACGAACTGGATGTTGAGCAAGCCTTTGATTTGCAGAGCACGCGCGAGCTTCGTGGTCATGTCGATCAGCTCGTCCTTGATCGCTTGGGACAAGGATTGCGGCGGATATACCGCGATAGAGTCACCGGAGTGAACCCCTGCGCGTTCGATGTGCTCCATGATTCCCGGGATCAGGACGTTTTCGCCATCGCAGATTGCATCCACTTCTGCTTCTACCCCGACCATGTAACGGTCTACCAGTACAGGGTGATCAGGGTTTACCTTCACCGCTTTTTCCATGTACTCCAACAGTTCGGATTGATTGTAGACGATTTCCATCGCACGTCCGCCAAGTACGTAGGATGGGCGAACCAGGACAGGGAAGCCAAGCCCCTCTGCTGCTACAACTGCCTGCTCGACAGAAGTAACTGTTTTGCCTGGTGGTTGAGCGATGTCCAGCTCGCGCAGCAATGCTTCGAACTTCTCGCGGTTTTCCGCTGCATCGATATTTTCCAGACTCGTACCCAAGATTTTGATTCCACGTGCAGCCAGCTTGTCAGCCAGGTTGATCGCGGTTTGCCCACCGAATTGTACGATGACACCTTCTGGTTTTTCCACATCGAGAATGTTCATGACGTCTTCGATGTACAGCGGTTCGAAGTACAGGCGATCAGAAGTATTGAAGTCTGTAGAAACGGTCTCCGGGTTGTTGTTGATAATGACAGCCTCATATCCAGCTTCTCTCAGTGCCCATACTGCATGGACAGTCGCATAGTCAAACTCGATACCTTGACCGATACGGATTGGTCCGGAGCCCAGCACAACCACACGTTTTTTGCCCGTCTCGATGCGCTCGTCTTCCACTTCATACGCGGAGTAGTAGTACGGTGTTTGCGCTTCGAATTCTGCCGCGCAAGTATCTACCATTTTATATACAGGTACAAAGCCTTTTTCCTTGCGCATTGCGTGTACCGCTTCTTCTGTCTCACCGCACAGCTCGGCAATTTTGCGGTCCGTGAAGCCCATGCGTTTTGCTTCGTACAGCTTTTCGCTCGTCAAGCCTTTTGCCAGTTCCGCTTCAAAGGCAATCATTTTATGGAACTTGTGCAGGAAGAACAGATCGATCTTGGTCAGGTCGTGCAGTTGCGCAATCGTCCAACCGCGACGCAGTGCTTCTGCCAAAAGGAAGAGGCGTTCGTCATCTGCATGTACCAAACGTGTACGCAGCTCTTCGTCGTTAATTTGATCTGCATCTTTGATCTCGATATGGTAGCTGCCGATTTCGAGGGAACGGATCGCTTTCATGATCGATTCTTCAAAAGTCCGCCCGATCGCCATGACTTCGCCTGTCGCTTTCATTTGCGTACCGAGCTTGCGGTTGGCGGATTGGAACTTGTCGAACGGCCAGCGTGGGATTTTGCTGACGATGTAATCGAGTGTAGGCTCAAAGCATGCGTACGTTTGGCCTGTCACCGGGTTTTTCAGCTCATCGAGTGTGTAGCCAATTGCGATTTTGGCTGCCATTTTTGCGATTGGATAGCCTGTCGCCTTGGAAGCCAGTGCGGAAGAACGGCTCACACGCGGGTTCACTTCAATCACGTAGTATTGGAAGCTATGCGGGTCGAGTGCGTATTGTACGTTGCAGCCACCCTCGATACCGAGCGCACGGATGATGTTTAGTGCGGACGTGCGCAGCATTTGATATTCGCGATCAGCCAATGTTTGGCTAGGTGCCACTACGATGGAGTCACCCGTATGCACGCCGACTGGGTCGATGTTTTCCATGTTGCAGACCACGATGCAGTTGTCGTTGGCATCGCGCATGACTTCGTACTCAATTTCTTTCATTCCGGCAATGCTTTTCTCGATCAAGCATTGGGTAATGGGGGAGTATTTCAATCCGCTTGCGACGATCTCGCGGAGGGTTTCTTCATCATCACAAATTCCGCCGCCTGTACCACCCAAGGTGTAGGCAGGACGAACGATGATTGGGTAGCCGATTTCATTTGCAAAATCAACTGCTTCTTCTACCGTGCTCACGATGACGGATTCTGGAACCGGCTCGCCCAGCTCGTTCATGAGAGAGCGGAACAGGTCGCGGTCTTCTGCTTGCTTGATCGATTCCAGCTTGGTGCCGAGCAGCTTCACATTTTCTTGTTCCAGAACGCCCGCTTCTGCGAGGGCAACAGCCATGTTCAAGCCTGTTTGACCTCCGAGTGTAGGCAGAAGGCCATCCGGCTTCTCTTGGCGAATAACACGCGCTACGAATTCAGGTGTGATTGGCTCGATATACACTTTATCAGCCATGTTTGTATCAGTCATGATGGTTGCCGGGTTGGAGTTGATCAGCACTACCTCCATGCCCTCTTCTTTTAACGCTTCGCATGCTTGCGTGCCCGCATAGTCAAATTCTGCAGCCTGCCCGATGACGATTGGTCCAGAGCCTATTACGAGGATTTTTTTCAGATTAGCGTGTTTTGGCATGAGTTTTTTCCTCCTTAGCGGTTTCCATCATCGCAAGAAATTGGTCGAACAGGTAGCCGGAATCATACGGACCTGGAGCTGCTTCTGGATGGTACTGTACTGAGAATGCGTTCTTCGCTGTATGACGTACGCCTTCGACTGTGCCGTCATTGAGTGCAATATGTGTAATTTCCAGTTCCGTTCCTGCCAGTGAGTCTTCCTTGACTGCATAGCTGTGGTTCTGGGATGTGATATATGTGCGGCCGGTTGGCAGCTCTTTTACCGGATGGTTGCCGCCGCGGTGTCCGAATTTCATTTTCGTCGTGTCAGCGCCAGATGCGAGTGCGAACAGCTGGTGACCGAGGCAAATTCCGAACAGCGGATATTCACCCAAGATTTCGCGAATCATCTCTACGGCTTGCGGTACATCCTTCGGGTCCCCAGGGCCGTTGGACAAGAGAATGCCGTCCGGTTGAATGCGGCGAATTTCTTCTGCCGTCACGTTGTAAGGTACCACGACTACGTCGCAATTACGTTTAGTAAGCTCGCGCAAAATTCCATGCTTGGCGCCAAAGTCTACCAGAACTACCCGATGACCTGTACCAGGGCAGCTGAATACGCTTTTCGTAGAGACGCGGGATACTTGATCTGTCATCAAAGTCGTGCCGTTCAGAGCTGCAACCAATTCAGCCAACGGGGCTTCACTGGTCGTAATCATGCCCTTCAGGGTGCCATGATAGCGGATTTTTCTCGTCAGCATCCGCGTGTCGATTCCCGCAATACCCGGGATGTCGTATGTTTTCAGCAATTCATCAAGTGTATTCGTGTTGCGCCAGTTGCTCGGTGCCTCACAATGCTCACGAACAACGAAGCCGTGAATGTATGGACGAACCGCTTCAAAGTCGTCTCGATTGATCCCGTAATTTCCGATCAGCGGGTATGTCATGGTGACGATCTGTCCGCAGTAGGATGGGTCGGACAGAACCTCCTGATAGCCAGTCAGTCCTGTGTTGAAAACCACTTCCCCATAAGACTCCTTTGTCGCTCCAAATGCCGTCCCGATAAATTCTGTTCCGTCTTCCAAGATCAATCTTGCACGCATTTATGCTCCTCCTCCATGGTCGTGTAAAAGCTTATCTCTTATCTGTAGGGTGTTTTTACACGTTTTGATATACGATCTTGCCATCTACTAACGTCAGGGTCGGCCAGCCTTTGCACGCCCAACCAGTAAACGGTGTGTTGATTCCTTTACTTGCGAATGTGCTCGGATCAATTGTTTTTTCCGTTTCCAGATCAATCACAGTCAGGTCTGCAGGTGCGCCTACTTCCAGACGTCCGTATGGCAGCTTGAATGCTTCTGCCGGCTTCACGGTCAACAGCTCAACCAGTTTTTTCAAAGTCAGTTCTCCGGTTTGCACGAGGTTTGTATAGAGTAGCGGGAATGCTGTTTCCAGTCCGACGATTCCGAATGGTGCACGGTTAATCCCGTTTGCTTTTTCCTCTTGCGTGTGAGGTGCATGGTCTGTCGCGATCATATCAATCGTGCCGTCTTTCAAACCCGCAATCAGTGCTGCGCGATCCTCGCGGGAGCGAAGCGGTGGGTTCATTTTCCAGTTCGTATCCAGATTGTCCGGGATATCCTCGTCACACAAGAGCAGGTGATGCGGGCTGACTTCGCATGTTACGTTTACGCCCGCTCTTTTACCGTCACGTACCAGACGTACCGACTCTTTCGCGCTAATATGGCATACGTGATAGTGTACACCCGTCTGTTCAGCCAGCAAAATGTCGCGGCCTACGTGGATGGACTCTGATTCAGAAGGAATTCCTGGGAGTCCGTGCCTTGCTGCTACAACCCCGTCATGTAACGCCGCTCCCGGGATCAACAGGTCCTCGTCCTCGCAATGAGCTACGATGGAGATGCCGAGCTCTGCTGCTTTTTGCATAGCCTTCTTCATCATCGCTGTTGATTGTACACCCACACCGTCATCTGTCAGAGCAAAGATCCCCGCTTCTTTTAACCCAGCGAAATCCGTCAGCTCTTTTCCTAATTGGCGAACCGTAATCGCTCCATACGGAATCACGCGCGCCATTCCAGCCTCGCTCGCTTTGTCTAAAATGTAGGTCACTGTCTCGACACTGTCGATGGATGGGCGTGTGTTTGGCATGCATGCTACTGTTGTAAATCCGCCTTGTACGGCTGCTTTTGCTCCTGTTTCAATCGTTTCTTTATGTTCAAAGCCTGGCTCGCGCAGATGTACGTGGACATCGATGAGACCCGCGCTAATCATGCCGCCGTGGCAATCGATCCAATCATGTCCCTCGCGATCGAGTGTTTCCCCCATCGCTGTGATTCTTCCCTTTTCCACCAATATTTCCATCGGGGTGAGTTCCCCCACCTGATTTAGTACGTTGCCGTTGCCAAGGATGATTCCCATGTCATTTCGCTCCCTTTCAAAAGAGTTTCTAGAACTGCCATTCTTGCTGCGACTCCGTTGGTCACCTGGGTTTGAATTAAGGATGTTTCGCATTCTACCAGATCCGTATGAATCTCTACTCCACGATTGACGGGAGCCGGATGCATGATGACTGCGCCTGCCTTCATCATTTTGGCTCGGTCCAGCGTGAGTCCGTAAGCTTTGTGGAACTCTTCCTTCGATAAATAGAGGGATTCCGCGTGACGCTCCAGTTGAACCCGAAGCATCATCACCACATCTGCTGTTTGAACGGCTTCTTCCATCCCCACGATTTTGACACCTTGCGGGATATCCGTTGGCATCATCGTTGCCGGGCCTGCGAGCAGGAGATTCACGCCGAGCTTTGGCAGTGCATGAAGGTGAGAACCAAGCACGCGACTGTGGCGCAAGTCTCCGATGATCGCTACCGTGAGACCGGAGAGCTTGCCAAACTGTTTTTTCATAGTAAGTAGATCGAGCAGGCACTGGGTCGGATGTTCATTCGTTCCGTCTCCCGCATTGATCAGCTTCAGGTCTACACTCTCTGCCAGCTCCTGCAGCAGCCCTTCTTTTTTGGTGCGAATGACCGCTGCTTCCACGCCCATGGCTTCCAAGGTGCGGATCGTGTCATAGACGGTCTCGCCTTTTACTGTGGAGGAGGTTTCCGGAATGAAGTTCAAGACATGTGCACCTAATCTCTTCTGTGCTACTTCGAATGAGAAGCGGGTTCTGGTGCTGGCCTCGAAGAACAGATTCGCGACAAACCGACCGCGCAGGATATCGGCTTGCTCAGTTGGTCTTGCTGCCCAGTACTCTGCACGCTCGAGGAGCCGAATGATCTGTTCTTTCGATAAATCTTTTAGGCCAATCAGGTGCGCTAGGTTGTTCATCATGAATCCCTCCGGTTCTTTTTTCATTAAAAAAGCTTCTTGGCATCGCTTTGCATGGAAGGAAGCAAGCGAGACAAGAAGCTGAGATGTTGCCTTTTCGGGCAGCCAAAACAGCGTTCTATGCCTTGCCAGCCTCTCGGGACTGGATTTAAAGGATTGGGAACGTTTAGGCTATTTGTTTTTGTTCTTCGAGATGCGCTTCCCCCATCGCAGATGCTTTGCCTGGCAGGATCAAGTGAAGAATGATTCCCAGGAAGGTAGAGAGTGCGATGTTGTCGATTGTTATATCGCTCAGGAAGGGGATGCCTGTACCAGCAAAGCTGATTTTGTAACCGCCGATTCCCGTAACAAGGATCACAGCAGCGAGAATCATGTTGCGTTTGTCTGCGAAATTTACTTTGTGCTCCACGTACATCCGCAAGCCTTGTGCTGCAATGATACCGAACAGGATGATGGACACGCCGCCAAGCACTGGAGTAGGGATTGTCATCAAGAAAGCGCTGATCTTGCCCGCGAAGGAGAAGACGATCGCGAGAACTGCTGCCAATCCGATTACGACTCGGCTGTACACCTTTGTAATTGCAAGGACCCCGATGTTTTCCCCGTAAGTTGTTGCTGGCGGACCACCCATGATGGCAGCCAATGAGGTCGCAACCCCGTCTCCAAACAAGCTACGATGCAGACCTGGGTCTTTCATCAGATCACGATCCATGACCTTGCTCGTTACCAATAAGTGACCAAGATGCTCTGCCAGTGTGACGAATGCAACTGGTGCGATAACAAGTGCTGCAATCCACGCGCTCGGATCAGCCATGGCGCTCGTTACTTCTGCGAACTTGAAGTGAGTAGTGAACATTTCTTGGAAGCTTACGATCCAAGGTGCTTTTGTTACCGTTTCAAAATGAATCAGATCAGGGTGACGCAGCAGCGTGTATACATAACCGGAAATCATACCAATCAAGATCGGGATAAGACCAAAGAATCCGCGCAGCATGACTGCTGCAATAACTGTTACAACCATGGTGACGAGTGAGATTTCAATGGAGGTCAGTGACATTTGCGATTGACCATCCACCGTTACTTTAGTTGCCATGTCTACCGCAACACCCGCGAGGCTAAGTCCAATCACGACGATAACGGATGCGATGACCACTGGCGGCAGTACCCGATCCAGCCATCTAACCCCTGCTTTCTTCACGATCCCGGCGACGATAATGTACACGATCCCCGAGAGGAAGCAACCCAAGAGCGCCGTGCCTACACCGTGCGACTGACTCACGACGATAATCGGACCGATGAAGGCGAAGGAAGAGCCGAGGTAGTTCGGTAGCTTGCCTTTCGTGATCCACAGGAACAAGAGCGTTCCGATCCCGCTCGCCAAGAGAGCTGTTGCAACGTCCAACCCAGTCAGAATCGGTACCAGCACTGTCGAGCCAAACATCGCGAACAAGTGTTGAATACTCAGTGGCAGCAGTTTTGAAATATGTGGTGTTTCGTGTACGTCGATATAATTTTTTTGGCTCATGCCCTTATTTCCCCCTGTTTTTTGCCTTACTTCCAAACAAAAAGCCTCTTTGTGTGGACACAAAGAGGCTGGCTTCTCCATAGGCATGGGAAGTCTGTTGCCTCTTGCCGACCTCACGGGATCGTTTTTAAAGAGGAGTATTTGATTTACAGTAACTGTCGGATAGACACGATGTCCATCACGTCCACTTCTGCCAATTGTACATCGACAATTTCCGTTCGGGCAGTTGGGAGGTTCTTTCCGACAAAATCAGGGCGAATTGGCAGCTCGCGATGACCGCGGTCTACCAGGACAGCCAGCTGGATCATGCGTGGGCGTCCGTTATCGATCAGTGCATCCAGAGCTGCGCGCACTGTTCTTCCTGTGTAGAGCACATCGTCCACCAGAATCACCGTCTTGCCAGTGATTTGATCTGGAAGCTGAGAGCCTTGCAGAATCGCATCTTCTGACTTGTGCTGAAGATCGTCACGATAGAACGTAATGTCCAGCTCACCGACTGGGACTTTCACATTCTCAATCATTTCAATTCTTTCCACGAGTCGTTGCGCGAGGTAAATCCCTCTGGTCTTGATGCCCACGATAATGAGATCCTCGACGCCTTTGTTTCGCTCGATAATTTCATGTGCGATTCGAGTGAGCGCGCGGCGGATCGCCGCTTCATCCATAATAACGCTTTTGTTGATCATCTCAATATCCCCCTTCTCGACGGGAACAGTGGACCTTACGAAAAAAGGCTCCTTGTCAGGAGACAAGAAGCCCTCGGATAAACTGACCGGACCAAGAGTCCCGCCTGTTTATCATTCCGTGCCCTTGCCAGCCTCACTGGACTGGATTTAAAGGTTCCATTCGTCATGTAGAATTATGTCACGATTCAGGACGGGTGTCAATGCAGGCTGAAAAAGTCTAACTATTCCCAATAGACGCTAACCCACGGTGGCAAATAATTGGCGTAGTAACCGATGTCTCCCGTGATGCCTGTAATCAGCTCTATTTGTGTGTCCGCATTCTGTCCAATCCCTTGGATGTTCAGGGAGCCATGCTCTGCTCGGTCCAAACGCAAGAAAAGGAGCTGTTTCCCATCCGGTGATGGCGCAGGATAGTAGTCTGCCGTATTCTCCTCTCCTTTTGTCACCTGCTGCTCAGCTCCATCTGCAAAGCGCTGCCAAATGCCCTGCCCCGGCACCATGACCTTTTTGGGGTCGTATGAATATGGCTTAGCCTCTCCCCTGGTGAAAAGCAGCGTGTACGGGGCTTTTGGAATCCAGACCGGATTGGTATCTACCACGACAGGACCTGGACTTATCGTCTGGACCTTTCCTTCTCGATCTGCCAGCTTCAACTGCTTGTTCGTCGTTGCTATCCGGTCAGTGCCGTCGATAAAAGCTAGCTGTTCACTATCTGGCGTCCAAGCTAGCCAGTCAGGGTACGCCAGGCCCGTACCGAGATCTTTTGGCTTTTGATCAGGCTGCGTCAAATCAAACAGTTGAATCGGTACACCGTCTGCGGACAAGGAAGCGGAGTTATACCGTACGAAATAGGCGACAGATTTACCATCCGGGGATACCTTCAAGCCTGTCGCTGCCCACGGGTAGATGCCTTCTTCGACCTTTGGCGGTTCTGCAATCGGGTAGGCAGCGAGCGGCTTTCCAGCAAGTGTGCGCAAGGCCAAGGTCATCGGCTTATTTTTTTCAGCAGGAAGCGAGACTAGCATATTCTCACCATTTGGCATCCAGGCAAAATCTGCGAAATCTGCTTTGGTTGTGCTTTGCAAAGCTAGTGTCCCATCATCATGGATGTCTTTGACAATCATGCGCAATCTCGGCTCTTCATTGCTGCCGATATTCACGGTGTACACGAACTTGTTTGCTTTCGGCGACCATTTTGGCTTTTCATAAACAGGTCTCTGGTCGACCTGCATGACTTTGCCGCCATCCGCACGCATCAACCACAAATAACCCGGCGTCGAGTAATTGTTGTTGCCTTTATATTTGATAAAAAGCAGCCATTTGCCATCTGGTGACCAGCCAACGATCTCCGCCAAGCCATCATTGGTGATTTGCTTTACCTTTCCGGATGTATCCTGTCCATCTACCACAAACAAATGCTGGTTACTCGTAAAGGCAATTTTCGCTGGCACGCTTATTTCCTTGTTCACACGCTCTGGCGCTTGGCTTTGGGCTGCCGCTCCTGTTTGTCCGTTTGCTGTGACGAGTACAACCAAAAGTACGAAACAACTGATCAGCTTCCTCCATCTTCCGTTCACAGGCATACACTCCTTACCCTTCTTGTCGAGTTATAAAAAAACGCCAGAAGAAAGTGATAAGCTCTCTACTAGCGTTTTCCAATCTAACTGCCATTATGTAAGTGTCACATGAAGAGTGGCTGCAACAACAAAAAGCGATTGCCATACAAGTCCTCAAAAACAACCTCTATGCCGTACATGACTTCATTTGGCTCACTCAGGAACTTTACGCCGCGCTGGCGCAGTGTCTCGTACGTGGCCCCAAAGTCATCCGTCTCCCAAACCCACATCGGATTTTTGCCGACCTGACTAAGCATCTCCTGTGCGACTTCTTCCCGATGCCAATGAGTAGGGTCATGAAGAACAATCTCTACTTCCTGCCCGGGAATTCCGACTGTGAGCCAGCGAGAGCCATCGTCCATGCGTGAATCCATGCGTTTTTCGAAACCGAGCTTTTCCGTGTAAAACCGCAATGCTTCCTCACAATCGTGAACGTACAGCGTCACATGCGCCAATCTTTTTAGCACGGCTGTTCCTCCTGTTCCTTACGCTTGTCTGAGAAAATGCATGACATCAAGCAACTCCTGCGGCAGTGGCGCCTCGAATTCGAGCTGCTCCCCTGTACGTGGATGGATGAAGCCCAACGTTTTCGCATGCAGAGCTTGTCCTTCGAGCTCAAGCGTATTTTTCGGACCGTATTTCGGATCGCCTGCAAGCGGGTACCCAATATACTTCATGTGTACGCGAATTTGATGTGTCCGCCCTGTTTCGAGCTTCAATTCAACCAACGTGTGCTCCTTGAAGCGTTCCAGCACGATAAAATGCGTGACAGCAGGCTTGCTGTTTTCGAAAACGACCGCCATTTGCTGACGATTTTTCGGATCGCGTCCGATCGGTGCCTCAATCGTTCCCATCTCGTGCGGGATTACTCCGTGAACAATCGCAACGTACTTCCGATTGACCGTATGTGCTTTCAATTGTTCGGCCAACCCCATATGCGCCTTGTCGTTTTTGGCTACCATCAACAGTCCTGATGTATCCTTGTCAATGCGATGGACAATTCCCGGCCGCAGTACGCCATTGATCCCGGATAAATCTTTGCAATGTGCCAGAAGCCCATTCACGAGTGTCCCACTGTAATGACCAGGAGCAGGATGCACGACGAGGCCACGTGGTTTGTTCACTACTACGATGTCGCTATCCTCGTAGACGATCTCGAGTGGCATCTCCTCCGGCTGGATCGCCATTTCCTTTGGCGGCGGAACCCGTAAGGTCACTTCATCTTCTGCTTGCAGCTTGTAGTTGTTTTTAATCGGCTCTCCGTTTACGGTAACGCGGCCTTCCTTCACCCAAGCCTGCACCTGCGAGCGGGACCAATCTTCATTTTGTAGCGTAATGAACTTGTCGATACGCTCGCTCGTGTCCGCTGGCTCTACCGTCCAATCGTAACGTTCAAACAATTGCGTGTCATTCATGTATGTTCTCCACCTATCCGAGCTTTCCTACTATTATTCTCATGACTATCCGTTTTTCTTCCCATCCAGAAAAACATCCAGAAGCAAAATCCCCACGCCAATCGTGATGGCCATATCTGCCACGTTAAAGATCGGGAAGTTAATCAAAGTAAAATCGAGAAAATCGACGACTTGACCAGTCATCACACGATCAATGAAATTCCCGATCGCTCCACCTAGAACCAATGACAGTGCCAGCGAAGCACGTGGTTGGCTTTTACCTAAGCGAATCAAGGAAATGATAATCCCAATCACAACCACAGTCGTAATCACAATAAAAAACCAACGTCGATTTTGCAGGATTCCAAACGCCGCTCCCATGTTTCGATGGGAAGTAAGATGAAAGACGTCCGCGATTAAAGGAATCGATTCTCCCAGTTCCATATACTTCACGACTAAATACTTGGTGAACTGATCAAGCGCAATAATTACTGCCGCAATGAGATAGTACAACAATGGAATGTCCTCCTTATTCTGCTTCGACCAGCATCTGTACAAACACAATGTCAAATGATCATTTTACCAGAGACAGTCTAAGTGAACAAGCGTTTTCCTTTTTTATACAGTCGATAGCCTTTGCGTACAACTTCAAGCATCCACAAGGGAATTTTCCATCCACGATCCTTGATAAATGGCAGATACACCTTGTAATACGCCTTGCGTAAATCACGCCATTTTGTGTCAGTATCATTGATATAATAATCCGATACGTCAATCAGATATCCTCGTCCCCGATCCATTAGTACATTTTTACCGTGGACATCATGGGGAAACAATCCCTTCCTGCGTGCTTCCTCCAGCGCATCCTCCACGTCTTCTATTACCTGCGGAGGAATAGGGATGCCAAAACGAACACAATCAAACAAGGAGATGCCGTTCATGCGAGTAATGACCAGGTAGCCTTCCCCATAATCATAGCAGAACGGAAAGGAACGAGTCTCCCCTAGCTTCCGGTAGACTTCGATTTCTTGTTCCGCTCCCGGCCTTCCAGGCGCGTACAGCTTGATCACTACCTTCGGATAGTCAGGATGGGCAAATACAGCTGCATAGTTGCCGGTACCGACCAACTCCCACGGGTACGGCGTATGATGAACCACGACTGGATCATCTGGCGACTGAGACTCCACTTGTACTTCCTGTAAAAAAGCTTGCAATATATCTTGATTGATCCGCATCGTTTCTCATCATCTCTCATCAGTTACCGACTTCGAACTACATTAAAGCAAAATTAATGAAGATTGATCTACTACGATCATTCAGACACTTCCTATAAGGGGCAAAAAATCCTTTGCACTGGTGGGGCCAGGAAGTCCTGTCCGATTCCAATGAAAGGATTGCATATGGACAAGAATACCTCATTTTTTTGATTTGGTAAATGGGTACTGAATGTCCACCAATAGCACCTGTTTTATGTAGTGTATAACGAATTATTCTATCTGATTCATAAGAAAAAACTTCTTGGACGTTGCTGTTGTGGTGGGAGGAAACAGGAGAAAACGCTCAGATTCTAGGGCCACCCCCTGTGGGTTTGACTGCACGACTCCATGCAAAAAGCGAAACCGCGGCCAAAGTGGTACTTTCAGGATGTTTTTCAGAGGTGGCCGCTTAAGGGCGTGTTTCGCTTTTTGCATTGCGTCTCGGTCGGTGTCCCTAAGATCTTCGCTTATTTCTCCTGTTTCCTCTACAAGCTTTCCGTGTTCGCCCATTTTTTAAAGCCTTGAAAGATTGAAGAACGTAATCAGTCACGACAGAGAAGAATATTTCCAGACGTAGCGACTTGTGGAGTCCTACCGAGCGGAGAAGGGATGAGCGGGCAAAAGAAACGCAACGTGCCCGTGCGACGTAGCGGCTACCTCTTTTGCGTTTCCCCGCGAATCCCTTCGGAGCGGGCAGTCCACACTTCTCCGTGAGACGGAGCACTGAGCCTAGTCTGGAAATATTCTTCTCTTCACCGCAGCCACATAACAGGAGGCAAAAGTTGGGTCGTGGTGGGGAGGAAACAGGAGAAAACGCTCAGATTCTAGGGCCACCCCCTGCGGGATTGACTGCACGACTCCATGCAAAAAGCGAAACCGCGGCCAAAGTGGTACTTTCAGGATGTTTTTCAGAGGTGGCCGCTTAAGAGCGTGTTTCGCTTTTTGCATTGCGTCTCGGTCGGTGTCCCTAAGATCTTCGCTTATTTCTCCTGTTTCCTCTACGAGCTTTCCGTGCTATCCGATTTTATTAAGCCTTAATAGATTGAAGAACGTGAACTGTTACGTCAGAGAAGAATATTTCCAGACGTAGCGACTTGTGGAGTCCTACCGAGCGGAGAAGGGATGAGCGGGCAAAAGAAACGCAACGTGCCCACACGACGAAGCGGCTACCTCTTTTGCGTTTCCCCGCGAATCCCTTCGGAGCGGGCAGTCCACACTTCCCCGTGAGACGGAGCACGGAGCCTAGTCTGGAAATATTCTTCTCCCCACCGCAGCCCCATAACAGACTTTGCCCTTACCCAAAAAAGGAGAGCCTCGCACCTCCATGCAGGCTCTCCTCCTTCGCTTTACACATTAATCTCCAAAAACCATTCGCGAATTGCATCCTGTAGCTTCTGCAAAGCAGTCGCATTTGTCGCTTCACAATAGATGCGCACTAATGGTTCCGTACCAGACGGACGGATCAAGACCCAGTGTCCTTCCTCGAGCAACAGCTTGACCCCATCCAGACGCTGAATATCTAAAACCTGGTAAGGACCGATTAGTGCAGGTGGAGTGGTGATCATTTTCTGTATCCATTGCTCTTTTTGGTTCAATTTCATATCAAGCCGTACATGGAACAGTTCGCCAAACTGCTCGTATACATCTCTTAGAATTTGGTCGATTCCTTTGTTTTCGTACGCGCACATCTCGGCGAGCAACAGATTGATGAGTACGCCATCCTTTTCCGGGATATGCCCGAGGATACTGGCCCCCCCGCTTTCCTCTCCACCAATAAGCACGTCACCTTTGCGCATTTCCTCGCCCACGTACTTGAAACCGACGGGCGTCTCTACCAGTTCCAGACCATAATGCGTTGCCATCCGATCGAGTAGATGGGTGGTCGCGACCGTCCTGACAATCCGTCCGGTCAAGCCTCTATTTTTCAATAAATGATGGGTCAAAAGGACGAGTGCTTCGTTTGGCGTGATGTACTGGCCGTATCGGTCTACTACTCCGAAACGGTCTGCATCACCGTCATTGGCAAGACCAAGGGATGCTTGGCGCTGTACCACTTCTTTTTTTAGCAAGCTCAGATGTTTATCATTTGGTTCCGGCAATTCTCCGCCAAAAGCCGCATCCGGAACTTCTCTGATTCCAACGTTTTTCACGCCGGCCTCAGTCAAGAATCCACTCACATAGCCCATACCCGCACCATGCATGGCATCGACGACGACAGACAAGGACGAGCTCCGCAAAACGTCCATATTGATCATCCGTCTAAGATGTGCTTCGTAATGAGGGCGCAGGACGATGACTTGCAGCAGCTTTCGTTCCTTTGCCTCCGCAAGGGCAACCGTACGAATAGGCTCCATCAAGCTGGTTTTGCTGATCCACTCTTCCAGCTTTTGCGTGATTGCAGGGGTTGCAGGTCCCGCATACTCTGGAATGTATTTGATGCCGTTATATTCAGGCGGATTGTGGCTCGCCGTGACCATGATCGCTCCACTCGCAGCAAAATGTTTCACGCCAAAGGCTACGGCAGGTGTTGGCGCTGCTTCATTCACCAAATAGGTTCGAATATCATTAGCTGCCAGAACCGAAGCAATCTCTTCCGCAAATCGTCTTCCCAAAAAGCGCGTGTCATGCCCTACCAGAACAGGCTGCTCCTGCTGTCCGATTTCTTTGGTATAGCTGGCGATGGCTTGTGCGACAATGCGGACATTGGCAACCGTAAAGCCATCTGCGATAATGTCACGCCAACCGTCTGTACCGAAACGGATCGTTGTCATCTCCTCATCTCTCCCTTCGTTACCGCAACTCATTCACCTTCTCCAAATAACGTAAAACAGTAGCGACATAGGTAGCATGTGACCACGTCAGCGGTGCGACTGATACGGGAGCACCTGTATACGGATCGAGCTGCTCAGATAGTACACCGCTCTGTAGTGAATGACGTACAACCCAGGCCAGTCTGTTTTTAGGTTCTTGGAGTTCATCCATCGATTTTGCCTTGGCAATTTCCCAATCAGCCACCCATAGTGTGCAGATGATCCATGGATTGCCTGGTACTTTTGCAGTGTCATGTGATTTTTTGAAATAATAATCCCCTTGATAGCGGGCAATTCCACCTATTTCGGTATCTACGCACAAGCTTTTTTTGACAGCTTCCATCGTTCGCTCTACTCTCGGATCATCTACAGAGAAGACACCGAGCGCAAACAAAGCAAACAAGCTGCTCTCCACTGTGAAATCTTTCTCGATTTTCCCATCCGCTTTTACATAAATACCGCGCAAGAAACGGCCGATCTCAGGGTCGTACAAATGCTGTTCCATTGCTCCCCGAATGCGCTCTGCCCCTTCTGCGTAACGTTGATAGCGCCGATCATCCCCGAACAGCTGGGCAAAACGTGCAGCAGCCATTAAGCCTGCAAACACTGTGGCGCTGGTAAACGTAAAAATTCCTCGTCGCTCTTCCCATAGGTCATAGCTCGGTCTAGGCAATTGCAGTTCTGGATGGACATACTCCAGCAAAAAGCGTGCAGCCGGACGAACCAGCGTGGGATAGAGTGCCTGACAATCTTCAATTTGCTTGCCGCTCTTGTATTGCTCCCAAAGGGCGTACAGTACTAACGCCGTCTCATCCTCCTGAATCGGCAATTGAATATCTCCATCCACGATATAGGGATGCCAGCTGGAGCCAACGGAGCCATCTGGATTGTACTTGTGCAGTAAATACCCTTCTTTGTTCAGCGCATCCGCGCAAAATCTGAAAAACGGTGCGACGACTCCAGTGTAGCCTGCCTTTGCCATCGCACTGGCAATCAGCGCACCGTCTCTGGGCCACATGTAGCTGTAATGATCACGATTGAATTGGAGAATATCCGAGTCATTCGCAGCGAGAATGGCCCCATTCTGATCGATCTGCGTGCGCACGAGTAACAAGCTGGTCTTGTACAGATTGACGACCTCTGATGGTAGATCTGCGAAATCCCGCTCTTCTTTATTGACCCAGCGCTGCCAATACACCGCGATCCGATTGAGCAAACGCTCTGGATCACTCTCGAGTACATACTGGTTCAATGTTTTGACATCCTCATACGACTCACCAATGCACATCCAGTAAAAGAGTGACTCCTCTTCATTTGGCTGCAGGACGAGGGAAAAGGAGATCGTACTATCGACGGAGCCTTGCGCGATTGGATTGCCTGACAAGAGACCATCCTCTGCATCTCTCCAGGTCCCCTCCGCATAATTGAACCGTTTGATTCCGGCGCTATACTGATCGATTCCACCCGTAGCCGTTTTTCCATTCGCCATGATGTACACATTGCGCTTGTAGTGATAAATGGTTCGAAGGATTGGATCAAAAACGGCAGTATCCCCTACCTCCGTCTCGTTCAAGCTGAAATCATGATTGAAAAACAGCCTGACCTCCCGTACTTCACTCGCATGGTTGCGAACGGACACCTTTTTCAAATAAATCGGGTCACGCTGGTGCACCCCATCTGCGATTTGCAGGGAGATGCCCAGATGTTCATGATGCGCATGAACATCTGTCACCAAAGACTCCTGACCGTACCCGAGCTTCCGCTTCCAGCCATCTTCATCCAGCCAGGAAAAGCGACCTTGCACCCATATCCCCAGCTTGCTAAAGTGTCCTCCGACATGATTCAGCTGGCCTACATACGGAAAGTAGAGATCTCGCATGTGCAGCCTGTCATCAAAATTAATCAGCAGTTTCCCGTTCCCGACGACGAGCGGTCTCGGCATGCCTTCACGTCCTTTTCGTTTTAGGCTGTCGATCTCTCTCTTTTGTTTAACCGTTTATTGATATTCGGCAATTCGCCTCGCATACGAGGAGGCAAGCGTAGCTGCGGTCTCTGCAGTCGCCCCTTGCGAAATCACTTTTACATGCGAATCCTCTGAATCAGGTAAAATCAGCACCCAGCCATTCGAATCATATACCTTGATCCCGTCCACCAGCTCCAGCAGCTTGCCTTTGTTTTCTTCCATGACTCTGCGCATCACTTTGCCTTTTGCTGCCCATGGGCAAAACACAGTTTTTCTCTCCATATGGCATGCCGGCAACAGCTCCAGCAGGACGCTGAGCGGCTTTTCCTCAGAAGCGAGATACGAAAGAATCCTCATCAGGCTATATACCGCGTCAAACATGGGATGAAAACGTTCCTCGGCTGATACCTCCATCATGGAGCGTGGTGATACCTTGGTGCGGACGACCTCGATTTGCAATAGCTGGGCCAGATGCTCCAGCTCGATAGGTGCACTCACAGGAAGGCCAATGCGCTGGTGTTGACCACTGCAAGCCAACAACTGAAGAGCGATGATCTGCTCGGTTGAGAGCTTTTCTCCGTGCTCGGTAAACAAGGCAAATTGCTCGCCATTTTTATCGAAACGAACCCCCAAGTCCGCTCCCTTTTTACTGATGCCGTCTTGTATTGCGCCGTAATGTGCGGTCACTCCGAGTGCATGAAAGAGTGGCGCAAGAAAGGTCGGAAGAAACCGCTGCTCACTATCGATTAGCAGGTGGAAGCGTTGGCGCTGGATCGAGGAGACTTTGAGCCGTTGGGCTAACGCATGCAGATAGGCTTCTTGTACTTGATGCTCCACTTGGAGTGCTCCCAATCGATGAAGGTTGCGAACATAAGTCTCTTGCCAGTAGGCATTTTCTATTTTCCGCTCCATATCGCGGGTAATCGGCAAGCCTGCTTGATCGATGAATTGAATGACGAACTCTTTATCATCCGCTGACTCTGCCAGATAAATATGAATGCCGCCGTTGCAAGCCAACGAACGCACGCCGTACCTGATCAAGGGTGAATTACCCATGCCGAGATCGACCGTATCAATTCCGGAAGAGCACAAACTCGTCATGATACTATGCTTGAGCAGTTGAGCAAACGGATGCGAGCAAGCCGAGAGCGCGATTTTATTCCCTGCTTGAAGTAAGTACGCATAAGCAGCCGCGAGTCTCGTGACGAATTCGGGTGTAATGTCGACGTTGCCAATACCCTTGATCCCATGCGTCCCAAACAAATTTTTGGTTTGCTTGGCACCGTAGATCAACGAGGTGGTGACCGTCGCGTTTTCACCGACTTCCTTATCCGGCCAAATTTTGACCCCTGCCTTCACGACCGACTTGGCTCCAATCTGGCATTGATCTCCGATGACCGATCCTTCCCCTAGCTGAACACAATCTGCAATACGGATATTGCGGCAAAGGGTCGTTCCCGTGATTTCTGCTTTTTTCCCGATGACGCTGTTTTCCCATACAATCGCTCTTGATAGCTTCGTGCCTGAAGAAATCACCGTATTTTTTCCCAGAATGGAGTAGGCGCCGACAGCGACCCCAGCCTGTAAGTGTACATTTTCACCAACATAGACAGGACCTTCCAAGCGAACAGAAGAATCGATGCGAACATCATTTTCCAAGAAAATGCGCGGAGCAATTTCCTGCGCTTTTATTTCGAGATTGACGCGTCCGTCCAATAAATCAAACTGTGCTTGCTGATATACCTCCAGCGAGCCAATGTCTGACCAATACCCCTTTGCCTCATAGCCGTAGAGAGGCTTAGCTGCTTGTAAAAAGCTAGGGAAAATTTCCTTGCTGAAGTCCACTTCCCGCTCGACTTCTATATAAGACAAGACTTCTGGTTCGAAGACGTACATCCCCGTATTAACCGTATCGCTGAATACCTCTGCCCAGCTCGGCTTTTCCAGAAAGCGGGTAATGCGTCCATCGTCTTCTGTCATGACGACGCCGAATTCCAGCGGTGTCTCTACCCGTGTCAAAATCAAGGTTGCGAGAGCCTGATTTTGTTCATGAAATTGAATCGCGGCTGTCAAATCGATGTCAGTCAATGTATCACCGCTGATGACAATAAAACGCTCATCGAGAAAATCCGCGCAGTTTTTCACACTGCCTGCCGTGCCCAAGGGGATTGATTCTTCGAAATAGACGAGCGATACACCGTAGCGAGATCCATCACCAAACGTATCGCGGATGACATCAGGCAGATACTGGAGTGTCACAGCTATCTCAGTAATGCCATGCTTTTTCAAAAGATCAATTGTGTACTCCATGCAAGGCCGGTTTAAGAGTGGCACCATTGGTTTTGGAGTGTGGCATGTTAACGGACGTAGACGTGTACCTTTACCACCAGCCATGATTACTGCCTTCATCTTCTTTTCTTCCTCCTTCATCGTTGCAATCTATGTTGTCATGCCAATTTCCGCAGGTACGCCAAATGAACGATAGATATCGATGGTTTGACTAGCAAGTAACGTCCAGCTATAGGACTGTTTAACGTCGTGCATCGCCGCCAGGGCAAGTTGACCCCGTTGATCAGGGTCACGCAGCAGCCAGCGCAGCTGATTCGTCAATGACTCTGCGTCACCTGTATACATCATGGCTCCGTTTTCGCCATGACGAACAATCTCGCGCAGCCCTCCCGTATCCGCAACCAGAACTGGCGCGCCCAGTGCCATCGCTTCCAGGGCAACAATTCCGAACGGCTCATACAAGCTTGGGAATACCGCCACATCAGCCAAGGCGAACAGCTCATTCCGTCTTGTGTCGTCTACGAAGCCCAAGAATCGGACTCGCTCGGAAAGACCCATTCGATGGACCAGCTGCTTCCACTCGTCTTGCATCGGTCCTCTCCCTGCAACAAGCAACGTTACATTCGGAAACTCATGACGGAGCCTTGCCATCGCTTCTATTAATAGATGAACACCTTTTTCCTGAACCAAGCGCCCAACAAAAAAGAGGACGGGCCCATCGCCTATCGCCATTTCGTGTCGAAGCTGCGCTCGGTTTACATCAGGTAAGGGCGTAAGATCGACACCATTGTGAATGACACGTAATTTGGATGGCGGCGTTTCGAACAAGCGCTTTACTTCAGACTCCATATAATGGCTGCAAACGATAATGGAGTCAGACATTTGTGTTATTGTGCGTTCACAATCATGAATTCTTTGCTGCAACGGTGTATGAATGCCTTGGTGTCGACCATGCTCCAAGGCGTGAATCGTGCTTACAAGCGGTAGAGAGTATCTCTGTTTTAGTTCGATCGCAGCCCAGCCTACCAGCCAATCGTGGGCGTGAAAGACATCCGGTCTGACACCGAGTGACCAGAGCTGGGAGGCAGCATCGACCATCGCCAAATTCAATTGAAACACCCATGCCAGGAAGTCATCTTGTTCTGCTGGCATATACGTAGGCAAGCGATGGACGTGTATCCCCTCCATACTCTCGTTTACCGCGCACGAATCTGCTGCACGTGTCAGCACATGCACCTCTATTCCTTGCAAAACGAGATGCCTGGCGAGATCATAAACCGCTCGACCAAGCCCTCCTACTACATGAGGGGGAAATTCCCACGCAAGCATCATGACTGCTTTTTGTGGAGACACGGATTGAGTGGCCGCTACCAAATGATGCGATACGTTCACTCTATGCGTTTGTTTAGGCAAATAGTACGTGAGATCCAAGTGAGGAAAAATCGGGAAGGCAGCTTCTGTTGTCGAAATGATCTTTTCATCCAATTGATTCTCTCGATACATCGCAAGCAGAGCTCGCAATCGAACCAAGTGGTCATGAACACGTCGTACGGCGTACTCGACGACGGTTTGACCGTCTAATATAAACGCCCAATCACTGCTTTGGGCCAGCATCAATTCTCGTGCAGCCTGTTGAAGACAACGTATGGCGAGCTGATCTTTCTTTGCATCTGCTCCTTTGTCTTCATAAAAGGTAGTAATCGCCTCGATCAGTTCCCGTTCTGCTTGATGCAGATGCCTGTATATCCAGCCATTGTTTTCATTCAACCAGACTTCGCCGTAGCCATTACGTCCCCACGTAGACATTGGTAAGTGTCCACGATCCTGCTCTGGATACTCCTCTAAATATTCAGATGGAGTGATCAATTTCACTTGTTTTGAATCGCAAACGGTTTTGCGCAACAGATCATCCAAAAACTGCGGACCTTCGAACCACCAGTGTCCAAACAGCTCTGCATCATACGTGGCGACAACCAACGGCTTGCGATCCATCCAGTCACTGGCTTCCTCCACTTGGCGCTCCCGATGATACAGGAAGTGTCCAGCATGTGACGCCGCTTTTTCACGCGCCCAGCTTGGCTCATACCAGTCTTTCTCCACATCTTTTCCGGTTATCCGATAGTATTTCAAACCGGTATGTACCCGAATTCCGTCAGGGTGGATGTATGGCTCGATGTAGCTCATCTCCCTGTCAAATCCGATATCCCGGTAATATTCACGGTAGTCATAGTCCCCTGGATATCCATCAATCGAGCTCCACACCTGGCGGGATGCCACTTCGTCTCGGGCAAAGGCAGCTACATCATGCGGCGTGAACAAGGGAGCCAGCAAGCCTCTGCGAGGTACAGGTGTCGCATGCAGAATCGTGTGGCTGTCTACGAAGAAGTACCGAAGCCCTGCCTCTTTCAGCAGACGATCCAGCCCAGGTGTATATCCGCATTCAGGCAGCCAGATTCCTTTAGGACGTCTCCCTAGAATCCGCTCATGGGTATCGATGCCTACTTGAAGCTGTGCCCGAATCGCTTCTTCTGTTTCAACAAAGGGCAAAAAGGAGTGCGTAGCCGCGCAAGTAATCAGCTCGAGGCAACCGCTGTCCGCGACATGCCTGAAGGCCTTGATCAGTTGAAAATCCCACTTGCGACAATAAGCAATAATGGCTCGAAAACGTTCCACATACATTTTGGCGATGCGATGTTCTTGCGGTTGATCTGCGGTTCGCTTGACTTCCTTTCCTGCCAATTCAACAGTCTTGGCTAGATGTGTGCGAAAGCGTGCCACGATCAGATCATCATCAAGCATGGAGAGCAACGTCGGGGAAATAGCAAGGGTCATGCGAAAAGCAATACCGTCCGAAAGAAGCTTGTCGAAAACCATGAGCAACGGAAGATAGCATTCCAGCATGGCTTCATACACCCAGCGCTCTTCCAGGCGATCATCCCGATCCCCGTGTCGAACATATGGCAGATGAGCATGCAACACGAGGGAGAGGTAACCTTTGTGCACAGATGACACCTCACTTATTTGATGGTTTCGTATACAACGAGTAAGAGGAGAAGTTCTCATACCAGGAAGGGGTAGCCGAATCGTGCTTGGGCTCAACTAACGGCTCACCCCAGCTTGCTTTTGACTGGCGAGGTGTCACTATCGGTTCAGAGCGAATAATCGGGCAAAACCGATTTTCTTCATATAAGCCAAAATCAACAATGTATGTACGTCCTGGCACTACATCTTGCACATACCAGGAATGCGCTTCTTCTTGTACGAGCACATCACGGAATGAATGCGCATTTTTTCCATCAAAGTAACGTTCGGTTACATCATACAAACGCAAGCCTTTTTGGATGTGCCGATAATCCGCTTGCAAGTAAGATGCGACCATTCTCATCCGCGGCCATGTAATTTCCCAATACACAAATAGCACCGTCGGGCCCTGTGCCATGACTTTGACAATATCTCGGCCATAAAACGCAGGCAGTTGCCATTCTGGTTCGGTTTTAGCAGGAGGAAGTGTCTCTGGCTTCGCCCGGTCTTTTTGCAAGCGATACTTAACTTGACCGATCGTTAAGCCGCATTCTTTGGCAATTTGTGCAATGGACATGGATTGTGAACGTAGTTCGAGAATTTTTTCCAGCATCTTTTAGCACTCCCCTCCGCCAACTTCGCCTATCTGATCCTTTCACCATGTCAATCATAGCCAATGCCGCTAACAAAGACTGTCGAATGCTGGATGCACATCCCTTCTTCTTTTGTCGATCAACGATCATGTTTTCGTCATCGGTTAACAAAAGTCGCCGTTTTTTCTTCCCTCCTTTCATACTTACAAAGCTGCTCCTCCACTCATGCTTTTCTTTTTGACGAATAGGAAGAAAGAGCTAATTTCCATCATCTTTTGTTTTATTTGTAAGCATTTTCATATTGGTTACCGATACTATAAAATGTTTAATTCTACTAATGACAAAGGGGTCAACATAAGAGATGAATCGTTCATGGATTAGTATGGTAACAGCAGGATCAATCGCCATTTCAACGGTAGCGACAGGTTTGCCACTAACAACGCAAGCCATAAGCACGCCGCCAAGCCCATCACAAGAGAGCAACGACTGGCAGATTGGCCATACTCCCGTGCAAGAAAAGATGTCAAAAAAACAATTCCGCCAAGCAGCTCAGCAGGAAAAGTACAGCATCTCGCATCTGAATAAATTGGACAATTCAGAGCTTGTTGAATTGTTGAAGACAATCAGTTGGACGCAAATCCCTGAGCTGTTTACCTATAACGATGACACCCAAGAATTTTATGAGGATCGGGAACGAGTTTCTGCCATCATCGATGCCTTGCAAGAGAGTGGCAAGAACTTCACCGAAGATGACGAGCAAGGCATACATACATTTGTAGAGGTTTTGCGTTCGGGGTATTACTTGGGGTACTACCATGATGGTTTAAAGTATTTGATGGAGCCAAAATATAAGCAAAAGATTATTCCAGCACTTCAAGCGATTACTTCCAATCAAAATTTCACATTAGGCACAAAGACCCAGAATGAAATCATCAATTCTACAGGAAAATTAATAAGCAACACGACTGTTGATCCAGAGACAATTGGCCTTCTGTCAAAAGTAATGGAGGAGTTTAACGATAATCGGGATAAGTGGTCAGATGATCGTGAAGCAAGCAATGCCTTTTACAGCGTCCTTCAAGGTGTTGGCTATGTTCTGATCTGGGGAGTAGATGATTCTGAAAGAGACGAGCTGGAAGGAAAAATAGACGCATTTCTTGACCCTATTTTTGACATGGCCGAAAATGGGGACACTTCCGCTGATCATGTATGGTTGACGAACAATACCTTGTACTACACGGGGAAATTAGGAAGCTATTACAGTGATCCAGACAAAGCAAATGAAATATTAACGAAAGCCATGAAAACGTATAAAAAGTGGAGCGAGCCATACTTCACTGCGGCTCAGCAAATTGAAGAGGTATATGGTGAGGATGCCAACGGGAAGAAAATCGACCTCGAAGAAATGAAAAAAGAAGGAAAAAAGCATTACCTTCCGCAGCAATTTACTTTTGATGATGGAGCGGTTGTGTTCAAAACGGGTGATCGACTAACAGAAGAACAGGTTGAGCGCTTGTATTGGGCATCCAAAGAAGTAAAGGCACAATTTCATCGTGTCATCGGCAATGACAAGGAGCTAGCGAGCGGTAATCCTGACGATGTACTTACTATTGTCATCTACAATACGCCTGATGAATATAAAATGAATCGCTTCTTGTACGGATACGATACAGATAATGGCGGCATCTACATCGAAGGTACCGGCACTTTCTTTACATACGACCGGACGATAGAACAGAGCATCTACAGTCTGGAAGAGTTGTTCCGCCATGAATTCGTACACTATTTGCAGGGCAGATATGAAGTGCCTGGCATGTGGGGGCAGGGAGAGATTTACGAGAACAGCCGCTTGCCCTGGTATGAAGAAGGTGGAGCTGAGTTTTACGCGGGTGCTACCCGTACAGAGGGCATCAAGCCTCGCAAGTCAGTGGTAGGCAATATTCGAAATGCAGCTCCTTATCTCGATTATACCGCTGCGGATATGATGCGCGCCAAATACGGAACCCTCGCATTTTACGACTACTCATTCGCGCTCCAGTACCACATGTTTAAGAATGACTTTGCTCGTTTGGATAAAATCAATGATACAATCCGTTCCAATGATGTGTCTGCTTACGATGATTTGATTGAGGAATTCAGCCGTGATCGAGCTCTAGAGCGTGGCTATCAAGACACCATCGAAGAATTGATTGATCAGCATGAAGAGTTAGATGTTCCTCTCGTTTCGGATGATTACTTACAAAAAATCGACGTGACGAGCAAAGAAGAAATTTATGGACAAATCGCCAAAGTAGCCTCTCTGACTGATGTGAAAACAGAAGAGAAGGATTCTGGTGATTTCCGAAGCTTTACGTTGCGTGGGGTATATACTGGAGGTGCCTCCCAAGGGGAATATCAAGATTGGCAAGAGATGAACCGCCTCGTAGATGGATTCCTCAAGGACTTATCCCACTTATCCTGGAATGGCTATGATACGGTAACCAGCTACTTCACGAATTATCGTACAACAAAAGATGGACGATTTACCTATGACGTCGTATTCCACGGGAAGCTGGCTCGGGAAGATGGACCAGAGACGGAGAATCCAACTTCTGACGAACCATCCATTTTATTGGGTAAGCAAATCACAAGTGTAGTCAATCCACAAAAGCCTAGTCAGACGTTCCGCCTGGATGTGACATCAGCAGAACAACTCCAAGTCGAGCTGGAAGCGACGCAAAAGGATGGCGTGGCGTGGCTTGTATTCCACGAGTCAGATAAACAGAACTACATTGCCTATCCAACGAAGCGTGAAGGCAACAAGCTGATCGGATCATTCGACGCGAAACCAGGAACCTACTATGTAACGGCTTATACAATCGATACCGCACAGGAGGAGCAAGGATTTACCTTATTGGTGAAACCTGAGGGTAGCCAGTCGGATCAAATCTTTCAAGAGATAGAGAGCAATGATTCCATCCAGCAGGCAAATGGACCATTGCCAATAGGGACAACCGTGTCAGGCGACTTGAAAGCGGAAGACTGGCAGGATATTTTTGCCTTGCAAGTTGATAATCCAGAAGACATACGTATTTCACTGAACCCTGGGCAAGGAAAAGGTGCGACTTGGATGCTATTCCATGAAGGAAATCCAGATCAGCCTGTGGCATACCCGCAAGAGACGGAGGGAAATCTGCAAAGCGCCCATTATCAAGTACAGCCCGGCCGTTACTACCTGTATGTGTACAAATATCAGAATGAAGATATTGTGTATACAGTAGAGACCAAGCAGCGTTAATCCACGGAACAGGAACACCCCCAAACGAGCAACAAAAATCGTTTGAGGGTGTTCTTTTCTTATAGTCATCGACGCTTTGTAATTCGCCCAGATCCCCCTACCTTCGTTCTTGGGGGCGATTTACTTTTCGGAGGGGAAAAGCTCGAGCGTTTTGATGAGACAGAACCACTGGACTTCGAAGATTGACTGTTGGAAGATCGAATGATTTTGCCCGAACTGCCACTCGACGACGAATCTCCCTGTTTTTTGAAAAGACTGCCGTCAGACCCTACCGAGCCATCCGCGTTCTTCGTATTACTCCGTTTGAAAATACTCCCCGTGCCTTCTTTTGTAATCGGCGGCGCTACTTTTTTGTCATCGGCAGTAGGCACGCGATACGTCCCGGAAGGCTTGTATATATCCTTGCTAGAGTAGCCACGATAGCTGCCCTTTGCGCTTTTCTTAAGACCGTCGAACAAATCATCCAGTACACTGGCTACCATGTATCCTTGCAAAAACGAAGAATCGTAGTTTTGCCGGACGTACTCTTTGCTGTCGACCTCGATCAACGTATCCGCAGGCTTGGCAGCGTCTTGCTGCAAATGGTATACCTCGTCTGGATAGATGAGGAACATATGCTGCGGATCTTCTTTGGAGATTTCATCCGGCGTATTCTGCTCCGCCAGCTCTAAGGCCACCTCCGGAACCGCCTTGCCTTCCGCACGGTATATACGTGATGACTGCCCGTTGTCCTTGGTTGAGACGGATTCAAGCGGATATGTCTCGCCAACCACAGGGCTTCCGCAGCCCGCCAGCGTAAGGAGGAACAACGCCGGAATCAAGAGGAGCTTGATTGATTTCATCCATGGATTTGGCATGTACTTGTCCCCTCCTATGTGCCGCGCAATACCTGCACGTCGGCTGGCAGAACACTCTCTCCCTCATAGAGCATGAAACGGCCATCCTGCCACTCGATTCGCAGCAGCTGGCGTTGATCAGATTGAAATTGCCAGATGTACTGCTCTCCTGACGTATGAAAAGGTGCCTTCCCCTCAACCTGAACGGCACCGCTATATTGCTCCTCCAAGTGGTAGGTCACATCGTCCATCTCGATCGTAGTAGGTACCTCATCGACTGAATCCAGTCGTCCGTCAATGACGCTGTACAGATGATAGACGGTCTTCTCCCGTTCCTCGATATAAAGATAACGAATGGCTGTTCCATCCTGAAGGGTAAGCATCGTAGCGTTGCGACTGGCATTGATCGCCTTCCCTGTTACTTGATAGGTAACGAGCGATACATCGACCACATCACCCGGTCCCACCGTCAGGATGCTCTTCTCCGGTGCGGGAGGCTCATGCTTGGCAAATATGTTTTGGATTCGCTTCATCAAACTCATGCTGTACTCCCTTCCCTTTCACGTCTTACAGACATGCAGCCAAAATCAAGGCACCCACGAGATGGAAGGAACCAGCCAACATGGCATGAGCCACTTTTCCTTCCTGCGTACCTTTTTCCAAGTCCAGTCCGGCCATGCTCTTCAACAACCATTCCACAATTCTCTCCAAAAGGAACAAAATGATAAACGAGACCACAGATACGAGCAGTGCTGTCCACAATAAATTGGAGGTCAAGATGGATTGTGATAAGATATATCCTTGTGCAAACAGCTTCATAACAAAACGAGTCGTGACCGCCATATTTCCGTTCTTGATTTCCGTGATGTCCTTGTATTTCGTAAACAGCGCATCCATCCACATCAAAACAAACAGTAAAATACCGCCGGCTCCTGTCCAAACCAGCATCGCTAGTACTTCCGTCCACGTCAAAGCGAATCACTCCACTTTCGTCAAGGTGTAAAGGGTGTAAAAAAACCTCTAATCGAGGCCAGCTCAAGGATGAGCGACCGCATTTTATCGGAAGGTTTTTATGCGCTCCGGAAAGTTTAAGACATGGTTGCTTTATCACTGTGAAGCACTTAATCTTTCCTACACGTTAAAAAAAGGGAAACCGCCTGTAGCGGTTTACCCCTCGTACTTTTTCATAAGTGCAGCCAGTTCGTCCTCGACGGCTTGATCCTTGTTGAGCTTCGCAATTTCTTCATCCAATGAGCTTGGTCTTTTGTATACCTCGCCACTTGCTTCTGCTTCTGCTTCCATTTGCAACGCTTTTTCTTCCATACGTTTCAGGCCAGCCATGGCAGAATTCGTGTCGAAGCCACCCATCGCCTGATTGATTGTCTTCTGTGCTTTTGCTGCATTGACGCGAGCGACTAACGTTTCGCGCTTGTTTTTCAGCTCGGTAATTTGTTTTTTCATCTCAGCCAGCTTGTCACGCAATCCATCTGCTGCCAGCTTGTTCTTCTCGTAGCTATCCTTGTATTCGTTCATTTTTTGCTCGGCGGCTTTCTTTTCCTCCAAGGCACGACGAGCCAAATCGATGTTCTGGGCTTGTGCTGCGATGTGAGCTTGCTCATCACGCTTTTTCACCAAGGCTTCCTGTTCTTCATACAGCACCTTGAATTTCTTTTCCAATGCAATTTGGGCGGCAACAGCTTTCTCCGCTTCGTTCAGGTCTTCTTGCATATCACGCAAATACTGGTCGGTCATTTTGATTGGATCTTCTGCTTTCTCAATCAATGCGTACAAATTGGACATGGTCAAATCACGAAGTCTTTTAAAAATGGACATGGATTGATTCCTCCTTAAGTACGTACCAGGTAGTTCGGCCTATATCGCCGTCCTTGCTATACTCATAATTACGATGATTACGCAAGTAAGTTTCAACAATTTATCATTGTAATGGCTCACCTTGCTGTTACCTGTGTTTCACTCGAAGGTAAGTTCGCCCGATTCTACATTTTTCAAAATTAGTTTTGCTTGAAATGGTGTTCCATCCTGACGTTCGAGCTTCATTTTACCCGTTTTGCCTTTCTCAATGAGTGCTTTAATCTGTGTATCCGTCAGCATACGCCCATAATTCTCTTTCCATATGACGAATTTACAGCCCACGTTGTAATTCGAACAACCGTAACCTTTTCGTCCCATGAAAATGGAGCCTCCGCAACCCGGTCGTGGACATTTGGTGATGATACTCGACGCTGTACCCGTGGTCTTTGCTGCCGTTTTTGACGAAGTCTTTGTTGTAGCATTCCTGGCACCTGATCTGCCTGTACTTCGCCCGCCAGCTCGTCCTCTTGTTTTCGAAGCTCCTTTCTGAGTGGTACTCTCGCTCTCAAACAAGGTTTTCTGTGCACGAGATTGTACACGAACCTTTTCTACGATCATCGTAGCGAATTTCTTCACATTCTCCATGAACTGACTATCAGAGGCGCTCCCTCGGGAAATTTCATTCAAACGCCGCTCCCAATGTCCCGTCATTTCAGGCGAGGTTAACAGTTCGATACCTGCTCCCCTGATCAATTCGATAACGGTACGGCCTTTTTGTGTGAGTAAAATTTTCTTTCCCTGCATTTCAACGTAACCGACTTTTTTGAGACGCTCAATGGTAGCTGCACGCGTTGCCGGTGTTCCAAGTCCTGATTCTTTCATCGCATCACGAAGTTCTTCATCCTCGATCTGCTTGCCTGCACTCTCCATCGCCTTGAGAAGCGTTCCTTCCGTATAATGCTTTGGCGGTTGAGTTTCTTTCTCCTTTACCAAGGCATCCGAGCAAACTACATGGGCATCAGGCAAAATGATAAAAGGCTCGTTTACTTCTATTTCTTCTTTCTCCTCTTCTTCTTTTAGCGCCCCTTTTGCGTTCCTGGGCTTTTCTTTCTTCTGATCGGCATAAATAATCTTCCACCCAAGGCTTTTGAGTTCTTTTACGGTTGTTTTGAACAATTCTTTTTCCACGTCGGTTATGACCGTATGCATCTTATATTCAGCCGGTGGATAGAACTGTGAAAGAAAGCGGCGAACGATCATATCGTACAGCTTTAGCTCATCTGGCGTAAGACCTGAAGCCCTACGATTGGTCGGCAGGATGGCATGGTGATCATCTACTTTTGCTGGATTACAAATAAATTTGTTGCCTTTATGGACCAAGCTACGGTTCGCACCCTTTACCAGGTCGTCATATCCTGTGCCCTGCAAGGACGACAAAGTGTTGTGCATTTCCGGAATATTTTGCTCTGTCACATAGTTGGAATTTGTCCTCGGATAAGAAATGACTTTATGCTTTTCATAGAGTGCCTGTGCTAAGTCGAGGGTTTTCTTGGCTGAAAAGCCGTACTTGCCATTGGCCTCACGTTGCAGCAATGTCAGATCATACAGCTTGAATGGATACTCCTTGGTATCTTTGACTTCATAGGATGCAATCCGTCCTTGTTTTCCTTTCACTTTACGAGCCAACATTTCGGCTTTAGATGGATCAGTAATGCGATCACCCTGCCAAATACCCTTGTACGCCACTTCTTTCTGGGAAAAATGACCCTCCACTTGAAAAAACGTAAGCGATGAGAAAGCTTCAATTTGCTTCTGTCGATCATAAATGAGCGCTAGGACAGGCGTCTGAACTCGTCCTACCGAAAGGAGCACGTTATGCTTGGTCGTGAATGCACGTGAGCCGTTCATTCCAATTAGCCAATCTGCTTCACTGCGAGCTTTTGCAGCTCTCGTTAAGTTTTCATAGGCTGCGGCATCTTTCATTTCCGCAAAGCCTTTCCTGATTGTTTCAGGTGTCAAGTCCGAGATCCACAGTCTTTTCACGGAATGCTTCAGCTTTAGATGCCTTTGAATGAGTGAAAAAATGTGTTGACCTTCCCTCCCGGCATCGCAGGCATTGATCAGCAAATTGCTTCGTTTAGCCAACTGGGCTATGATTTTCAGTTGGTCTATGGTTTTCCTGTTGGGAACTAGCTTGAATGGATCAGGAATGATAGGAAGATCATTGATGTTCCATTTTTTATATTTATCGTCGTACGCATCCGGTTCTGCCAGTTCAATCAAGTGCCCGATTGCCCACGTAATAATGTAATTTTCACCTTCTAAATAGGTACGGTGATTTTTTGCTTTAGGATCTATTGCGGCGGCAATATTTCGTCCCATGTCAGGTTTCTCCGCAATAATTAATGTCTTCAACTGGTTATCGCTCCTTAAAAAACTCTCTAAGCAAATGTAGTGCATACATACTTCTTTGAAAAACTAGATTCCTATCTATTTTACTACAAGTTAGCCCAGTATTCTCGTTCTTGCTACGACTGCCCATTCGATTTTTTCCAATGCCAGGCAATACGCGTCTCTCATTTCAGCAGCATGGACTGTTTCATCCGTACGAGTCAGCTCACGCCATACGTCGTTCTTGTCTTTGTGCCAATCCAACACCTTTGGCAACTCATGATGGCTAGGCTTCCAAGCTTGTCGCAGAGTAGGGGAAAACAGCCGCTTCGCCCCGGACCGCAGCTGACAATTCTTCAATTTTACCTGATAGGGCTTGCCCGGAACTGTATCATTCACATCGTGAAAAAGATGGGGCCAGTAATCTTTTCGCGACCCTGTATGTGGCTGTTGCAATGCCCAGGCGTACGCAGCCTCCTGTCTATTTGTCTCACCGAACAATAGACTGTAGAGCCTTTTTCCTAAGCTGATTCTCTCTGGTAATGAGGCAAAATGAAACACTCGCTCACCCGCAAGCTGTAAAGAGCCCGCCCCATTATAAGGAAACAGGATCATATTCAGCTGCAAGAGCTCCTGCAGGGCAAACGGGATTGTACGAACAACTGAATTTTGATAGACCGGATCTTTCATGATCTGTTCTTCCAAGTAGTTTTGTTCATTGATGATCAAACCGATAGCGAGCAGCTGCTTATCGCTGGTCTTCCAGAAATGATTCCAAATCGCAACCATAAAAGTAGAGACATGCAGATGAGGCAGTAAGTAAAAAAGGTTGGTCTGTCGCCTTACACTCTCTTCATACAGTAACAATTGAGGGTACGCATCGTGAAAAATCAACCAGTTTGCCCGCTCCAAAAACGAGAAATAATCCTGCTGCTCTTTTGCCGGAAGCAACCGGGGTAGCCATTCTCCCCGCAAATCGGTCATGTTCCACCCTGCATTACGCGATACGAGATGAGCTAATAGGGCCCAATGAATTTGTTTGTGCTTTTGATAAAACGACAAGTATGCGCGCGTTCTGTCCATGTTGTCACGGTTGTGTGCGAGCGTCTCCTGCCTGATCCGCTCTACCGTCTTTTGATCTTGTGCCCGCAATGGTGCTGTCGCCGTACGGACTCTCCCCAAATTCATGGCAAGCGGCAGACGAGATGCGTATTGGTACCACTGTACACCCATCAATCATCTTCCTCTCTTCCTTACGCGCCGGATTTTATCGGGAGGTGAATGAGTTGCGCGAAGTCCAGCAAGAAATCAACCGCATTCAATCCTTTTTGCTACAGCGTCAGCAAGAGGATGGCTCCTGGCGCTTTTGTCTGGAAAGCTCACCGATGACAGATTCTCACATGATCATCCTATTGCGCACATTGGGTATTCATGATGAGCGTTTGATGGAGAAGCTCGCAGCTCACATCCAGGCTAACCAATACGATAATGGGGCATGGAAGCTGTATCCTGACGAGCACGAGGGCAATCTGTCTACGACGATTGATTCGTATTACGCCCTGCTGTTGACCGGTAAATACGCGAAAAACGAACCAAGAATGGTCCTGGCTCGCTCGTTCATTTTGGAAAAGGGTGGACTTGCGCAAGCGAACATGCTGACCAAATTTGCTACAGCCTTGACTGGCCAATACCAATGGCCGCCCCATTTTCTTGTTCCTGTAGAAATTGCGCTCTTGCACCCGAGCTTCCCGATCAGCTTTTACGATTTCGTCGGGTACGCGCGTGTCCATCTCGCACCGATGATGATTGTGGCTGATCGCAAATATGTAAAAAAACCTGAGCCTGCACCCGACTTGTCCGATCTATACGCCGATCCCCCTATCTCTCGCAGTCTTTATCCGCATCGAATTCTTGAGAATTTCCTCAAGGACGGGCAGTCTTTCCTCGCCTCCATCCACGATTCTCTCCTTCGCCTTCCCTTTTTACCCGGACAGCTGCACACGCTCGCCCTTCAACGCCTCGAACAGTACATCCTGGCGCGAATTGAGCCAGACGGGACCCTGTACAATTATTCAACCTCCACCTTCCTCATGATATTTGCTCTGCTCGCACGCGGATATTCCCCGACAGACCCTAGAATCCAAAAAGCAATCCAAGGGCTCAAAAATAGTGTCTACGAGTATGAAAACGGCGCACACTTGCAGCTAGCCACTTCAGCCGTCTGGGACACAGCACTATTGGCCACTACTTTGCAAAAAAGCGGACTACCTCCCGCCCATTCCACCATTCAAAGAGCAAACCGCTACCTTCTCCAAAAGCAGCAGCATACGTACGGTGACTGGAAAATCCGCAATCCTAGAGGTAAGCCTGGCGGTTGGGGCTTTTCTGACTACAACACGATGAACCCGGATATTGATGACACGACGGCTACACTGCGTTCTATACGCCAGCTCGCACGTACGGATAGAACGGCTGCCGAAGCCTGGAATCGCGGTCTCGACTGGTTATTATCCATGCAAAATACCGATGGGGGCTGGCCTGCTTTTGAAAGAAACACAGACGCTGATTTCATTCGCCAACTGCCCATAGAAGGAGCCGATACCGTCAGTACAGATCCGTCCTCGGCCGATTTGACAGGGCGGACCTTAGAATTCCTCGGAAATTATGCCGGGCGAACACTGACTGACCCCCATGTGGAAAAAGGAGTCCGCTGGCTTCTCACGCATCAAGAAGCAAACGGCTCCTGGTATGGACGATGGGGAATTGCCTACCTGTACGGCACATGGGCTGCAATTACCGGGCTGATGGCGGTTGGCTTTTCCGCTACCGATCCTGCCATCCTAAAAGCGGTTGCGTGGCTGGTTTCCAATCAAAACCCCGACGGTGGCTGGGGGGAATCATGCCAAAGCGACCAGAAAAAAACGTACGTCCCCCTCGGCGCAAGCACTCCTTCGCAGACCGCATGGGCAATCGATGCACTGATAACCGTGTCACCAAAGCCGACCGCAGAGCTTCAACGAGGGATTCATTATTTGCTCACTCACAATCAAGCAAATGACTGGACGACTCGCTACCCGACGGGCGGGGGACGTCCGGGCGGCACTTACTTTGCTTATCACAGCTATCGTTGGATTTGGCCGTTGCAGGCACTCAGCCATTATCAGACCAAATACGCTAACATGTAAAAAACACCATTACCCTCTGCGCAAACCAAGATCTAACGGCGCAAGAGGAACCTGGGGTGAATAAACCACGGCATGTGGTGGCGTATCAAAAATTGAGTAGCAGGACAGGACATCGGTGTCCCCAATCAGCACAATCGACGACTGAGACACGCCACCAAAGCTGAGATCACCGACGTCTATTTTTTTATTCGTCACCTTCATATTCATGGAACTTTTTCTCCTTTTCCTAAAACTCGCGCCTTTCCATACATCTTATGCATCACGCACTTATTCGGTCGCAAAAACAGGTATGAACACCCAATGGCCTACGACATACAATACAAAGAGGATCTCTCCCAAAAGGATGTGCCGAACATGCCAGCATTCGTTGGAGTCATCAATGTAAACAACGTGGGCGGCGTTTTCAATGTAGGAGACGTCCGTAAAATTGCACCTACCACTTATGCCAAAACCTTCGCGGGTGGAGGATCATTCAATTCAGGTACCAATCTGTCCTTTAAAATTCCACGAAGCGTCGTCTACATCAATGAACAATCCGATAATGACATACCTCTTTTTGTAGAAGAAACGAACGATTACAGGGCAAAGGGACGAGATTTCGCATGAACTTTTTTGTTACGCAACACATCGTAATCAATTCGCTTAAGATCGAAGGCATAAGCAACTCTTCGGTGTGCCAAATAGGCAGCGCAGGGATTATCAAGCCCGTATCCAAGCTATACAACACCGGAGGATACACGGAGCCAGCTCCACAGGTGGGTCCTCTCCCCGAAAGAGCAGCGGAAGAATTCGTGCCCCTCATTCCATTGGTTCAGCCCTCTCCCTCGCGGATTCGCTAACCCGCTTTATGCTAGATGAAGAAGGATGGTCGTCATGTACATGGATTCCGAAATGATGCAGTATTTTCAACAGTTACATGACTATATACAATTGCAAAACAAAAAGATCGAGAAGATGAAGCAAATGCTCGAACAGCTGCAGCAAGATGTAAATGATCTCAAGGAAAAACAGATTCCTTCTGTTATCAAGAACGAGTACAAATTCGATCTCTTAAAGGTTGAGCGACTGGAAGGAACTCTCAATATCGGCTTAAATCCGAAAGGGAATGATGCTGGAATCGGTGATTTTTCTATTAATCAGTCGATGGACGTCCCTAATCCGCACCAAAGCAATGCCCCTCTTTTTGACCGTGTCCAGAAAGAAATTTATCAATACTTGGAGACAGATGCCTACCACGTTCTTGAAAAAATCGAAACAGAGTGCAACTATCCACTCGATAATAATTATCGAGCCTTTATCTTGGATGACATTAAAAAGCAGATCGATCAACGGATTAAGCATTACCTCAGCGAGCTGCCTACCGGTGAACTAGAACCAGAGCAGCTCGATGTACTCGTACAAAACACAGTCCAAAAGGTCAAACGGGATATCGACAAGACCTGCGAAACATTCGTGAAAAATTTGCCTCGTGAGGTGAACGAACCATGATGAGGTATCAAGTGATAAATGAAGCCATTTGTGTAAAGAAGGTTTCCGTCGTTGCCCTTTCTTCTGCCGCATCCTTGTTTATCGGAGACACACAGACGGTAGACCTCAGAGCGATTTATGAAACCCCGCCCGAAAAAATGATTGTCGGCGCCACGATCCCGATTGATACTGCACTGCCTGCTTCATAAGGAGGGTTGTCACCATGTACCGAAGAACCAGTCATGTCCGTAAGCTGGATGTCCTCTCGGTCGATACCTCATCTGTGCTGCAAATAGGTGATTCCCGACAGATTGATTCCGTCTCGAACATTTTGGCCGTCCAACGTGAACAAGCCATCTTCTATGAGAATGAATTTATGTTCGAGGATTTCTCGGTCTTTTCCGTTCCTTTAACTCCCCCTAGTCTCTTTGAACCGCTTTGTATCGATACGTTCCACGACTGTCCGTACATTTTCATTCGAAAAGTGGAAGTTCCTTTCGTAGCAGGAGCGTCTGTCGTCCACATAGGCTCAAACGAGTCTATTTCACTAGAAACTCGGGTCGTAAATATTCGCCACCTGCTTAGAGATGATCCAACCACTAGTGGGAGGGGATAGGCTGTGCCTTCCGTCATTGGAGCTGTCAATATTAATAGTAACTCGGGTACGGTAAACTTTGGGGACACGCTCAATATTTCTCCAAAAACGGCCGCCAAGCAATTCTCCGGTTCAGGAGGTGGCAACACTGGTAACGTGGTTAATACGCTCAATGGTGTCAATGCTACCAATACATTAGACCCCAATGTCGTCGATCAACCGATGTTCGGGAACATCTAATCTTCGCAGTGTTAATGTGTTTTCATTGACACTGTTTTTATTTTGGAATGGACAAAACAAAAAGGAGGCACTCAGCCTCCTCCCCTTTACAAGCTCGCTTTAAAAGTGGTTTTCCTTTCGTTTGCAGCCTGATCTCGCATCAAAAATATTTCTAGCAAGCCATCTTGATATTGGGCTTTCATTCCTTTTGAACTGACTGAAACCGGGAGAGCCAGCTTGCGATAAACGGGGCCGCAGCTTCTTTCCAGCTGTGTGCAAAACCCTTTGTGCCCACTTTCTTTGATGATTCCTTTGATTTCCAGACAGCGTTGTTCGGTGAGGGTAACCTCCAGACTCTCTCGGTCGAAGCCCGGCAGCTCACAGGATACAATGACCATCTGCTCTGATTGAATGATATCCGCGAGAAAAGACCCATTCGTTTCTTCTACCTGAACGAAACGCAACGGTTTTTCCTTCGCTTTTTTTTTGCCTTTTTTGACAGGAGGTACATTTGGTGCAGCTGCTGCGGCTGTCTTTTGTGCTGCTTGCTTGTTTATCGTAGCGATATTTTCCCAAAAGCTCGTATCCAGCACCTGTCCCATCTGACTCAATGCTTTCCACGGATGATCCGGGTCAAAGCCGAGCTTGGACAGACTCTCTGATGCTTTTTGCAGCTGCTTCATGGTCTCTTGCAAATTTTTCAACGCTTCCGCACTCCCTTCCCAGGACAGGTAAAGCTGTTTGTATAGTATATGTACGATTGCCTGGGGGGTGTGCTCAAGATCATCCTGTTTGCCCGGTGTTTGCACTGTCCGTCACGGGTGCAGGCGGTGCCAAAATATCGGGTGGTGGCATATTACTGTCTGTCGGCTCAGGATTATCTTCGACACTGCTATCTGGTACAGTCGGTGGCGGCACGGGTTCCTGTGCCGGTTCGGACGCCGGATCAGGTGATGGTGCTGGAGCTGGTTTAGGTGTTTTCGGCTGCTCCTTTATGCCCGTCGTTGGCTTTGGCTTCGGAGCTGTTGTTCTCTTCTCCGTTTTCATTTCGATCTTGGCTACTTCCGCAACAGCCGCATTGCTGAGCTGGTCACTTGGTCCTGTTACACCCAATTCGGTTTGCAGGGCAGTTCGAACGGCTTGCATGTTCTCCCTCGGCCACAAGGAATACGGAGAACTCCAGATCGCGCCATTATCCAACGTAACGATGTTGCTTGACGAAAAGCTGGCAAAATCGATTGCCAATCCTTTTATTTGATCTTTCGAGAGATCGGTTTTGATATGCTGACCAACCGTATCTAGCACAGCTGTCAAGCTCGCTATTCCATCCATGGACATGCTCTTTTCGGCCACGGCACGGATTACCTGCTGCTGCCTGCGATTGCGATCGAAGTCGCTCGAGTTGTAAGCGTCTCCACGTCTGTCGATGCGATGGCGGACAAAGCCGAGTGCCTGCTCTCCGTTCAATACTTGCTTTCCTTTTTTCAAACTACGGTATACGCCTTGCTTCGGCAGCTCGTATACGAGATCGCGATCGACGTCAACCGTAATGCCGCCAAGCTTGTCAATGACCGCTGTGAAGCCCTCAAAGTCAAGCTGCACGTAATGCTCGACAGAGATTCCCAACATGTGATCCAATGTTTTTTTGAGCATCGTCATGCCATTTTCTGTGACGGGCTTCCCTTTCATTTCTGCTTCTTTCCTGATATTTTCCCCTAATGCAAATACTTCATTGACCTTGTGGTAGCCTGGATAGCCTGGGATTTGAACGCGTGTATCACGAGGCAGCGATACCATGCTCAGCTTTTGCGTAACCGGATTGGCGACTGCTGCGACGAGGACATCCGTGTTTAACATGCCGATGTTTTTGCGCGTATCCACCCCGACGATGACAAAAGCCAGTGATTTCTTCTGTTCGTACGGTTTCTCTACAGTTGGTTGATCCGGTAGCTTGTAAGGGTCTTCCGTTACGACGTCCAGTGTCTGGTCTACCTTGTTGAGGGCGAAGCCTGCTCCTACGGCCAACAAACAGAGGAATAAGCAACCCGCCAAGAGCAGATACATCCGCTTGCTTCGCTGACCACGCTTTTTCCGTTTATGTGGCTGTTTTGCAGGAGCTTGAGGTTTGTCATTCTTAGCTTGCACGTTCGGTTCACTCCTTTTAAAAATCACGGGGTCCATAGTGCTTTGGGCTTCTCATTTTTCATTATATTCTGGAAAACTTTCGTCCCATTTTACCACAATATGCCGCTAAAATGTAGAATCCTGCCGATTCCACTCGAAGTGTTTTCCATGAGGGTTCTTGCACTTGTGTATCGAAACAGGTAGTCTAAAACAGAGGAAAAATCGGATAGATGAATAAGGGAATCGGAGGGACTTGAGAGTGGAACACGTACAGGTGCTGATCGCAGGTGGCGGCATCGCAGGGTTGTCCGCAGCAATATGGTGCCAACGATTAGGGTTATCTTGTCTTCTTATTGAAAAAACGGATCAACTCGGGGGACAATTGCATCACATTTACAACGAGATTACCGACTTCCCGCCCCTTGTATACACTCAGGGAGCTGCCATCGTAAAGGAACTGATCGCGCATCCTTTCATCCAGCAGCAGAACATACGCGTAAACGAAGCGATTCTTTCCATTGATCGCAAAGCCAAGCAAGTCGTCACTTCGAAATCGGTTTACCGCGTCGATTATGTACTCATTGCCACAGGTGTTAGCTCGAATGAAATACCTGGCCTTGCTGAATGTCCGAGCGTCCTGTCGCCTTGGTTCTCAACTACAGCCCATGCGCACACGATCGCGGGGCAAGATATCGCCGTCATTGGCGGAGGAGATCGCGCACTAGAGAGTGCAGCCAATTTGAGCTCGCATGCCCGACGAGTCTATTTATTGGTTCGGAGCAGTCATTTGCGTGCTCGTCCCGAATGGCAAAAGAAAATTACGGGGCTGTCAAACCTCGATGTACTCTGGGACACACAGGTGGGTGACTATGATGAGCAAGAGGGACGTACTCTTCTGACTCTCACTTCCACACGTGCTGACAATCCGCAAGCCATCGTAGTGGACTGGGTTCTGCCGCGAATCGGCGTTCATGGAAACATTGCGGGCCTTGAAGGCTTTAATACGTATGGCGATGACTATTTGCAAACGGATTCGGATCAGCGAGTCCACTCACCGTGGATATATGCAATCGGAGATGTGAGCAACGGTGCCGCTTATGCCAGTTTGTCGCTGGCAGTTGGTCAAGCGATGAGAGCGATCAAACATATTTCCTTGCAAATTCAAAACAATGGATCAATGAGCCTGTAGAGATAAGGAGAGCTTTACATGTACGCTTTTTTCGACGATTTTGGCTTACCTGTCAAGCTAACCTTTTCCCCCGATGAGTATCGTAACCACCAAGCAGGTCACGTGCTGATCTTCGCCTTTTATCAAGGAAAGCTGTTATTTACCCGTCATCGTACACGGGGTGTGGAGCTACCCGGGGGGAAAGTAGAAACGGGCGAAAACAGCCTCGCTGCGGCAGTTCGTGAAGTCTACGAAGAAACCGGAGCCATTCTGGAAGGGATTGAGCGAATCGGGCAGTACACCATCCAGGACTCGATGCGAAAAGACATTTATGTCGCAAAGGTTTCTCACTATGCCAGCCAGCCAAGCGGCGCAGATGTACTGGAAACAATCGTGTTTGCGGATATCCCGCGGGAAGTAAAAGGCAATACGGAGTTTAGCCGTATTCTGCAAGACGATGTTTATCCGCTTGCACTCGAAGAAGCTCTGCGTCACCCCTTCTCTGGGGCCTAAAAACAATAAACAGGCTTGGCTGCCTGTTTATTGTTTTTCTTTTTCTTTTTTCCCCGACAGAACACGTTTGACGAGCTCATTTGGATCGAAGCCGTACTTCTCGATTGCTCTCTCTCGTTGTACCTCATGTACCGTCTCTCGTTCGATACCCAGTACTTCTGATATTTGTCGCCAAGCTTGTGTCTCACTTTCTTTTGTCCCCTGCCCTTGCTGCTCGGCTTGCTTGGGCTTCAAGAAGAAGATGGCAACCACAGCGAATACAAAAGATAGACCTGCAATGGACGTAAACATGACCGTTCTAGAAATCCCAAGCAACCACGTAAAAATCGGAGGTCCGATCGCAACACCGATAAAGCGGACACCACTATACAAAGAAGTAATCATGCCCCGCTCTGTTTTTTGTACCGCCCCGACGATCATGGAATTCAAGCACGGTAAGATCATCCCCGTGCCGACGCTGCCGATGATCAAAATACCGATGAGCACATAAGCTCCCTTGACAAAGCTGGCCAGAACATAAGAGGTAGCGAGCAAGAACATACCGATAATCACAAACAGACGCATGAGCTTTAGCTTCTTTTTGATGATAATCCCCGTCACATATGCCGCAATACTCATCACGAGCAACGGAATCGCCAAAATACCGCCTTTGATAACGCCATCAATCTTGTATTTTTCTTCCAACAAATCAGACAGGTAAAATAAGACACCAAACAGCGTGAACAGACAGATGCTCCCAATAAAAAACGCGGGGACAAGCCATTTTCCATGCTGCTTAAAAACTTGCGCAATCGAGTGCAAGTATTGCTTGACTGGGAGTGGCTTCCTTTCCTGTTTCTTTTCTTTGGTCAAAAATAAGAACATGAGGAGCACGACCCCGCATATAATCGGAAAGGCCAAAAAGACCATGTACCAAGAGATAAGGGCAAGTAAGGAGCCAATAATCGGACTTAGCACTTTTCCCATGCCGTTTGATGTCTCCAAGAGTCCTAATGCTCTGCTCTCTGAAGCGCCATCAAATAGGTCCCCTACCAAAGCCATGGCGATTGGGGCTGTCCCAGCTGCCCCAATGCCCTGTAATACGCGTCCCCCCATGATCGCCATATACGGCTGGTCAAGCCACAACGCAGCAAGCCCCGCTACCAAGCCACCTAGGCCATACAAGGAAAGAGAGAAGATAATGACAATCTTTCTCCCGAATCGATCTGACAAGTAACCGGCAAAAGGGATGACGATACCCGCCGCAATCGAAAATGCTGTAATCAATAAGCTCGTCTGTAAAGTGGTGAGCTTCATTTCCGATTTCATTGTGGGCAGTACCGGGATCAGCATCGAATTGCCGAGTACCATGACTAATGGAACCCCGACAAGCCCAATTAGGTTTTTCGCATTTTGTGCCATACGAAACTCCTTGTCTTACGCATAAGCGCTGCCGTCCCAGCGCATCGCGTTAATAATCTCCCAATCAGGCTCGATGCCAATTCCCACACCAGTAGGAAGCGTCACTGTGCCATTTTTGGGTACCAGCGAAAACAGCTGTGTAAAGGGATTCTCCATGACGTCCCATTCTACGGGCTCAATTGGATCACGATCCATCTTGGTCCAAGCCAGCAAGCACGCCTGCGAAAATAACGTGTACAGTCTTGCCAACGAGCCGTCAAAGGAATGGGGAGACACACGATATCCAAACTGACGGGCCATTTGCAGATGAGTGCGATAATCGTCAATGCCTCCTGTATGCATCAGATCAGGCTGAGCAATATCTATTGCTCCTCCCTTATACAAGGGCAAAAACTGGGCACAACGGATCAAATTTTCTCCACCAGCAAGCGGGATAGATAAGGAAGCACGAAGCTTGACGTACTCTTGCGTGCGATCCATAGGCATTGGCTCCTCCAGCCAGAGCCAGTTGGCATAACGTGAAAAAAGGCCTTCCCATTTCCGCGCTGTTGCACAGTCGTAGCTCTGATTGGCATCTACCGCTACTTGAACATCATTAGGAAGCATGCTCATCATTTTTTCAATATGCGTCTGATCCTCTTGAACCGAACGTCCACCAATTTTTACTTTCACCATCTTGAAGCCATCATCTACCTGCTGACTCACTTGTTTCCACGACTGCTGCATCCAATCTTCTTTTTCCCGGTAGGATTGGAGGGAGGCATAGACCGGGATGCTGGAATGAATTTGGCCTCCCCACAGCTGGCAAACGGATAGCCCAGCGGCTTTTGCCATTATTTCCGTGAGTGCCATGCTAACACCGGAAGCCGAGCGCTGATGCCACTTCCCAATGACATCGACGATGGCTACCCTGTTATCCACCTGCTTCCCCAGCAAGTATGGAATAATCCGCTCAGCAAACCCTTTATGAAGCGTCGGTAGCCAATCGATGATTTCTCCCCAGCCATCTATCCCAGATCGCGTGATGATCCGGATCAGATAGGTAGTTCGATAACGCTTATAGCCATTTGCATCCCCGTAAGCTTCAGATAGACGGTGAAGAAGTGGATAAGTTTCCACTCGCTCAATTTGCAGGTCTGAGAGTGCTAGTTGATTAAGAGTAGTCATTCCGGCCCTCTCGTTCTGCTTGTTCTCCTTCATAATCGTCATAGGAGAGGAAATTTCCTTTTCCTTCCCCTTTTCTCATATACTCTTCATACGTCCCGCTTCTCATAAAATGTACACTGTCAGGACCGTGATAGCCTTCAATATCGGTATAACCGATCTCCTCCACTGCTTCGACAAAACCATCCGGCTCATTGCTCTCGATATACATTTCGTCGTAATCCGTTTTGTCGGGTTCCTGGTACGAGAATGGAGTGCTGGATGTCCCCCATGACTCGACAATTTGCCAGGCATCCTCACCGTCAAATCCGTTCTGCCCTTCTTTTTCATCCAAGGACGTACGTCCGAAAGGTGGCTGCAAAAACTCCTCTTCAATCGGACGTGATTCGTTCACTAACGGTGCTGGGGCGTGCTCCTTGCACGTCTGTGCCTGAGGTAGCGCTTCTAGTCGCTCCACAGGGATTGGTTCCCCACAGACCGTACACAGACCGTAGGTGCCTTCCTCCATGCGCATCAGCGCCTGGTCAATCTCCTTTAACGTCTCCCGGTCCAGACTGTCTAGGGCCAAATCTTTTTCCCGCTCAAACATTTCACTACCGATATCTGCGGGATGGTTATCGTACATGGCAAACTCCTGCAAAGAGGTTGTCATTGGTTCTCTCATGCCATAATGGTCCTGTACGCGGTCTTCCAGCTCTTTTTTCTGTTCCAGCAGCTTTTCCCGGAAGCTGGCCAGCATCTTTTGGTCCACGCTGTACACCACCTTTGTTTGGTTTCCTCAACAGGTAGTATGTCTTGGACCACAAGGAAATAATCCCGAACTTGACCAACAAAAAACCTGCCATCCCCAATAGGAATGACAGGTTCATCGACTATTTCTTATTCCGTTACATTTGCATAGTGTTGTTCTACGATGTCTGCGCAACGAACGCAAAGCGTTGAATGCGACTCGCGAGTGCCAACATCAGGCTTCACTACACGGCAACGCTCGCATTTTCCACCGTCTGCGGCAGATACCACGGCAGCAATTCCTTCGAGCTGTACAGCTTCTGCTGGAGCTGATTCATTGTGTACATCCACGTGAGCCACGATGAACAGGTCAGCCAGATCGTCCATCGCTGCCAATGTTTTCGCAACTTCTTCCGTTTGTGGATACAGAGCCAGCTTCGCATCAACGGAGTTGCCGAACACCTTGTTGCGGCGCGCTTCTTCCATGGCTTTGAGAACCTCATCTCGGATCGCCAGGAACGCATCCCATTTGCTCTCTGCTTCTGCTGCAAAGCTGAGATGTTGCTCGTCGCCTTCTGGCATATCTGTCAATTGAACACTCTTCTCTTCCACGCCTGGAATGAATGCCCACACCTCATCAGCTGTGTGCGGCAAGAGTGGAGCAACCAGCTTCACCAGACTGAGCAAGCAATCGTACATCACCGTCTGCGCAGCGCGACGTTTCAGACTATCTGGCGCTTCTACATACAGACGATCCTTGCAGATGTCCAGGTAGAAAGCGGACAAGTCGATCACGCAGAAGTTATGAACTGCATGGAAAACCGTATGGAATTGATATTCATCATACGCTTTGCGTGCACGCTTCGCGACTTTTGCTGCTTTCGCCAGAACATAACGATCCAGCTCACCCAGCTCTTCATACGCTACGCGGTCTGTTGCCGGATTGAATCCATCCAGGTTACCCAGCAGGAAGCGGAACGTATTGCGGATTTTACGGTATACCTCAGCGATCTGGTTCAGGATCGCATCGGAAATGCGCACGTCTGCTTGATAATCCACAGAAGCTACCCACAGACGCAAGATGTCTGCGCCCATCTTGTCAATAACTTGTTGTGGCACGATGACGTTACCAAGGGATTTGGACATTTTGCGTCCTTCTCCATCCAATGCAAAGCCGTGGCTCAGGACGGATTTGTAAGGAGCTGTACCATACACGGCAACACCCGTCGAGAGAGATGAGTTGAACCAGCCACGATACTGGTCAGAGCCTTCCAGATACATGTCAGCTGGCCAAGCAATGCCTCTTTCGCGCAAAACAGCCTGGTGGCTGGAACCGGAGTCGAACCAAACGTCCATAATATCCGTTTCTTTGCGGAATTCCTTGCAATTGCATTTGGTGCAGGAAAGTCCTTCTGGAACCAGCTCATTCGCTTCACGGGAGAACCATACTTTGGATCCTTCTTTGCGGAACAGATCTGCCACATGGTTGATCGTCGTGTCGTTAATGATCGGTTCGTTACACGATTTGCAATAGAAGATTGGAATCGGTACACCCCATACACGCTGACGGGAAATGCACCAGTCGCCACGATCCGCAATCATGTTTGCCAGACGAGTTTCTCCCCAATGAGGAATCCATTTTACATTTTTAATCGCTTCGAGCATTTGCTCACGGAATCCGTCGATTGACGCGAACCATTGCTCTGTCGCGCGATAGATAACCGGTTTTTTCGTACGCCAGTCATGTGGGTAGGAGTGCGTGAAGAAGCTCAGCTTCAGGAGCGAACCGTTTTCTTTCAGCTTTTCTGTAATCACTTTGTTGGCATCTTCGTAGAACAGACCTTCAAAGCCTGGGGCCTCGCTGGTCATTTTACCTTCGTGATCGACTGGACAAAGGACACCCAAATTGTATTTTTGACCAACGTTAAAGTCATCTTCCCCGTGTCCAGGAGCAGTATGAACGCAACCGGTACCTGCGTCCAAGGTTACATGCTCACCCAGGATGAGTGGAGACTTGCGATCGTAGAACGGATGCTGAGTCTCTACTCCTTCCAGATCTTGACCTTTAAAGGTCGCGAGAATCTCTACGCCTTCCCAGCCAATTTCTTTACTCGCGGCTTCAATCAGACCGTTAGCAACGAGGAATTTGCGGCCATCTGCCTTCACAACGTTGTACTCAAGCTCAGGGTGCAGAGTGATTGCGAGGTTTGCTGGCAATGTCCATGGAGTCGTCGTCCAGATGACTACGCCTGTTTCTGTATCCAGCTTGCCTTTTCCATCTGCTACCTGGAAGCTTACGTAAATAGAAGGAGAGCGCTTGTCTTTGTATTCAATTTCTGCGTCAGCGAGAGCAGTCTCAGAAGACGGAGACCAATATACACAACGCAGACCTTTGTAAATGTAACCCTTTTTCGCCATTTCGCCGAATACGCGAATTTGGTTGGCTTCATACTCAGGCAGAAGTGTTACATATGGGTTTTCCCAATCACCACGAACACCCAGACGCTTGAATTGGTCGCGTTGCTTGTCGATATAGGACCAAGCATACTCCTCACAGCGCTGGCGGAAATCGTTCACTTCGATGCTGCGACGATCCAGCCCTTGGGCATTGACAATCGCTTGCTCAATCGGCAATCCATGCGTATCCCAGCCTGGAATGTACGGCGCATAAAAGCCTGCCATGGATTTGTAGCGAACGATGAAGTCCTTGAGAATTTTGTTAAGTGCGTGACCGATATGGATATCTCCATTCGCATACGGAGGACCATCATGCAAGACAAAAGATGGACGGTCTTTCGTACGATCTAACACTTGTTGATAAATATTTTGCTCTTCCCATACCGCTTGCATCTGTGGCTCGCGGCTTGGCAAATTTCCGCGCATAGGGAAATCTGTTTTTGGTAGCGCTAAGGTTTTGCTGTAATCCATGCCTGATTCACTCCTCCAAATAAATAAAAGCCTTCACTCATCCCCGTAAGGGACGAGAGAAAGCTCCCGTGGTACCACCCTGATTGAACAAACCCGTACGACAAAAAAGCCTCCCTTGGATTCGTTCCACTTCACTCATTCGTAACGGGAATGACGCGCTCACTTACTCACCTGGTTAGCCAACAAGGCTTTTATGGTTTTCGGATATTGAACTCCCGGGTGATTTTCTGCGAAAGCAACTGATCGGGTTTTCACCTTCTCCCGACTCTCTAAGCAGTGCTGGCTCACATACTCTTCCCGTTCATCGTCTATGATTTGTATAAGTGCCTATTTCGAAAAAGTTGTTTTTCATTATAGTACCATCATTGGTCGAACGTCAATGATTTATTCAACGGCAACAGCCGAATCTGCCTGTGGCTGTTCAATATGATCCCAATCGCCATTCTCCAGCATTTCCAGCTGCGCCTCCAAGAGGGTACGAAAGCGCATACGGTAAACGGAAGCGCGTTTTTTCAGTTCTTCGATTTCAATTGCGATTTTGCGCGACTTCGCCAGTGCTTCATTGACAATTCGGTCTGCGTTTTTCTCGGCTTCTTTTAAGATGAGCTGCGCTTCCTTGCGGGCATTCGACTTTACGTCCTCCGCTGTCTCTTGCGCAACAAGAATCGACTTGCTCAAATTTTCTTCCAGACTCTTATAATAATCTACGCGCTCATTAAGAATCGCAACGCGCTCTTCCTGTTCTTTTTTCTCTTTTATCAAGAGCTCAAAATCCTTGATCACCTGATCGAGAAATTCGTTCACTTCGTCAATATTATACCCACGAAAGCCTGTGCTGAATTCCTTATTGTGTATATCCAACGGCGTTAATGGCACATGAACCCCCCACTTTTCCCGATAATTCGTCTTCGTTTATTTCGACAGGATTAGCAGTGTTTCCTGCCGTATTTTACAAATTTTTGCGACACGGGTCATCCTATGTAACCAGTCCGACAATCATGCGAAGTCTTCCGCTGCGTGTGGGACCTGCTACCTCAACAATTTTGAAACGCCCGTAGCCAGCAAGTGAAACCATATCCCCCATCTGCAATTGGTATGATGGGTCCTCGATTACTTTCCAGTTGATCTTCACTTTACCCGCTCGAATTGGCACCAGTGCTTTTGCGCGAGACATATTGTGTACTTCTCCGATGATCGCGTCGATTCGCGGTGATGGCACGGTGATCGTTTTCTCTACAAACTTGGGTGCAGGTGGTGTAAAGGTCTCCCATGGTACCCGCTCAAACTGGACGGATGTCCGATGGATTTGCGTCACCTGCGCACAAACAAAGTCAGCCACTTCTTCTGCTACAATCGTATAGCAGCCCTCTGCATCTGTCAGCATGTCCCCGAATTTTTCCCGTTTCATCCCGGCACCCAGCATCGCACCCATCACATCTCGATGCTCCAGTACATGAAAGCGCTGATCTGCCTTGATCGCTAATATGGCGAGACGATAGTCTTCATGCTCGACAGGGAGATACTCCGGATGGAGAATAACACGTACACGCTCGGCGCCCTCGTAGCCTCCATAGGGAGAAACGTTCACATCACTTACTTGTGAGGATAGGCTCTGCAAAATCATCAGCTGTCTAGGGTCTACAAAATCAGTAAGGCGCATGGCCTGCTTCCGCTCTACTTGCGTCAGCATTTCCAGCGCCCGTTCAACATAGGGACGTTCTTCTTTTGAAAAATGTTCGAATATGCTCATCGTTTCACACGCCTACAAGATTTGTTGCAAAATGGCGTACAGGCCAGATTGGGCAAAACGCAGTGCAATCAATGCGACAATCGGGGAGATATCGATAAAGCCGAGTGGCGGGATAAACCGGCGAAACGGTGCCAAATATGGCTCAACCAGTCTTTCCAGCAACTGTCCGATGCCTGTACCTCTCATTTGCGGAACCCATGACATCAGAATGTAGGCGATAATCATGTATTGGTACACTGAAAACGCAAAATTTAAAATGTCAATGACAACACTCATTGGCTCACCCTTTTACATTCGTCTTAATTGGCTACTCTTCTAACACACTGGAGATTGTACCCTGAATATCTACATGGTCAGGTGTGCACACGAAAATCGTGTCTCCGACCTTTTGAATATCGCCGTTCAGTGCGTAGACCGTCCCGCTCAAAAAGTCGATAATTCTCTTGGCTTGGTCCTTTTCCACTCGATGGAGGTTAACCACAACGGGTCTACGATGACGCAGGTTGTCAGCGATATCCTGTGCGTCACTGTAATGACGGGGCTCACAGAGAATCAAACGGATTCCCTCCTTTTCCCGTGCTTGAAACGGTACCACGTTATTAGCTCGGCCGATCGGCTGGCGCTTGTGCGAGGATTCATGCTCTTCTCTTTCCTCTTCAACCGTTGTTGTCTCTTCGATGTATTCCTCGTTTTCTAGCCCCAGAAACCCCATCAATCTATTCATTACACCCATACTTCTCCTCCTCTCTTACTCTCTGGTATGGTCTGTTATCGCATGACTACTCCGGCTTGACCAATACCGATCCCAAACGAATATATGTAGCTCCCTCTTCAATGGCCACTTCAAAATCACTGGACATGCCCATAGACAGCTCTTCCACCTGCGCGTGAGGGAATGCCAACTCGTTGATCCGTTCCTTCCACTCATAGAGGCCACGGAACACCTGTCTGGCTTCTTCCTGATTTTCGACAACAGGCGCCATCGTCATTAATCCGACGATACTTATATGTTTCATATTACTGGTTTCGCGCAAAAAAGCCAATACGTCATTGGGACTAAGCCCAAATTTTGTCTCTTCGCCTGATATATTGATCTGCAAAAAGCATTTTACGACATGATCCAGCGCTTCACCGCGTCGATTCAGCTCTTGTGCCAAAGAAAGTCGGTCCAGGGAATGAATGTACGGGAATCGTCCTACGACTTCTTTTGCCTTGTTCGTCTGGAGGTGCCCGATAAAATGCCAGATCCCTTTATCACCGTGTAGCTGGTGTTTGGGCAAAGCATCCTGCACGCGATTTTCCCCGATATTCTCTACGCCTACAGCGAGCAAGTCCCCAATGGCATCTGCGTCCACATACTTGGTTACTGCAATAATTTTTACTTCCTCACGTTTTCGGTTCGCCCGATCGCAAGCAGCCTGAATTCTTGCTTCGATGGATTGCAGTCGTTCTGTTAATCGTTCTTGTTCCTTGGTCATAACGAACCCTTCCCTTTCTTCTACAAAATTTCCTTCCAGCCGATATACGAAGCCATGCGTCCGGTAGTCCCTTGAGTTCCTGCTTCCTTACGGTGTGAGAAAAACATGTCCGTCCTGCAGCTTGTACACCAATCCGTGGATAAAATATTCTCTGAAGAAATTCCTGCTTCGAGTAATATCTCCGTATTTAGCTGACGAAGATCCAGCATATATCGATCCATTGTGGAGGAGATGACTGCTTTCTCCCAACGGCTTGCACAATCGCGTACCTGCGTCATGATTCGCTCATCGACTTCGTAGCAGCAGCCTCCAATGGATGGTCCAATCGCCACGCGAATGTCCTCTGGCTTTGCCTGATCATGCTTCACCATGGCCTTGACCATTTCCTCGGCAATACGCCCCACAGTACCCTTCCAGCCTGCATGCGCAAGACCGATTGCTCCAGATGCAGGGTCCAGAAAATAGAGGGGAACACAATCTGCGTAAAACGAAGTCAGCATAACCCCTTTTTCGTGTGTAAACAAGCCATCTGTTGCAGATATGACGTTCTCCAGACTTTCATTTCCAGCGCCACCTGCTGTGACCTGGCTTACTCGATTACCGTGCACTTGATCGGCGCATGTCCACGCCGTAAAAGACATACCAACTTGTTCTGCCAGCTTGCGTCTATTGGCTACTACGTGCGAAGGTTCGTCTCCCACATGCAGCCCCATATTAAAAGACCCGTACGGTTGTTCACTTTCCCCGCCTGAGCGAATCGTAAACCCCGCCACTAATCCCGGAAATTGTTGCTCCCACTCTGTTAGCGATAAGATTGACTTATCCTCTAATATGACAAATGGTTCTCTCATGTTGTCACCTTCCTCATATGGCTAATCATACCATAGCCGAAAAGAAAAGAAAGGCTATCTGTGCCTTTCTCTCTTTCCCCTTTAGTATTCATCTCCATTAGAAGTTTTCACTTCTACTTTAAGTGCTTCTTCCATGCGAACAAGCACCACGTCCTTCCCGATCTTCACAATATTGCGCCAAGGAATGACGTAATCGTTCCCGGCAGAAAAGAATCCGAGAAACTTGCCTGGTCCTGGTACGACAATGGCCTCCACACGCCCGTGGCGCAAATCGATTTCCAAATCGGAAATTTGACCTAGCCGTTTCCCATCGAGAATATTAACCACTTCTTTGGTCTGGAAGTCAGAGATTTTCACCATTCTCCCTCACCTACTTTTCTCCGTTACTTTCAGTATATGAGTCCACCGATGAATATGTCCGCTTCTTTAGCAAAAAGTCGTACAAAAAACCCGAACGGTACAAGACCGCCGGGTTGACTATGTGGTTTCTCATTACGATTGCACGTGCTTTTGCATGTGGGCAATTGCCGCTTTCTCTAATCGAGAGACCTGCGCCTGTGAAATGCCGATTTCCTCAGCGACTTCCATTTGCGTTTTTCCTTCGTAAAAGCGCATGGATAATATCATCTTTTCTCGGTCACCTAGCCGCTGCATTCCCTCGCGAAGCGCAATTTCCTCCACCCATGTGACATCCTTGTTCTTCTCGTCGCTTATCTGATCCATCACATAGATCGGATCGCCGCCATCCTGATAAATCGGTTCAAACAGGGATACCGGATCCTGGATCGCATCGAGCGCAAACACGACATCTTCTTTGGCTACGTTCAATTCCTGAGAAATCTCGATAATGGTAGGCTCTCGCGAATGTTTGTTAGTCAGATTGTCACGCACCTGCAAGGCCTTGTACGCGATATCTCGTAGCGAGCGGGATACGCGAATCGGATTGTTGTCCCGTAAGTAGCGTCGAATCTCTCCGATGATCATCGGCACGGCATACGTAGAAAACTTCACGTTTTGCCCGAGATCAAAGTTGTCGATCGCTTTCATCAACCCGATGCAACCCACTTGAAACAAGTCATCCACGAACTCTCCGCGATTGTTGAACCGTTGGATTACGCTTAGCACCAGTCGCAGGTTGCCATTGACCAGCTTCTCGCGGGCAGCCAGCTCCCCACTTTGGAGCCGCTCAAACAACTCCCGCATCTCTTTGTTGGTCAACACCGGAAGCTTGGAGGTATCTACCCCGCATATCTCTACCTTATTGCGCGTCACGTCTTTCCCTCCTCGAAGCAAGAAAAAAGTCCCTAACCCGGTTGTCTTGAAAGGCCGCGTACTGACGCGTAGCCGACCAAGAAAGTGGCAAAAGCCACCATCTGTTTCGGTTTAGGAACAGTATCCCCACAGGCTGGGAAAATATGCGTTAGACCATTTTGTTGAATTCTTTTCGCAACCGTTTTATAATTCGCTTTTCCAAACGAGAAATGTACGACTGTGATATTCCCAGCAAATCTGCTACATCCTTCTGTGTCTTTTCCTCTTCTCCCGCCAAGCCGAAGCGCAGCTCCATGATAATTCGCTCCCGATCAGACAGCTTATCCAGTGCTTTTTTCAGGAGCTTGCGATCGACTTGGTCCTCGATGTTTTTATAGATCGTATCATTCTCCGTACCTAAAACATCTGACAGCAGCAGTTCATTGCCATCCCAGTCAATATTCAGCGGCTCATCAAAGGAGACCTCAGAACGAATTTTATTATTGCGGCGAAGGTACATCAGAATTTCGTTCTCGATACAGCGAGAGGCATACGTTGCCAACTTGATGTTTTTGTCAGGATCAAAGGTGTTGACTGCCTTGATCAACCCGATGGTACCGATGCTGACCAAATCCTCAATGTTAATTCCCGTATTCTCAAACTTGCGGGCGATGTATACGACCAGTCGAAGATTGCGCTCAATCAACATGCCGCGGACAGCTGGATCACCAGTTGGTAATCTGCCGAGCAGCAGCTCCTCTTCTTCTCTGGTCAACGGTGGAGGCAATGCTTCACTCCCGCCAATATAATAGACTTCTTCGGCGCGTACACCAATCCATAGCAAGAATCGGTACCAGGTCAATTGGAGTTGTAGGCGAAGTTTTACATACATGATTAGCCCTCCTGTTTGAGAATAAAGGTTGGTTCTTTGACTTTTTGAACATCCTCTGTATAGGATTCCATCATGGCTGGGTGCACGATGGCCTGATACTTACCGTCAGCGGCCAATGGGATCGGATTAAGTCCGATTAATACTCGTTCTGTTTCAAAACGAATCCCGTCTTGCACAACCATGACATGCTCAGGTTTGATGGCGAGTAAAAAATCCATCCCTCTCGAAACGCTGCGATACGGAATCAGGCGCACCCGGGACTGCCATTCCAACGGCAGGTGGTCCCAAGATCCGTCCAGCTTCTCCCACACTCCACCGTTTTCATCGGTTTGTCGGAGAAGCGACGGCGGAAGCAGATGTGCCAACATGCGACTTTCCATAATCATCACCGGTATGCGTGTAATCGGCTCATGGAGCTGGTTTCCTGTATCCACTAGTCCGCGGCAGATCACTTTTTCTCCTGCTAACGTGACGACGACATCGACGAGAAAGGTTTCGATTCTTCGCGGCTCCTGGATCGCACGGTAACTCTTTTTCCCGAGGAAATACATCATGATAAAACCGATAACCACAATACCCAATGTAGGCTTGAAGCCTACGCCAAACCCATCATTATGCGTAACAACCAGTCCATTCACAATCTCATTACGCGGCGCCAAAAAATACTGTAGCCCAAGCACTCCCCCCCCAAAAACAAATGCGACAAAGTAAAAAATGATCAAGTTCTGCGCAAAGGACAACAACCTCCTGTTACCAAACGCAATCCAGAGCATGATGATGGAAAAGAGCAGTTTGACCCACCATTGATACATCGGAGAAAACACGGGATAAAAGAAAAAGACCAGATATGCGGAGCCAAACAAGGAGGCAAGTATCATTCTCCACCACACCATGCGCTCTTTGCGAAAATAAGCAGTAAACCAGAGTAACAAGGTATCAATAGCCACATTCAGGAGTAGAATGATATCAAGATACACAACCACTTGCTCTCCCCCTCATCTTTCGACCGACTTGGCAGCAAGCATGTGCCCTAGCAAAAATGGTAAATAGTAGGACGACTTCTATCAGTAAAAGCAGTATATATCAATGTGTATGTAAAGTCTGTCAATTCTTGACGGTGTTTTTTTGGTTTTTTTGTCTAACATTTTTTCGGCTATATCCACGAAAAAAAACCTTGTCCCCACTAACGGGAACAAGGCTTTTCGTAATCCATTTAGTTTTTGTTACGACGGCGATTGCGCAGAAATGCTGGAATATCCAAATTATCGAGGTTGCCCATGGAGAAGAAGGACTTGTCTTCCTCTTCTTCCTTTGCACGGCTATTATTCGTATTGGAAACCGGTGTCGGACGATTGCCAGGCGTGTTGATCGGCTGTTGCTGACGGCGAGGAGCCTCAGCAGCGCGTTGAGCATGCTCGAAGCCTGTTGCAATTACGGTCACGACCAATTCATTTTTCAAATCTTCGTTGATAACAGCACCGAAAATCATGTTTACATCTGGATCAGATGCGGAAGACACGATGTCTGCTGCTTCGTTTACTTCGTACAAGCTGAGGTTCGTACCGCCAGTGATGTTCATCAGAACACCGCGAGCGCCATCAATGGAAGTCTCAAGCAACGGGCTGGAAATAGCACGGCGAGCTGCTTCCGCTGCACGATTTTCCCCGCTGCTTACACCGATACCCATCAATGCAGAGCCACGTTCTGTCATGATCGTTTTCACGTCGGCAAAGTCCAGGTTGATCAAACCAGGTACCGCAATCAGGTCGGAAATCCCTTGAACACCTTGTCGCAGAACGTTGTCAACTTCGCGGAACGCTTCAAGCATTGGCGTATTTTTATCGACGATTTCCAAAAGACGATCATTTGGAATTACGATCAGCGTGTCTACTTTTTCTTTCAGAGCTGCGATACCGATTTCGCCGTGCTGGGAACGTCGGCGGCCCTCAAAAGAGAACGGACGTGTTACTACCCCTACAGTTAGAGCACCCATTTCCTTCGCGATCTCAGCGACTACAGGTGCTGCACCTGTACCCGTACCTCCACCCATTCCGGCGGTTACGAATACCATGTCCGCTCCACGCAGAGCGTTCTCAATCAAATCGCGACTTTCCTCTGCCGCTTTCTTACCGATCTCTGGATTGGCACCAGCTCCCAATCCACGAGTCAGCTTTTCCCCAATTTGCAGCTTGATATCTGCACTAGAGAGCTGAAGTGCTTGCGCATCGGTATTCAAGGTGATGAACTCTACACCCTTCAACCCACCGGCGATCATGCGGTTTACTGCATTACTTCCTCCGCCTCCGCAACCGATGACTTTAATTCGTGCAAAGGATTCCATATCCATATCAAATTCCAGCATATTGCTAGTCCTCCCCAATTCAACATAAGAAAACTTCGTGGCTACAGAAGCCTGTCAACTAATGCAATGGAACGAAACAATCCCCATCTTCGTCATTGTAGTTAACCTCGGCAAAGCGAATTCCCCTAAATAAATTCGCTAAACCAGTTTTTCACTTTTTCCATCAAACCGCCGCCTTCTTTTGGCTTCGACGAGACGGTTTGCTTCTGAGTGCCCTTGAATGAGGGGGTGACGCGAATGCTGCGGCGCTCCATCAACTGCAAGGCATATTGAATCAAACCTACCCCAGTGGTGTAGGCAGGATCTCGCACTCCGATGTAATCAGGAATCGCGATACGAACAGGTGCGTCCAACTCTTCTTTTGCCAATTCCAGCATGCCTGGCATCGCTACGGTACCACCCGTCAGAACGTAGCCACCTGCAATCTCGTCGCGATAGCCCAATTTGTATACAGCATCCTCGACTAGTTGGAATATTTCCGCAGCGCGCGGCTCGATGATATTGGCCAAATCCACTTGTGTAAATTGCTTTTCCACTTCGCTGCCAATCCGGTTCACCTTGAACTTCACATCTTCGGATGCCTCGTCAATCAGGGCGCAGCCGTTTTTCGTTTTCACGCGATCTGCTACATCTGTATGTGTGCGTAGTCCAAGTGAAATATCGCTCGTAATGTGGTCGCCACCGATGCCGATCACGGTGGTCGCTGCCAGTTTACCCTGCTCGAATACACCGATCGTGGTAGAACCCGCACCGATGTCGACAAGAACGACACCCATATTTTTGTCATCTTTGGATAAAGCGACAGTGCTAGCCGCAAGCGGTTGCAAGAATATTCCAGCTACACGCAAATTGGTTCGTTGAGCACAGCGAACAATGTTATGTACGACCGTTTTCAAACCGGTCACAATGGTCCCTTCCATTTCCAGTCGAACACCAATCATCCCACGCGGATCCTTGATGCTTCCTTGTCCATCAACGATGTACTCCTTCGGAACTACCTCGATGATTTCACGGTCTGGAGGAATAGCCACAACCTTCGCTGCCTGAATTACGCGTTGAATATCTTCTTCTCGTATCTCACGGTCTTCGCTGGATACAGCGACAACCCCTTGGGTTTCATGCAGATCGATATGGTTTCCAGTGATCCCCACATACACTTCTTCGATTGAAACGCCGACCATGCGCTCTGCATGATCAACCGCTTCCCGGATGGCATGCACGGTTTGGTCGATGTCTACAATCACGCCCTTCTTGATGCCTTCTGAGTGTGATTGTCCGACGCCGATGATGTTGATGGAACCGTTGTTGATCTCGCCGATCATGACGCGTACTTTGGATGTTCCAATGTCTAGGCTGACGATGAGTTCATTGCTTACCAAACCTGTGACACCTCCCCTGCTACGTCTTTTTTGTTGCTAAAGTGAGAACACCTGCATAAATTATTCCACACAGGACAACCATTCCCTTTTTTTCATATTGATTTTTTGTAAAAAAATGACCTTCTTCCCATTTTTCTTCGCGTTATTCTTGCTGATTGATCCATTTAGATAGAACAATTCTCCTAATTACTGCGAGATTGTTAAACAAGCGAACACCGAAAGCTACGATCGCAGCCAAATATAGATCAATCCCCAAGAATCCTCCGATGAAGGCCAAGCCTGCTGCAAAAAGCGTGTTAAAGAAAAATCCAGACATGAAAATACGAACATTAAAAGTGCGTTCTAAAAATGAACGAATCCCCCCAAAGATCGTATCCAATCCAGCCAAGAGGGCAATAGAAAGATAGCTGCTATACTCCTGGGGCACACGCCAATCCAGCAGGAAGCCGACAACAAGACCGACAATCAGTCCGATAAGCGGGAGCCACATGGTTACGAATCTCCTTTTTCTTTCACAGGTTTCATAAATTGAATGACACGTGTTTCGTTATTTGCTGAAATCATCAGCTTGTCCCGTTTTTCGGCCAGCACCTTTTTATTCGCCAGCTGGAAGCTTTCTTCTACTCCCTCCAGCTTCAAAGCGGATAACAATACTTCAGGCTCCCCCAATGCTTTTATCTCATACGGAGCTCTGATCGTCCTGGTATCGATTTGAATGACGTCTCCCACGTTGCGGATCGCAGTGGTAGCAATCAGTCGATGTCCATTAATCGAGACAGCTTGTGCTCCGTTTGCAAACAGGATATTTACCAACCAGCGCAAATCTTCATCGTCAATCGTATAGTCGCCTACAACAGGCACAGGCATATGCTCGTCCATGGTTGTTTCCTCAGGCGTATGGGCATCAACGACATCAATAACGATGCCTTCTCCCTCTACACCAACCATGCCAGCCATCCGCCGATTCCGTGCCAGCTCCTCTTTCATGACAGAAATACTCTCATCTTCACTGAGAGAGGTTTCGTATTGGTAGTACAACTGATTGTACTTAGAAATGTCTGCGAGCAGGTTTTTGTGTTTCTCCAGTTCTTTTTGCAACGTGGTCCGAAGTTCCGCGATGCTGCGAGACTCTTTATGAATAGGATGCAGACTGCTTCGTAATTGCACAGTCAACATCACACCTATGATAGCACTAATGATGGCAAGAATAAATGTGATTTTACGGCTTTTTTGTAACATAGGTAAACGCATCCTTTTATTTAGGAGTGTTTCGTTTTCGCGTCACCAACAAATGCAGGCAGCTCCACCCGCTCTTTTTTGGCTACGTTGATTTGTACAAAATCTTGCAAGGAGTGCAAAACACCTCCCGGCAAATTCAAGGCACTGTCCAGTGTGTCAGGATTTCCGATCGCTGTTACAACGAACGGGGCGGCTGATTTAATCCCGTTTACGATGATGGTAGGACCGATGCATCGGATCTCGGAGTTGCTCACCACCCGCTGTCCGTTAATACTGATCGCCTCTGCGCCTGCTGCACGCAGCTCATTGACGACAAGACGTACATCTTGCTCATGTACGATGTAGTTCGCGATGTCTGCGCTGTTGGCTGCGTTTTGGCTATCCTGCATCGTAATGACGATACCCGGCCCTTCAACGGCAACGACACCGGCTAACATCCGTGCTGCTTCCAGCTGACTGAGCGTATCAGCAGCCTCCGACTTGCGCTCGGCCATCGCCTCCTCCACTTTTCCCACCTGACGCTGCAAATCGAGCAGTTGATTTTCCAGATGACGATTTTGCTCCTTCTCTGCCAAAATCCGGTCATTCAATTGCGTTTCCTGCTGGAACAACTGATCATGCATCCGTTCTTTGCGCGTGAGCTTGTTCGTTTCAAAGGAAGTGGCTACTAGAAAGCCGGTAGCAAAGGTCACGACGGTTAAATACAAATGAAACTTGCGACGACGACTCATTGTCTGCTTTCCCCTTTTTTATTTACTGCGGCGGTTGCTCTTGCCCTTCCTGTAGTGGAATCGCACCTTGAGCCCCATAAGGAACAAACCACGGCTGCTCAAACAAAGAAAGCACACCTTTTGTATCTGGCGGCAATTCTTTTACGATAGCCGGGTACCAGTTCAGCATCTTGTCCAGCTTGTAGATGACGCTTCTTACTTCATTCCCGTCTCGCATGTACAACGTTACACGCTGCTTGTCGTGTACCGTTGGCGTCAGTGTAATATCAGAAATTTCCGCGAGTACATCTGGCGATAGCTTGGATAGTGACTTCGCGAGATTGGGAAGAAGTTCAGGTGAGGCCCAAGAACTAATCAACGGCCTGTCCACTACACGTTTCGCGAAATTAACCTGTTTGAGCACATAGCCTGTTTCTAGCAACGCATAGCGGCTTCCGTCCTGCCCATTCCAAAAAGCGACTCGTTTTTGCTCGGTAATATGTAGCGTGATTAATCCGGGGAAAGAGCGACTCACAGTCACATCTTTAATGGCCTCTAATGGTTTCAAGTTATCTCGTACACTGTTCTCCCATACGTTTAAAAACTGCATGTCCTTTTTTAAGCCAGATTGCGCAATGATTTGCTCCGTCGTATAAATATCATTACCAATCACTCGAATCTCTTGCACTTTACTGTAAGGGGAACGAATAAAAACGATGATGAGAATGGTAAGAAAAAACAACACCAGTAGAAAGACCAGCTTGCGGTTGCCCCTTCTTCTGGGACGTTGTTGCTTGACTTGCGGAATGCGTTCCTCATATACCGCCATGGCCGTACCCTTTCTCATGTTTTTAGGCTCATCGCCCAGAACATAGTTAATTACTGGATGTCTTCCGAATAAATGTCACTGAACAAAACAGGGAAAGCGGCATAACATTATGCCGCTCACTCTCCCTCGGTTATATCGAAACCCGTGAAATATCGGCCCCTAATTGACGTAACTGCTCTTCCAGCCGATCGTATCCGCGGTCGATATGATGGATCTGGTTCACCGTGGTAATGCCTTCTGCAGCAAGCCCTGCAAGTACCAAGGCAGCACCTGCTCGAAGATCTGTCGCTTCTACACTCGTCGCTGTCAATTTATTGACACCACGAATGATAGCTGAGCCAAGATCTACGTATATAGAGGCGCCCATTCGCGCCAATTCATTCACATGTTTGAATCTTCCTTCAAAAATGGTCTCCTTGATGACGCTCGTTCCCCTTGCCTGTGACAAGAACACCATCAGCTGCGCCTGCAGGTCAGTTGGAAACCCAGGATATGGCGAGGTGATGATCCGGTCGTAGGCACGCGGACGGGAGGTGCTTTTGATTTCCATTATATCATGGCGGGTCTTGATTTCAACACCGCAGCTACGGGCGACCTCAATCAATGCAGTCAGTTGCTCAGGCAGCGTATTGGTCAGTTCGATATGCCCCTGTGATATACCGACAGCTAGCAGATAGGTTCCTGTGACAATTCTGTCCGGTATGATCCGGTAACTGACGGAACGCAAACGAGGTACACCACTGATCTCAATCGTATCGGTGCCTGCCCCTCGAATCCTCGCCCCCATTGCATTCAGGAAATTCTGCAGATCGATGATTTCCGGTTCTCGTGCTGCATTGCAAATGCGAGTCGTGCCTTTTGCCAACACTGCCGCCATCATGATATTTTCCGTCGCGCCCACACTGGGGAAGGAAAGAAAGATATTGGAGCCACGCAATTGCTTTGCCCGGAATGTAATGTACCCTTCCGATTCTTCAATCTTGGCTCCAAGCGCAGTTAGCCCAGCCAAGTGCAAGTCAATCCTACGCTCTCCGATGTCACATCCACCTGGCCTGGAAATCGTGACCTCCCCGAGACGTGCCAGGAGTGGTCCCGCCAAAAATATAGAAGATCGCATTTGACTCATTAAATCATCCGGCACCTGCGGGACACAGACAGATGTTGTATTCAAATCGACACATCCGTCCACATGCTTCGTGTTCGCCCCAAGCAACGTCAAGATTTCGAGCATGACCTTTATATCTTTCAGATGGGGGACGTCATAGATATAGAATTGCCCTTCCGCGAGCACAGCAGCGGCAAGAATGGGAAGAGCAGCGTTCTTAGCTCCTTGGATCCGAAGCGAACCGGACAGAGGTCTTCCGCCTTCGATCGCAAAAGTCTCCAAACTTTCACCTCCGTGTTACCCCTCGCCCACCACCAGGACCTCCGAATGCAGATCAATCCCATTTTTCTCGAGAATGGTGCTCCGAACATGATTGATCAAGGTGAGGACGTCGGCAGCCGTTGCTCCTCCGCAATTTACGATGAAGTTGGAGTGTTTTTCTGAAACCTGAGCTCCTCCGATTCGATAGCCCTTCAGCCCAGCTGCCTCAATCAGTCGGCCTGCGTGGTCATTCGGAGGATTACGGAACACGCTGCCACAACTCGGCATTTGCAGTGGCTGTGTAGCGCGGCGTCGTTCCTTGTTCGCAGCAAGCGTAGCAGAAATCTCTTTGCTGTCTCCCGTTCTCAATTGAAAACGGGCCTCCAGTACGATCCCTTTTTGCTTTTGCAAAAGAGAAGTCCGATAGCTAAAGCTCAGTTCCTCGTTACTCAACACTTTACTTTCGCCGTTTTCGAAAAGGATCTCGGCATCAATAAGAATACGTGAAAGATCAGATCCGTGTGCCCCCGCATTCATATAGACGGCTCCGCCTACCGTACCAGGAATCCCTCCTGCGAACTCCATACCTGTTAATCCCATCTTGCCTGTCTCCACCGCCAAGCGGATCATGGAATATCCGGCACCCACACACACCTCTTCGCCCTTGAACTCACAGTGGCTCAAGCCCTCGGCCACTTTCAGCACGGCCCCACGTATCCCTCTGTCCCTCACCAGAAGGTTCGAACCGCGCCCGATTACACTCCAAGGAATTTCATGACGATGGATGATCTGCAAGGCTTTTTGCAAGGATGCTTTATCCTTTGGTTGGATTAACAAATCAGCAGGACCCCCGATCCGCCAAGTTGTATGATTAGCAAGGGGTTCATCGGTCCACACTTTTTCGATTCCTGCTTGCATGAGTTCATCTGCGATCTTTTTCATTATGTGAACCTCCTGATACGTTTGCTAGGTCGGACCTAGGTCTTCTCACGTGTTTGCTCCATACTATGCGTTCGCCCAGATCGGCGTGACAATCGCCCATCTGATCATTTTTTTCGTGTAATCGCTTGTAATTGATGGACAATCTCTGTCGCAGCTTGTGGCATTCCCAAGGACAGAGAACTGTTTCTCATCTCTTCCCATTTCGCAGGATTAGCAAGTATTTCCTCCAAGGAAAGCAGTAAACTTTCTCCCGTAAGCTCCCGCTCCACGATGACATGTGCTGCCCCTGCACGCTCCAATCCCCGCGCGTTTTTCTCTTGGTGGTTATTTGTTACATAAGGGGACGGAATCAATATCGATGGCACGCCTAATGCCGTGATTTCTGCCAGGGTAGATGCCCCCGCACGGCCAACCAATATATGCGTCGCCGCTAAAACATCCGGCATATTATGGACGAATGGAAGCACAGAAATGTTACTTGGAAGTGTTCCCAGCTCGCGAAGCTGTGCCGAAATCGCCTCAAAATGAACATCACCCGTCACGTATACAAAATGAGTATCGGCATATTGGCCCAATCGCGTCACAACAGCAAGCACAGCTTCATTAATCGCGCGCGCCCCCCTGCTGCCGCCAAAGATCAGCACGATTTTTTTGTCGTTATCCACGCCCAAAAAGCTACGACCCGCTTCCGCATTTCCATGCATGACTTCCGTTGCACGCGGATTTCCGGTCAGCACCGTTTTAGACGGGGGAAAATGAGTTAGCGATTCTTTGAACGAAACGGCCACACGTGTAGCAGAACGAGAAAGGAACTTGTTAGTCAAGCCTGGCACTACGTTTTGCTCATGAATGAGCGTCGGTATTCCCAAGCGTGAAGCTGCATAAACAACCGGGCCACATACATAACCACCTGTCCCGATCACGACATCCGGTTTGAATTCGCGCAGCATTCTCTTGGCATCCCCCACAGCGCGGACGAATTTCCATAACGTCTTCAGGTTGTCCAGCGACAGCTTGCGCTTCAGTCCGCTAATTTCGACGGATTGAAATGGAATGTTCGATCGAGGAACCAATCCTGCCTCCAAACCCTTTTTACTACCAATATACAAAAAGGCAGCCTGCGGATTTTGGAGGGAAACTTCCCTCGCCACCGCAAGCGCCGGATAAATATGTCCACCTGTGCCACCGCCTGTTAAGACGACACGCATATGATCACACCCTTTTTTTATGAGAGGGAGTACCAACAAGCTTTTTCATTTGCTTATCGCGTACTCCCCATTGAAGTTACGTTATCTAGAAAAACGAGAGATGTTCAACAGGACACCTACTCCGGTGAGCATCAGCGTCAAAGATGAGCCTCCGTAGCTCAAAAACGGCAATGTAATACCTGTCACGGGAAACATTCCAGTCACGACACCGATATTGATGACGACCTGAATGGCAATCATGCCAATGATCCCGAGCGCAAGCAGGCTGCCGAACAAATCTGGCGCCGTAATCGCTGTGCGCATCCCCCTCCACAACAACAAGAGGAACAAGAGAAGAATGAGCGTACCTCCGATGAAGCCGAGCTCCTCCGCTACAATCGAGAAAATAAAGTCGTTATAGGGCTCAGGTAAGTACAGATGCTTCTGTCTGCTTTGGCCTAGCCCAAGTCCTAACAAACCGCCTGGACCGATCGCGTAAAGGGATTGAATGATTTGATAGCCGGTATTGAGCGGATCAGACCAAGGATCGAGAAAGGACGTAATCCTTTTGATCCGATAAGGAGCTGACAAGACCAAGCCGATGAAGCCGACAACTCCGATCATTCCCAATCCGACAAAATGACTGATCCGCGCACCTGCGGCAAAAATCATGACAACCGCCGTTCCCATTAATACCGTACCTGTACCCAAATCCGGTTGCAGCATGATCAAGCCAAAACACAGAACAGGGATTCCCAAAGCAGGCATAAGACCTTTTCGGAACAAGACGATTTGCTTCTGATTATCAGAAAGCCACCTCGCCAGGAAGGCAACGACGCCCAGCTTCGCAAATTCACCTGGCTGAATGCCAAAAGCTCCAAAGCCAAGCCAGCTTTTCGAGCCATTTACTTCAATCCCGATGATCAATACCAGAATCAATAGACCGATGCTCACCAAATACCCTGGCTTGGCCCATTGCTTCCATACCCAGTAGTCGATGTTCATCGTAATGTACATGGAAGTAATCCCTAACAAGGCAAAGATCAATTGCCGCTTGGCGAAAAAATACGGATCGGAAAATGGAGGCTTTTGCGCCACGATCGCGCTGGCACTGTACACCATCACGATGCCAATTCCCAATAAAAAAAGTGTTGCAAAAATAATTACGAAGTCGGGGGCAGAGCGTACCTTGCTCATTGTGCCAGGTCATCCTTTCTCATGCCGTCCCGCTCTTGTCGTATACTTGTTTGTCTTGTGGGACGTTATGCTAGGCTTGTTTTAAGTCTATGCACGCCGTCCTTAAACATGCTCCCCCTTGTCTCAAACGAAGGAAACATGTCCCAACTCGCACAAGCAGGGCTCAGTAAGACCACATCACCTGATTCGGCCAACTGGGAAGCAGCAAGAACGGCTTTTTCCACAGTATCGACATGGATACGCTCATTAATCCCTGCTTCTTCTGCACGCGCCAGCAAAATCGGAGCCGTTTGCCCGAGAGCGATGACTGCTTTTACCCGCCCTTGGATCACAGGCAGCAGCTCCCGAAAATCGACGCCACGATCCAGCCCACCACAAATCCATACGACTGGCTCCTGGCATGCCTGCAATGCTCGCGAGGCCGCTTCCGGGTTGGTCGCTTTTGAATCGTTGAAATATTTGACACCGCGAATCGACTCAACGAACTCCATCCGGTGCTCTACCCCTGGGAAAGTAGTAAGAACTTGAATCATCGATTGCTTGTCCGCGCCTGCAAGCTTCGCAACAAGTATCGCCGCCAGTGCGTTGTCCAGATGGGGAACGGTAATGTCCGCAACCGCAACGATCGGCTCTGTATTTCCTTTCCCGTCTGCAAACACGATGAAACCATCCTTGACGAAAGCTCCCTTTGGCACCTCTTGACTCTTGCTAAAATAGTATTTGGCTCCTGGAAGGTCTTTGCACTTTTCCACAATCTCCGGTTGGTCGTATGGCAAAATAGCTGCGTCATCCGCCGTTTGGTTGGCGAACATTTTCAGCTTGGCTGCCAAATACTCCTCCATCGTGTGATGATAATCGAGATGAGCAGGATACAGATTGAGCAAAACACCGATATGTGGGCGGAATTCCATCGTCCCCATCAGCTGGAAACTGCTCAATTCGGCAATTAACCATTCGTTGGGACCAGCTTCCTCCGCCAGACCGCATAACACAGTACCAATGTTTCCTCCCACCTTCGCGTCCAGACCCGCTTCTTTGAAAATCAGGCCAACGAGCGTAGTGGTCGTAGTCTTGCCATTGGAGCCTGTAATGCCGATGATCGGTGCCTTGGCAATCTGGGAGGCAAGCTCCACCTCTGTCACAACAGGAATGTCTAGTGCCATCGCCTGCTTGATGGGTGCTGCTTCATACGGAATCCCTGGATTCTTGACGACAAGGGATACGCCTTCATGAATCAGATCATCTGGGTGATAACCGCAAATAACCGAAATCCCCAATGCTTCCAGCTCTTCCACACCCACTTGTTCTTCGCGCGGCTTTTTATCATTTACCACGACATGAGCACCAAAGCGGTGTAGCAGTTTTGCCACTGCGACACCGCTCTTTGCCATACCAATAACGACGACATGCTTATCGTAAAAACGTATCATCTAATTGTCACCACCTCAAGGTATACACCCAAACCAGCAAAGAACATACCAACGAGCCAGAACGTGACAACCACGCGCCACTCAGACCAGCCCGTCAATTCAAAATGATGATGCAAGGGGCTCATGCGGAAAATACGTTTTCCCCGTGTCTTGAAGGAGACAACCTGCATAATAACAGAGATCGTCTCGACAACAAATACCCCGCCGATAATAGCCAAAAGCAATTCTGTTTTCGTCATGATGGCGATTCCCGCCAATGCTCCACCGAGTCCAAGTGACCCCGTATCGCCCATGAATACGCGAGCAGGGTGTGCATTGAAAACGAGGAAGCCAAGGACCGCACCTACAACAGCCGCGCTAAAAATAGCCGTGTCATAATCTTGACCAAACCACGCGATGATTGCGTACGCACCAAAAGCAATGGCTCCAGTCCCGGCCAAAAGTCCGTCCAAGCCATCGGTAATGTTAACAGCATTCGTCGTACCTACCAAGAGGAACAACAGGAATGGGAAGTAGAAATAGCCAAGCTCCAGCTTCCACGGTGTACCTGGCAGATGGATAGACGTGTCATGTCCCATCATCAAGAGCAAGATATACGCTCCGATTGCCAGGACAATCTGTCCGGCAAACTTCTGTTTGGCGGTAAGCCCGAGATTGCGTTTTTTTCTAATTTTGATGAAATCATCCAAAAAGCCAATTAAACCGTATCCAAGAGTTACCAGTAGTAGAAAGTAAATTTCCATGGTTGCATTGGCAAACTTCAACACGGTAAATATGAGTGCCAATAGAATGATGGTGCCTCCCATTGTGGGAGTTCCAGCCTTCTTAAAATGGGATTGTGGTCCTTCCTCACGAATCGCCTGCCCAAATTTCAGGCGGCGAAGGAAGGGAATAAACAGTGGGCCAATGAGTACGGCGATGAGAAACGCAGCGACGATCGTGACGATTAGGACGTTGTCAACGAACATGCCCGAGCCTCCTTTCTTTCGATGCAGGGTATTGCATCTGTTCTATTCTTGGTTGTACCGGGCAATCGCTTCGCGCGCAACTTCACGATCATCGAAGGGCAACACCTGGTCTTTGATTATTTGATAGGTTTCGTGGCCTTTCCCAGCAATCAGGATAACATCTTCAGCCTTTGCAAGTGAAACGGCATACTCAATCGCTTCACGGCGATCAGTCAATGCAGTGTAACGGCTCTCTGCTACGTCTGACAAACCGGCCAGCATGTCATCGAGAATCGCTTGCGGCTCCTCTGATCGCGGATTATCTGATGTTAAGACGGTCAAATCCGCGTATTTCGTTGCAATTTGTGCCATAATTGGGCGTTTTGTTCGGTCCCGGTCGCCTCCGCAGCCAACAATGCAAAATACGTTGCCACGTGCAAATTCCTTGACTGTCATCAACGCATTCTCCAAGCTGTCAGGCGTATGGGAATAGTCAACGAGCACAGCAAACGGCTGACCCGCATCTACTGCTTCAAACCGCCCATTTACCCCTGCTACCTCTTCCAGACTCGCTTTGATCTCGTCTAGAGCAATCCCTTCTGCGAGTGTAACCGCGATGGCAGCCAAAGCGTTATACACATTGAACTTCCCCATCAGCTTCAGGTTAAAGCGGGCACTACCAGCGAAGCATTCGACCGTAAAGGAAGTTCCCTTGCTCGTAATCTCGATTTGTTTCGCCATTACATCTGCAGCTTGATCGATGCCGTATGTAATGACACGCGCGGGTGTAACTGTTGCATATAATTCAGATGCCTCATCATCAGCATTCAGTACAGCCGTTTTTAGACGGTTTGGATCGTAGTTGTTGCCTAACTGAGAAAACAACAATGACTTGGCGTAGCGATAGTTTTCCATCGTTTTATGATAATCGAGATGATCCTGCGTCAGGTTGGTAAATACCGCGGTATGGATCTCGCAGCCGCGAACGCGTCCCAGCTCCAGCGCATGAGAGGATACCTCGATGATCGCATAGTCTGTGTTCACATCGCACATGCGACGAAAGCTTCTCTGCAAATCTACAGCGTCCGGAGTCGTATTTTTGACTTCCTCCGTTACGTCTCCAATTCTCATATGGATCGTGCCAATTAAGCCTGTTTGCTTGCTTTGATCGCGCAAAATTTTGTCGATCAGATGTGTAGTGGTCGTCTTGCCATTCGTCCCCGTTACGCCAATGACTTTTACTTCTTTCGTGGGAGATCCGAAAATACGATCAGCCAGCATAGCCATTGCCCGCCGGGTATCCGGTACTCTGACAATAGTCGCTGGCACGTCCAGATCTTGTTCGGATAACACGGCAACAGCACCATTTTTCACTGCCTGGGCCGCAAACGTATGTCCATCCACGGTATACCCAGTCAGACAAACAAACAAGTAGCCGGGCTTTACCTGGCGCGAGTCTGCTGTCAAACCCGTAATCTCCATGCTGTCATCCCCTGAAACCTTTACTGGCAACAAAGGCATGAGCAGATCCCGTAGAAACATGAAACAGGCACCCCATTCTCCAACTAGTATAGACAGAAATGTAAACATTTGTACTTGGCTACGCTGATCAACTCGGCGCAGCCTTGACGAACAAAGGCAGAGCGAACGTAGACAAGCCTACTCCCCTCCGCCTTCGAAATCTCATTTTATAGCTAATTGGTCGATTTGTCACCAAGGTAGATGCGAATTTTTCCGCCCTCATTAATTTTTACTCCGGGAGCAGGTGACTGTTGAATGACGTACTGGCCTTTGCCTGAAACGACAAGTGGCAGTGTATCATACGTTGTCACGACGTCTCGCATCGATTGACCTACCATGTTCGGTACTTCAATTGGGGCTCTTTCTCCCAGTGCTTTGTTAATTTCCTTGGGAATGCCGTCTTTTCGTTTGGGTACATTCAAATGCTGGAGCGATGATTCAATAATACTTTTTACACTGGGGGCAGCAATCAATCCACCAAACGCCAGTGCCTTCGGATTGTCCACTGCGAAGTATACGACGATTTGTGGATCGTCAGCAGGAGCAAACCCGATAAACGATACGATATATTCCCCATCGACATAGCGGCCGTTTTTGACTTTTTGAGCCGTCCCTGTCTTACCTCCTACCCGGTACCCTTCAATATATGCCTTATTACCTGTTCCTTGAGCAACGACACTTTCCAGTGCATACCGGACTTTAGCAGAGGTATCCTCCGTAATGACTTGTCGAACTTCTGTCGGCAAGGTTCTCGCGACGACATCGTGTGTCACACTGTCTCGCCACTCTTTGGCTACAAACGGCTTCATGAGCTTGCCGCCGTTGATAGCAGCTGAGACTGCTACCATTTGTTGTATGGGTGTGACAGATACCCCTTGACCGAATGATGTCGTACCCAGCTCTACAGGTCCTACCTTATTTAAGTTGAATAATAACCCGTTTTCTTCACCGATCAAATCGATCCCTGTCTTTTGTCCGAAGCCAAATTTTTTGATGTAGTCAAATAGTCGTTCCTTTTGGAGCCGCTGACCCATCGTAACAAATCCAGGGTTACAGGAGTTCTCTACTACTTCCAGCATCGTTTCCTGTCCGTGCCCCTGTCGCTTCCAGCATCGCAATCGCTTGCCGGCCACGTTAATGAAGCCCGGATCGTAAAAGCCCTCTTTCAGATTCACGACGCCTTCATTTAAAGCGGCAGCCAGGGTGACAATCTTAAAGGTTGAACCTGGCTCATACGTTTTCCAGATAGGGAGATTTCTGTTGTACACCTCTGACGGGTAGTCTTTGTATGCGTCCGGTTGAAAAGTCGGGCGACTTCCCATCCCCAATATTTCCCCAGTCTTTGGATTCATGGCGATCGCCAGGACATCATCTGGCTGATAGGCGACAACCGCCTGGTCCAGTTCGCGTTCGATAAACGATTGAATCGTACTGTCTAGCGTTAAGTACATGTCCATACCACTTACGGGAGCGACATAATCTTCTGACCCGCCTGGCAGTACGCGCCCCTTCGCATCTGATGGAAACGAGATATGTCCCTCTGTCCCCATCAAGAAGGGGTCATAAATTTTTTCAAGCCCTGTCAACCCTTGGTTGTCGATACCTGTGAAGCCAAGAATATGGGCAGCCATACTTCCGTTCGGGTAAAAACGTTTCGTATCCCCCGCCAAGTATATACCTGGCAAGTTCAATTCCTGTATTTTTCTCGCTTTTTCAAGAGACAATTTTCTTCCGCCCGGGATCTGGTTGTTGCTCATTTCTTTTTTGGTAATCGCACGAAATACGTCTTCTTCTTTTTGCTCCAAAATGACGGCCAGCTGTCTCGCTGTTTCCTTAGGGTCCTTGATCTGCGCTGCAACCGAAACCAGTGTCGGTACCGTCATATTCGTCACGAGTTCATTGCCACTTCTGTCTAAAATACGACCGCGATTGGGTTGAAATTCAATCTCCCGCTTGAGTAGCTCATCCGACATTTGCGAGAGCTTCGGTCCCTCTATCAATTGCACATAACCCAATCGGGTGACAAGCGCTGCGTACAAAACCACTCCAACAATCAAGACAATAAAAATACGACGACGTACAGTAGCATTGGATACCCGCAAAGCGAGTCCCCCCTCGAATAGGTTGTCTCTACTTACCTTATTCGCAGGGGGGACGGGTTAGAACTATGGAGTTGTCGGTGTTTGTGGTGTTTCCGTTGTTTGTCCAACTGGTTTGTCAGGAGGAGGCGCTTGCCCGGACGCTGGCGGCTGTCCTGATCCACCTTGCCCTCCTTGACCTGTTGGCTGATTAGCAGGTGGAGTAACGGAAGTATTTCCACCTGTTTGGTTTGTGGAGTTATTCGGAACTGGCGTATTATTCTGTGCCGGATTGTTTGGCGTCACTGTAGCTGGCACTGAGCCGCCTCCCTGCCCTCCTTGCGGTGTTACCGGTACAGGTGGCTCCGACTCAGATTGCAGTGTAACCTGTAGCTTCTCCGTGCCCTGCAGCACCGTTCCTGGTGGAATGCTTTGCTGCGTGACGTACCCAGTTCCCGTTGATTTTACTTCGAGATTGATCAAGGAGCTGAACTCCATCACATCCCGCAATGATTTTCCTTTGAAATCAGGCATCTTCGTCCCTTTTACCCGATCTGTTACGAGTATGATCTGTTCACCCGGAACGACCTGCTCATATGCAGCCGGATATTGTTTGACGATTTTTGTGCCAGTACCTGCTACCGTAACCGTCAAATTGTCCTGCTTGGCTCGCAATTGCGCTGCTGTCGTGGACATTCCTTCAAACTTTGGCAACGTCTTCGGTGCAGCAGAGGATGATTCGACTGCTGTCTGCGCCTCTTTTTTCGTTGGTGCCTTTTCTTTCTTCTTGCTCTCGACAGCCGACAGGTCAGGCTGCTGCTGCAAATATTGCAGGCTGCGTTCCATGATGGATGTAAACATCGGAGCGAGCATCATTTTGCCCCACAATGCATACCAAGCATCTGTTTGCGGATCATCAATGACGACGTAGACTAATAGCTTTGGATTGTCTTTTGGAGCGAAACCAATGAAGGAAGCGACGTAGCGCCCATCCATAATTTTTCCTGTGTTTGGATCGTATTTTTGGGCTGTTCCGGTCTTTCCTGCAACATGGTAACCGTCAATCTTGTACAATTTACCCGTACCAGCATCTGCTGTAATGACGGTTTCCAATATATAGCGCGTTTGTTTCGCTGTCGCTTCACTCACGACTCGATTTACAACTTCCCGCTGTGTACGATTGACAACTGCCCCCGTATGAGGGTCGCGCATTTCCTTTACAATATGCGGTTTTAACAGCTCTCCACCATTCGCGATTGCCCCTACAGCTGCAACCTGCTGAATCGCTGTGACTGTCGCTGCTTGTCCATAAGTAGTCGCAGCCCAGTCACGCGGAGATTGCGGTTTCTCCAAGTTGATCAAGCTTCCTGCTTTCTCATACGGAAGCTCAATTCCAGTTTTTTCACCCATACCGAATTTTTTGAAGTATTTCTTCAGACCCTCTAGCTTCAAACGCTCATACCCCAATTTGGCGAACAAGGTGTTACTAGAACGCTGTACCCCTTCCAAAAAGGTGATGGGACCCCAACCAGCACCATTGTTATGGTCACGGATCGGAACTTGTCCCTTGATTGTATACGTACCGGATTGATAGATTTCATTCGGATTAAACATCTTTTCCTCAATGGCAGCAGCCAGGGTAATGATCTTAAATGTAGAACCCGGCTCAAACATCGTGGTAACAGCGTGGTTATTGTAATTTTCAATCCCGGTGTAGTACGTATTCGGGTTAAACTGCGATCGGTTCCCCATTGCCAAAATCTCACCATTTTGCGGATCAGCTACTACGACCGTCATGCCCTGCGGCTTGTACTGCTGTTCCACCTTGTCAAGCGCTTGTTCTACATAATCCTGTATTTGACGGTCTATGGTGAGGTACACATCTAATCCATCTTTTGCCGGAATGTACTCCCCTTCTCCATCTGGCAGCTGGTAGCCTGCACCATCCTTTTGGAAGTGCATCTGCCCCTTTTCACCGGCCAATTGCGGGTTCAATTTCAGCTCGATCCCCATTTTGGGTTCATCGTACAAATCAAGATAGCCGATTACATGAGACGCGAAGGCGTTATTCGGGTAAATCCGACGTGTCGTTTCAACCAAATAAACACCAGGAAGTTGATTCTTCTCAACCTGTTCTCCGCTCGGTAGCTTCGGATATTGTACTTCAAGAATTCTTTTCTTCTGCTCTTCACTGACCTTTTGCCCGTAGCGCCCCAATTCCACCACATTATTTGGCTTCGTCAAATTCTTCACCAAGTCTTGCACAGGTGCATTCAAAATCGGCGCGAGCATATTGGCAGTATAGTACGGGTCTTTTACGAAATCATCGTCTTTCTCATTAAGAGGCTTCAAACGCGCATTCACCGTATACGCTTTCCCCTCATAGGCCAAAATCTCGCCATTTCGGTCATAGATCGTCCCCCGCTTCGGCTTCAGTACACGCTCTCTATCCCACTGCTTTTGTGCGTGCAGCATAATTTCTTCTGCCTCGACGGACTGGATCCAGTAGATTCGAAAGCTCAACGTCGAAAAAACCAAGATCGTACATAAGGCTACCATGAGAATTCGCCAATTTACTTTTCGTTTCCATTCCATCTCCATTCAACTCCATCGCTTCAAAAATCGTCCGCCCCTACCGATAAGCCGATTTCGCATTTACACTAACACGGGAGACGAACGCGTACTAGCCGAGTCAGGAGCAGACTCGGGTCCATCTAAGAAAAAAAGTTACCGCACATGAGAGCAGTAACATTTAAGGTTTTTTTGGCTGTGTTTGTGGTAGAGAGCTCGCCTGGACTTCTTTTTTGCCAATCGTATGTACAGCTGCCGGATTGTACACCATGCCTTGTCTCTCTGCTTCTTGTTGCAGGCGCTGCCCGTTTGTCATTTGCTCGATTTGCAATTTCAGAGCTGCATTTTTTTCTGTCATCAAACGATTTTCTTTTTTCGTGCTCTGAATTTCATAATTCATCTGCGAAATTTGCGAGTAGCGGACACCCACTAGCCCCAAGCCGACAACGGTTAACGAGATAAATAAGAGATACAGCAATTTTTCTCCGGTTGGAATCGTTGGCTTGATCCGAACCGTTCGCTTTGTTGTTTTCGTTACGGATTTGGATTGTTGTTCCAACTCCATAGCTAAATTTCCTCGGTAGTAATAACTCATCGCTTCTCCCTCTCCTTTCTCGTCGCTTCCGTTCTACAGCTTCTCCGCTACCCGTAGCTTAGCTGATCGTGCACGATTATTCGCTTCCAATTCTTCTTCAGATGGCAAAATCGGCTTCTTTGTGATGACTTTTACTACTGCTTTATTCCCGCATGTGCAAATCGGAAAAGCTGGCGGGCATGTGCACCCTTTTGAAAAGTCTTGATATATTTGTTTGCAGATTCTGTCCTCTAAGGAATGAAACGTGATGACACTAACCCGGCCTTCTGGATTCAAAACATGAATAGCATCGACGACGGCCTCTTTGAATGCATCCAGTTCATCATTGACTGCGATCCGAATCGCCTGAAAAGTACGCTTCGCCGGATGGGGTCCGGTACGGCGCGCAGCAGCAGGAATACCTTCCTTAATCAATTCAACCAGCTCGCCGGTTGTTTGGATCGGCTGCTTCTTGCGTTGTTGAACAATTTGCCGGGCAATTCGCCGGGAAAATTTCTCTTCTCCGTACAGCCAAATGATCTTGGCAATCTCTTCTTCATCCCACTCATTGATAATGTCATAGGCTGACAACGGGGCTTGTTGGTCCATTCTCATATCCAGAGGCGCATCAGCATTGTAGCTGAAGCCACGCTCTCCCTCATCCAACTGTGGAGAGGATACTCCAAGGTCAAACAAAATCCCGTCCACGCCAGTCAAACCCAAATCGCTCACAATGTCTTTGATATGGCGGAAGTTACTCTTTACCAGCGTAACTCTATCCATATAGGATGCGAGTCTTTCGCGGGCATTGTCCAGCGCCCAGTCATCCTGATCAATGGCGATAAGTCGACCACCCTCAGTCAGCTTGGAAGCAATCAAACTGCTATGCCCAGCTCCACCAAGTGTACAATCTACATAAATGCCTCCAGGACGAATATTTAGCCCTTCGACAGCCTCTTCCATCAAAACGGTTACGTGATGAAACGACAATGTCGTCACTCCTGTTCTTCTCGCTGCTACAAATTAAAATCAACCAGTTTTTCGGCAATTTCTCCAAAAGAGCCTTCTGACTGAGCAAAATAATCTTCCCAGCGTTCCTTGCTCCATACCTCTACACGGTTTGACACCCCGATGATCACACATTCTTTTTGCATGCCTGCATGCTCACGTAAATTGGGTGGTATGTTTACCCTTCCCTGCTTGTCCCACTCGCATTCGGTGGCACCTGAAAAGAAAAATCGTGTAAATGCCCGAGCATCTGCTTTTGTAAATGGGAGAGACTTGAGTCTTTCCTCTAATTGCTTCCACTCATCTTGCGGATAAGCAAACAAACATTGGTCCAGTCCGCGGGTAATCACAAAGGAAGTGCCAAGCCCTTCACGGAATTTGGCTGGGATCGTCAGGCGGCCTTTTTCGTCGATGCTGTGCTGATATTCCCCCATGAACACGCCCTGGTCCCCCACTTTCCTGTCGGTTGGCTCCACTTTCCCCCACTTTTCCCCACCTAGTACCTATTTGTTATTATAAAAAAAAATCCTGCGTTTGTATGCAGGATTTTTTCGTTTATTTTTTTGCCGGGAAAAGACGGGATTCGAGAACTTATTCGACCCAGCTTTCCAGGTAAGATTTTTGCTCAGCTGTCAATTTGTCGATACCGATGTTCAGAGCTTCCAATTTGTACTGTGCCACCATTTGATCCAGCTCGAATGGTACGTTCAGCACTGTTTTGCCGATATTTTTGTACTGCTCATTCACATATGCCAAGGAAACGGCTTGCAAAGCAAACGTCATATCCATAATTTCAGCCGGATGTCCGTCGCCAGCAGCGAGGTTCACGAGGCGACCTTCTGCGAGCAGATACACTTTTCGACCATCAGCCAAGACAAATTCTTCAATATCTTTACGCACAATACGGGAAGATGTCGACATGGCATTCAGATCTACCTTGTTTACTTCGACATCGAAGTGACCTGCGTTGGACAGGATTGCGCCATCTTTCATCACTGCAAAATGCTCTTTACTGATGATGTCGCGGTTGCCTGTTACCGTTACGAAGTAGTCACCGTGCTTCGCAGCTTCCAGCATCGGCATTACTTCAAATCCATCCATGTAAGCTTCTACTGCTTTGATTGGGTCGATTTCTGTAACGATTACTTTTGCGCCCAAGCCTTTTGCACGCATCGCTACACCTTTACCGCACCAGCCGTATCCTGCTACAACAACTGTTTTACCAGCTACTACGAGGTTCGTTGTACGGTTGATACCATCCCATACGGATTGGCCTGTACCATAGCGATTATCGAACAAGTATTTGCAGAATGCATCGTTTACGGCAACCATTGGGAATTCCAGCTTGCCTTCTTTTTCCAACGCTTTCAGACGCAGAATCCCTGTTGTGGTTTCTTCTGCTCCACCACGCACTTGAGACAACAGATCACGACGCTCGCTGTGCAGAATGGTAATCAAGTCGCCACCGTCATCAATGATCAGATCAGGACGTGTTTCCAGCGTTTTGATCAGGTGCTCTTTGTACTCAGCAGGATCTGGGTTGTATTTCGCAAATACGCGAATGCCGTCTTCTACCAACGCCGCGCAAATGTCATCTTGCGTGGACAGTGGGTTAGAGCCAGTAATCGTTACTTCAGCACCACCAGCCTGGACAACCTTCGCCAGGTAAGCTGTTTTTGCTTCCAAGTGCAAGGAGATCGCAACTTTCAGTCCTGCAAACGGCTGCTCTTTTTCAAAGCGCTCACGAATGCGGTTAAGTACAGGCATGTGTTCTTTAACCCAATCAATTTTCAGATGGCCGTTGTGCGCCAACGACATATCTTTTACGATGCTTTCAGAAACTGTGTTCATGTATGGATGGACCTCCTTTTATCTCATAAAGCAACCCTGTCTATCATATCATACGCAAGTTAAACTATCATCTCTTTTTCCTATTCCAGGCAGTTTACGGCTCTGCGGTTTCTACCGTAAGCAGCTCCAAAAAACGCAGCAAAGCCTGTGGCATCCACTTTTTCTTATGATAGACCAACTGCCTGAATACACGGATATTCGGATGGGAAAAGGGGAGAATCACGAGCGAACCATCCTTCACTTCTTCTCGGACGGCAATAGAAGGAAGCAACGCAATTCCCAAATCATATGCGACACACTGCTTAATCGCCTCCAGGCTGCCGAATTCAAAAGACGATTCCATGGTAGCCCCAGCTTCACGCAGCACGGATTCCATCATCCCGCGATAGCTGCAGCCCTTTTCGGTAAAAATCCAGGTCTCCCCTGAAAAATCTGGTGCTTCCACCTTCTCTTTTTGCGCGAGCGGATGGGGAGGTGCAGCAATCACAACTAGTTTTTCCTCGCCTAAAACGACATTCGTCAATTCGGAATGCTCCTGTAGACAATCGAGCACAAAAGCGAAATCGTACTTGCCTTCCTTTACTCCCAGTCTCAAGTCCTGACAGATGCCTGGCTTCAGTGAAATACGCATACGCGGCTGCTCCAGACGAAACTTTTGCAAAAAAGGCGGCAAATAGAAAGCGGCGAGCGACTCTACCGTCCCGATACTAAGCGTTCCCGCGAGGTGTGCTTGCTCAGACAAGTTTGCTTTTGCTTCATCTAACACTGCCTGCAATTGTTCACTATAGCCGAGAAGGACTTCGCCTGCGTGGGTAAGCCTGATTTTTTTGCCCCAACGCTCGAATAGACTTACACCGAACTCTGATTCCAGAATTTGAATTTGAGTCGTCACACTTGATTGCGCATAGCCCAATATTTCTGCTGCACGAGTAAAGCTCTGGCACTTGGCTACTTCACGGAAGGTTAGTAAATAACGAGTATCCAGATTTCCCCCTCATTTCATCGAAAAAAACGATTGTATTTATCTAATATTATAGATAACTCCGATAATTAAGTCTATGCTACACTTCAGTTACAAACGACATGGAAAGTAAAAAAGTGAGGGAACTATCTATGGGGAAATCGTCCGCACAAGCGCCGGGCCTGGCCAAAACACTGCGACTTCCGCAGATCGTCGCTTTATACATCGGCGCTGTTATCGGCTCCGGGGTACTGCTCATCCCCGGACTTACAGCTGAAAAGGCTGGTCCTGCTTCGATTTTAGCTTGGCTCGTCATGTCTATTCTCGTCCTGCCCATGGCCATTACGATGGGGCTCTTATCTGCCCGCTATCCGAGCTCTGGTGGAGTCTCTACGTTTGTTCGGACAGCTTACGGAGATCGATTCGGAAACATGGTCGGATGGTTCTTTCTCCTGTCTGTTCCCATCGGCGCACCCATTTTAAGTGTAACTGGAGCCAATTATATTGCGATCCTGCTGAACTGGAGTGAGTCACAGGTCTATGCGGCGGCTGCTCTGCTCCTTCTCGCTGTACTGATTATGAATGTGATTGGATTGCATGTAGCTGCACGTGTCCAAACGATTGTTGTCTCGCTGATTATTACGATATTGATTTTGGCCGTCGTTGCGAGTATCCCGCATGCGTCCGTCACCCACTTTACTCCGTTTGTGCCAAACGGTTGGCTGAGTGTCGTGCAAGCAGCCGGTCTCATGTTCTGGTGCTTCATTGGGTGGGAGGCCGTGACGCATCTCTCAGAAGAATTCGTTGATCCAGCGAAGAACGCGATTCGCGGTGTTTTGTGGAGTGCCGGAATCGTCGCTCTGTTGTATTTTGCCGTAGCCTTCATGACCGTGGCTACGCATAGCTACGGTGTCGGTATCTCCGCTGCCTCGCTCAGTGTCATGGTCCAGCTCTCGCTCGGTCCGATCGGCGGATGGATTGTAGCCGTTACCGCCTTGTTCATCTGTATTGCGACAGCCAACGCTTACATTGGAGCCGCTTCGAGAATCGCCTATTCTTTGGCGAAAGAAAATATCGCACCTCGCTGGTTTGGTACCCTTCATGCCAAGTACCGGACACCAACTGGAGGGCTTCTGTTTCTCTCCCTTTGTTTTGTCGTCGTTCTCGGTGTTCTGTATTTCGATCTGATCGACCTAGCCAAACTCATCGAGCTGCCCAACGCTACCTTTTTTGCGACCTACATTGGCGGATGTCTGGCTGGAGTTCGACTCTTGCACAACAGTCGCGTAGGCAGAATCGCTTCCTGGACTTCTCTCGTGTGTACGGTAGGGCTATATCCTTTTTTGGGATGGTCTGCCTTCTATCCCCTTGTAATTGCTCTCGTACTCTTCATCTGGCAAAAGCGTAACGCCTGAATAGGAAAAAGGCCGGGTACATGTCCCAGCCTTTTTTTATTATTCATCTTTTCCAATCAGTCTAAACGTTTTGCCATCACTGGATGATAAGTAGAATGTGCGATCAACGCTTCCACCCAGATCTCCCGCGAAATATTGAACAGTCATCCTGTATTTATTCATTCCGATTTTTGCGAAGTACATTAGCTCGTTAAACTGCGGAAACCGGACATAATCATACACTTCATACTGCATAAAAGAAAAATGCTCCCGTAAAAACGCTTCACTGACAGGCAGTTTGTTTTCCTTTACATACGCAACCAAATCATCGTAGCGACGAATCTTCTGCTTATCCATCACATCTCCTACAAATGAAGAGACAGCTTGAGTCATTGCTTTCTTTTCGCTCTCTGTTACATTGCCAGGGTACAGCTCAGCAATCTTTGACTCCATCCGAGTTAAGAGTACGACTGCTTGCGCTCTGCTGATCTTCTCGTCAGGACGAAAGCTTCCGTCTGGAAACCCAGCCATAATCCCCATTTTGTAAGCTGGATAGACCGTCATGACCTGCTTTTCATCATCCATGGAAAGATCCGTGAAAAATTTCGTTGTTGTTCCCCGATATTTTTCTCCCTCCGATTGATGCCCGAGGGCTGCCAGCAATGTTCTAGCTGCTTCCAACCGCGTCATGCTATCGGTAGGCTTTCCGGACGGCATAATACCCGCTGAAGCCAAATGGTGATATGTTTTTTCGGACCAGCGTCCCACAGAAGGCTGTAAGTAGGTTTCCTTGATAAAGTCATCAGGTTCATGCCCTGTAAAGGAAGGAATCACCCGTTCAATCAGTGATAAAAACTGTTCTTGCGTAACCGTTTGCTCTGGCTTGAAGGTTCCATCAGGAAAGCCTTTGATTAATCCTTTTTTGGTGGCAATCCCTATTTCTTTCGAAGCCCAATGTCCATTTGTGTCGATAAAAGCAGGTGCATTCGCCACAGATACTTCACGTGCATCTGCCTTTTTCAATCCCACGGCAGCTATGCCCGTCAACACAAGCGACCAGCTTACTGCTAGTAGAGTGGCTTTTTTCCCGATTTGTCGTAATGTAATCTGCATCCCGAGTACCACCTTTCCAAAAAAACAATCCATTACTACTATGACGCAGAATTTGTCGGAAAAGTTTCTGCATAATTGGAAGAAAAGTTTTCCATCTGCTTTAAACTGCTTAAAACTGCTTAAAAAACGAAAAAATAGTCGGGCTCCCTTCCAGGACGCTCCGACTATTTTTCTTTGATCGGTTACAGGTAATAAAGTTGATGAGTACCATCATGCTCGAATGGCGCTTCTACCAATCGATCAAGGAGTGCAAGGCCATATTTATTCGCATACGGGAAAAACGAATGCTTTCTCTCTTGCAGACCGCCCTCAGGCAGCAACGCGGTCTCGATTCTTTGGACGCGCACATGCTCTACGTCCTCTTGTTGCTGTAACGAACGAATGAGACGCTGTTCCAAAAAGGATACTTGCTCTAACAGCAGCTTACTATTCTTCTCAGCCAGACCACGTAATCCGCCATCAAGCAAAACGACCTCCTCTACCAGAGGACGATAGATCGACATGATCGTGTCGCGTGTTGAAGCGAATTGCTGCTCCAGTGGGTGTGGTGCCTGATTGTTGGACCACTCTGTTTTCCATCCTGCGAAATCAGTCAGGACTCGCTCAACAGAAAGCCCCATGCTATCCAGAAGCCTTAACTGGGCGCCTTCCACGAGTGTAACGGACAAACGCGGCAGCACGATCGGCATCTGCATCCCGAATAACTCGAATACTTCCTTGTAGAACGCCCAATAAGCAATCTCTCCAGGGCCTCCAATGAAAGCAAGCGTAGGAAACAGATGCTCCTGCATCAAGCCGCGGGTAACGACATTCGTGCTAAAACGCTCCGGGGAATCTGCAACCAGCTTGAGCAATTCTTCGTTGCTATAGGAACGTCTTCGATTGATAAAGCGCTCCCCGTGACGTTCTAACAGTAAGCGATCATCGCCTTCATAGACGAAAAGATTCGCTTGATGTTCTTCCACCTGTAATTGAAGCGGATAGCCAGCCGTTGTAATTCGATCGGCTGCTTGAAGCAACACCTTTGCGAGCTGCTCATTATTTTCGATGATCTGTGAGAAGACAGGTCGTTGCAGCTCACGAACAAACGGCAACGAGGATTCAATTAGCACAAGACCGTGCTTGCCGAACAATTGCGCCATCAAGCGGGCAAACCACTCAGCGACTGTTTGCGAATCGACGGCCGTCTGCGTCAGCAGCTCACGAATCTGTTTGGTTTCGGCAGTCTCTGTCTGTCCCTGGAAAAACTTATCCAGGAACTGCGTACACAGCTCTTGATCCAAGGGCAGCTTACTTGCGGATTCGCGGCCTTTTTTGTTAAGAGCCATACGCTCTTTATGCAGGCGCTTCCCATCGTCAGCACCCCAGTACACGTGATCAATTTCATCAATATCGTGGTCTTCGCCAGCAATCCAGAACACCGGGATCACATTCGCATGAAGCTGCGAGGACAGTCTTTTCGCCGCCTGAATCAAATGAACGGCTTTGTTCATCGTATAGAGCGGGCCGCCTAGAACCCCTGCTTGCTGACCGCCAATAACGACATAGGTGTCCGGCTGTTTCAGCAGCTCGATATTTTTCAGTGCTTCAGGGTGATTACCCATCTCTTTATTAAAATGATATAGGCCTTCCACGAGCTGGTTCCGGTGAGGATAGGACTGGCCTTGAAGCCATTCCACGCGTTCTTGGTAGGACTGTTCTCGGTAGGGATTATGCGCAAAAAATTGCATTGCAGAGGCATTTTGCTGCTGGTACTCTTGTGCCAGCGGATTAGCCAATGGAAGCGCAAGACATTCAACATTCATGCTAGCTCACCTTTCTTAGGGCCATGGTCAACCAAAATTATAACATGCTCCACAGCCACAAAAAACAAGACAACCCACTTTAATGGGTTGTCAAAGTGTAATACAGGCTTGTTTGCGCTAGCATTAAAATTGTGGAGGGGTGACGGACCAGATCAATATGGCTTCCGTATCTCCCGTGTTTTCAATTGAGTGTGTTTTGCTGCTGTCAAAAGAAATACTGTCCCCTGCTTCTAATACGTGTTCTTCATCATTAAAGCGGGCTGTCACACTACCGGATATCACTGTAAAGCACTCTTCTCCCTCTGACTGAACGAACTTGTCTACAGCCATTTCTCCAGGCATCAGTCGTACTTCCAGCATCCCCAGCTTCGCACTTCCTCCCATCGAGAGCAGCGAATAAGTTCCCGTCGATTCAGGAAAGACCAGTTGTCTGCGTTTTTGCAAGCGAGTCACGTGCACCTGCTTTTGATCAATATCCTCAAAAAAATGAATGATCGGTGACTCCAGAGCTTTGGTGATTTTCCACAGCGAATCTAGTGATGGCTGAGAAATTCCACGCTCTACTTGGCTGAGCAAACCTTTGCTTAACCCTGTTTTGCCTGCCATAATTTCCAAGGTAAAGCCGCGTTCTTTCCGAATCATTCGAATCTTGTGACCGATGGTCTCGATGGGAAGTCGCATAGTTCCAACCTTCTTTCTTATCGGAATTAAATACGATATGTATCAACAGTGCTTTACACGACACCCATCGTTTTGATAATTCCGGTCGTAAACAGCACTATGTAGACAATTCCAAACCAGAGAAACGACAAACGCCAGGCGGAAAATCCTACCTTTTTGAGGGAGAGACGTCCCTTCCACTTCATCTGTATCCATCCAAGAAGCAACGTTACCACGAGGTAAAAACAGAATACCCACCACCAAGCGGAAGAAGCCTCAGGCCAGATCAGTTCGTAAGCGGAAACAGCAGAGCGAATCACCAAAAGATTCGTGATATTTACTGCCCAACGGCCCGCCATTTTCTTGTTCCGCGTCGTCACATACAAGAGAAAATAGACAAGCGGAAAACCTAGAAACGGCACAACCGTTAGCGTACCCCACAAATAGGCCCAGACATTCGCCAAAATGGTCATCTACTGTCGCCTCCCTCCTTCCGTATTCCCATGCCTGACTTAAGGAGGATAACGCGAAGCAAGGTATCGTGCAGAGGAGTAGGTATCCCGGCCTTTTTTCCTAATTGGACGAGATAGCCATTAATAGACTGCACTTCTGTCGGTCTTCGCTTGTTTATATCCTGAAGCATGGAGGAAAGATTACGGGAAGTATTTCGGCAAATGGAGACAATTTCCTGCAAGTCTGCATCCTCGATTTTTTGTCCGGCATACGCAGCCACAGTAGCTGCTTCCATAAACAGCTCACGCATGAGGTGGTGTGTATGCGAATTTTCGAGGAGAGCACCATTTGGGATTTCAAAAAGCGCTGTTAACGGATTAATCAGAGCATTTGCGATGAGCTTTCTCCAAGCGAAGGGCTGTATCGTCTTTTCATAGACAGCCTCTATTCCTGTTGATGAAGCCCACTCGACAAAAGTGCGTATCAGTGGATCACTACGATCAGAAGTCTCCCAAGAACCTACCCGCAATATACCTGTGCCGGTATGCATTACTTCTGTAGGGGACAATCGTCTTGCCCCTTCTGTATTTATCGCGAAGAAGCACTGTGACTCCGTTAAAACGGTTCGAAGCAGCTCGTAATGACCCATGCCATTTTGCAAAGCGATCACTCTCGCCTCACTGTCTAACCCTTGTAAGGCTGGGAGCACACTGTACAAATCTGGCTGTTTCACAGTTAAAAGATACAAATTCCCTTCAGGCAAACCCTCGTCAATTGGGCGAGCAGTGACGGGAACCGCGATGGTTTCGCCATCAAGTCTTTGGAAGCTGAGCCCGCGTTCATTTAGTTGATTCGCCTGGAGTGAACTGCGTGTAACGATCGTAACTGGTTGTCCAGCGAGTGCGAGCCTTGCTGCATACAGCAGCCCGACTGACCCTCCACCAATGACTACCACCTGCCACGTCTTTGGTTCTAGCAGCATTTGTTCACCCACATTAATCATTGCTTATTTTTCAAGAATAACAGAGTTTCCGGGATTGTTCAATTGATTGCCACAAAAAAAGATCGAAATTATCGAAATATTCCTCTGCTATCGCACATTTCCCCAAAAAAATATCAGGCCATCGCCTTGTGCGACAGCCTGATTCCTAACTTACACGGGATAAACAGCGTGCTTTCTGTCTGAGAATACTTGATGCTTATTTTTATAAACTTCGTAGCGCTGGATCAATTCTTGTCTCAGTTCGCTTGGAGGTATAACCGCATCTACGATCAAGTTTGAAGCCAATAAGTATAGATCGATGTCTTCCTGGTACTCTCTACGTTTCTCCTGAATAAACGCTTGTCGCTCTGCCGGGTCCTCAATCGCCTGAATTTTGTTACTGTATACCGCATTGACCGCTGCTTCTGGTCCCATTACGGCAATTTGTGCGCCAGGCAGAGCGAGGCAGGCATCTGGTTCAAATGCAGAGCTGGCCATCGCATACAAGCCCGCTCCATACGCTTTTCGAACGATAACGGATATTTTCGGTACCGTGGCTTCTGCCATTGCCGAGATCATTTTGGCGCCATGTCGGATAATGCCTGCACGCTCTACCGCTGTACCAATCATGAAGCCTGGAACATCCGCCAAGAACAGGAGTGGAATCGAAAACGCATCGCACAGTGTGATGAATCGGGCTGCCTTGTCAGCCGAATCGACAAACAGGACGCCGCCCTTTACACGAGGCTGGTTGGCAATGATTCCGACTGGCTTGCCATCCAGCCTTGCCAATCCGGTAATCAGCTCCTGGGCAAATAGCTTCTTGATTTCAAAGAATGAGTCCTCATCGACCAAAGCTGTAATGACATCATGCATATTGAAAGCAGCATTTTGGTTTTCCGGCACAATGCTTGTAATTTCCTTTGCTGTTTCCGATGGGGCTTTCGGTAATAGAGCAGGTGGCGTCAATGTATAGTTCGCCGGGAAAAAACGGAGATAGCTGCGCGCAGCTTGAATTGCCTCTTCTTCATTGGAAGCCAGTACGTCACCACATCCACTGACAGAGCAATGCATCCGTGCACCGCCCAGCTCTTCCAAGGTTACTTTTTCTCCGATCACCATTTCTGCCATACGAGGAGAGCCCAAGTACATGCTCGCATTTTTGTCGACCATAATGACAATGTCACAAAAAGCTGGGATATAGGCGCCACCAGCAGCAGAAGGCCCAAACAGAACGCACACTTGCGGAATTTTGCCTGACAGCTTCACTTGGTTGTAAAAGATTCGTCCAGCTCCCCGTCGGCCTGGAAACATCTCCAATTGGTCTGTGATGCGAGCACCAGCTGAATCCACCAGATATAGAAGAGGAACACGCATTTTTTCTGCCGTTTCCTGGATGCGAATAATTTTTTCGACAGTCCGTGACCCCCAAGATCCTGCCTTTACAGTCGAGTCATTGGCCATTACACAAACGGTCTGACCATTCACCTTGCCAATAGCGGTCACGACTCCGTCCGCTGGCAAATCACCTGCCATGACATTTGCGAACAGGCCATCCTCTACCATGAACTCGTCATCGAACAACAGCTTCAAGCGATCGCGGACGAACAGCTTGTTTTGCTCCTTGAGCTTGTCGTGATACTTGGCATCGCCTCCTTGAACTACATGGGCGATTTTTTCGTGCAATGTTTCTTCCAAATGCTTGGTCATCAGCGTAATCCCCCTCGTCACTCTCCACGGTATATCGGTTTTCGTTTTTCTTGAAAGGCTGCGAGTCCTTCCAGGCGGTCTTTGGTTGGTACGAGCAGCTTGTAGGCATTGCTTTCAATCTGCAATCCGGTTGCAAGCTCGACCTCTACTCCACAATCGATGGCAAACTTGGCTTGGGCTAATGCAAGTGGAGCATTTGCTGAAATCTGCTCGGCTAATGAGATAGCAGTCGTCATGAGTTGATCAGCGGGTACAACCCGATTGACCAATCCAATGGACAGCGCCTCTTCTGGAAAGACACGTCTAGCGGTAAAAATCAGTTCCTTGGCAACGCCTTTTCCAACAAGACGAGGCAAACGCTGTGTCCCGCCTGCACCGGGGATGATCCCGAGAGATGCCTCGGTTAATCCCATCTGTCCCTGCTCACTCATGATCCGCAGGTCGCACGCCAACGCCAATTCCGTACCGCCTCCCAGTGCCAGCCCGTTAATTGCTGCAATGACTGGTTTCGGCAGCTTTTCCAGCTCCGTGAACGTATCTCGTATCGTTTGGATATATACTTCGACCTGTTGGGGGGACATCGTGCGTCGCTCTCTTAAGTCTGCACCAGAGCAAAACGCCTTGTCGCCAGCACCCGTCACAATGACCGTCCGAATGTCACGATCCTGGCTGATTTCACGAATCAGGCCACGCAGTGTCACGAGCGTATCAAGATTGAGGCAATTAAATACTTCTGGTCGTTGCAGCGTAAGTACGCTGATCGCGCCCTCTCTTTGCAGGGAAACCGTCATGTCCTATCCCCTCTTTGCGAATGTGTGGAAAAACAGATCAGGCAGGTTTGCTAGCGAGTGACGCCCGCAGCACTTTTGAAGGGAGCTCCTTGCCCAGCTGCTGCCTGATATACGCCCCTGCCTCAATCAGTTTTTCGAGATCGACACCCGTTTCATAGTCCATCCCATGGAGCATGTAGACCAGATCTTCACTCGATATGTTGCCTGCTGCTCCCGGCGCATATGGGCATCCGCCAAGACCACCAATGGAGCTGTCGAAGACCTGAATTCCTTCATCTAGCGCTGCTGCTACATTCGCCAATCCGGTCCCTCTCGTGTCATGAAAATGGGCGGCTAAGCGCTCGCTCGTAACATCTTTCACAAGCGCTCCAAAAACCTCATGGACCTGCTTCGGTGTTGCAACCCCGATTGTATCCCCGAGAGAAATCTCGTACACACCCATTTCTAACAGGGCCTCTGTAACCCTGCGGCTATTGTCCAGTGGAATTTTCCCTTCGTACGGACAACCAAACACCGTTGAGACATACCCGCGAACCTTCATCCCCAGTGCCAGAGCCTCCTGGGCTACCTCTCGCAGGATCGGATACGTGTCTTCTATTCGTTTATTAATATTTTTTTGATTATGGGTTTCAGAAGCAGACATAAACAGGGCAATCTCCGTCAGTCCGCTAAGACGTGCCCGCTCCAGTCCTCGAATGTTAGGGACCAATGCGCTTATCGTCACATCTTCGTCGTAGTTGATTCCCTGCAAAACCTCATCGGCATCCGCCAATTGCGGTATCCATTTGGGGTTCACGAAGGAACTGGCTTCGATACGCTTCAATCCTGCTGCCATCAGCTTATGAATCAACGTGATTTTTGCTGCTGCCGGTACAATCTCGCTCTCATTTTGCAGCCCGTCACGCGGACCAACCTCTACAATTTGCACGCGCACAATAAGTCACCTCCTCGCCTAGCGGTCGCTCAGTTTAGGAGTATTCGAATCCTATTCCAAAACGACAATGATATCGCCATCGTTGACAAAATCACCAATATTCGCTTTTACTTCTACGACCTTGCCTGAGGCTTGGGCCTGGACTGGAACTTCCATCTTCATGGATTCCAACACTATCACGTCTTGTCCTTCATTGATCTCGTCACCTGGCTGCACCAGTACATTAATAACCGTTCCTGCCATAGTAGCTGCTACTTGTTTCATGTATGGTTCTCCCCTTTAGGTATGAGTAGGTTTAGCGTTTTTCTGTACTTGATTTTGCTCCCCGCTCCGTCACAAACCAAGTCGTATAGTTGCCTTCGCGGAATTGAGAGTCCTGTAAAACCTCTTGCAAAAACGGAATGTTCGTTTTAATGCCAGTAATCAGAAAATGGTCCATGGCCTTCTGCGCTTGTTGTACAGCCTCATCCCTTGTCGAGCCTGATACAATTACTTTGGCTATCATTGGATCGTAAAAAGGAGTCACCTGTGTACCTGTTTCTACCCCATCATCAATCCGCACATGCTCCAATGCTGGCGGCTGGTACAACGTAATCGTTCCCGGCGATGGCAGGAAGGTGACCGGATCTTCTGCATAGACACGCAGCTCAATCGCGTGACGCAAAGCCCTCACGTCGTCCTGCTTGACTCCAAGCGGATGACCGTCGGCAATTTCTAGCTGCAGCGACACGAGATCAATACCAGTCATTTCTTCCGTCACAGGATGCTCTACTTGCAGTCGTGTATTCATTTCCAGAAAGTAAAAATTTTTGTCCTCATCTACGATAAACTCAACCGTCCCCACACCCGAGTACCCCACTGCTTTCGCTGCTTTTACCGCAGCATCACACAGAAGCTCTCTCGTAGCCGTGTCCAAAAAGGGCGATGGGCTTTCTTCCAACACTTTTTGATGTCTGCGTTGTATCGAGCATTCTCGCTCTAGCAAGTGGATGACACTGCCATGCTGATCGGCAACGACCTGCACTTCGATGTGTCGCGGACGCTCAATGTATTTCTCGATGTACATTGCATCGTTACCAAAATACGCTTTTGCGCGGCCTTTCGCTGATTGGTAGGCTTGACGCAGCTCTGCTTCCTCTCGACATATGTGCATGCCGATTCCTCCGCCACCAGCACTGGCCTTCAGCATCACGGGATATCCGATGGACATGGCCACAACAGCAGCTTCATCCGGTGAATCGATTGCCTGTTCACACCCGGGTACAACTGGTACCCCTGCGGCCTGCATGATGTGGCGGGCAGTCAGCTTGTCGCCCATTTGACCGATGACCTCTGGTGTAGGTCCGATGAATACAAGACCTTCTTCCAGAACGCGGCGGGCAAAAGCTTCATTCTCTGACAAAAGGCCGTAGCCTGGATGAATCGCATCAGCATTGGTACTTTTGGCTGCCGCAATAATGGCCGCTACGTTCAAGTAGCTATGCGGTACTGGCGGTGGACCGATATGAACTGACTCGTCTGCTTCACGCACAAACGGCAGATCCTTGTCGGCATCCGAATAGACAGCAACCGTAGCCACTCCCTTTGCCTTGCATGTACGGATAATTCGTCTGGCAATCTCACCACGGTTTGCGATTAATACCTTGCGCATGGCAACGCTCCCCTCTTTGACAAACCGACTACAACCGTAAGCGCTTCCAAATTGTTTGCCTGGTTTGTATCATGTGATGCTACTTTCTATTTTGCCACGAGAATGATCATAGTTCTAGGATGAAATTTTAAAATTTTCCAAGGAAGCGAAATCATTTCCTGACAATCCCTGCGATAAAAAAAGAAAAACGCTTCGGAAAAGCCAATCATCGTGTATAATAAAGGAGCGGGGCCAAAAGGTGGCCAAGGCAAAGAGCTGTGAGAGGAGTGGCTAACCATGTTTGAAGTAAGACGTTTGCAAATCAACTACAAGACACTGGAGGAATTCCAGAAGTTTCGCGAATTTGGCCTGGAGGAGCTTTCTATGAAGGAAGACCTGGAGGCGAACATCGTGGAAAACGATTCGGAATCTCCATTTTACGGTATTTATGACAACGATCTTCTGGTAGCACGTATGAGCCTCTACAAAATCGACGGAAAGTACGATCGTTACTTCCAACCAGCGCAAGACTATTATGAGTTGTGGAAGCTTGAGGTCCTGCCTGACTATCGTAAAAAAGATTACGGAACTGCTTTGGTCAACCACGCGAAAAGCTTCGGAGCTCCTATTAAAACCAACTCCCGCTGTCGCGCAGACGATTTTTGGTTGAAAATGGGCTTCACGCCTGTGAAGTACAACCTGATGCGTGATCGCGGTGAAAACCCGTACGTATGGTTGCCAGAGAGCGTAGAGCTGCAAGACTAGCTCCCTTTACCAACAAGAACTGCAGATGACGAAATAAAAAGAAGCGGATCCATTGCCGCTTCTTTTTTCATTCGATTCGTTTATTTTTCTACGCGCTCTAAATTTCCGTTTTCATCCATTTTGAAGATGGCTTTGCTGGAATCCTCTTCCTGTAAAAAGGCAAGCTTGCGCGCACGTTCCATAATCTGTACGAGCGCCCGATAATCATCGTTGACCCCCTGAACCTGATCCAGCTCTTTTCTAGCGCGTTCATGGGCTTCTTTCAATTCTTTTAACTCCAACTCTTTTCCTTCCAACTCTTGTTCCAATTGTCGCAAGCGACGATTCATTTCTTTTTGATTGACGAGCATACGAATAACGGCTTCGATCTGCTGCTCTTCTACATCTTCGTACTTGTGTACCTCTGCAACTGGTGTCTCGACACGTTTTGTGTGCAATGCAACGACTTCTACGTCTGCAACCACAGGAGGCGGTGCTTGAATCCTCCCGAGCTTTTTCAGCTGCTGCCTTTGGCTTTTGGCAATCGAAATGGCCGCATCGTACCGTTTGCGCACGCAACTGTTCCAGCGGAAGCCGCACGCAGCTGCTGTCCTCCCTAACCTTTGACCCACTTCTTCAAATGCAGCAAGCTGTGTGCCGCCTTCGCGTATGTGGCGCAAGGTGACTTCCGCCAACACTAGATCGTCATCTTCGGTCCATGCGTCTTGTCTGGAAGCTACCATATGAGTCCCTCCCGTTACCTTTAAAAAGGATGATGTAATTCATCCTATGCTTTTCCCTACTCTTGTAGAATCGCTTTCTACTAGAAAAAGTATGTCCAAGCAAATAAATGTTTAAACGAAAAGGATCCTCAAAGATCAAGTCGTTGGGCGCTTGGTCAGGAAGCTTTCCACTACGGAGACGTGCTCGGGACTTCCCCATAAATGCGCACATTGATTCACTTCGCGATGGATTCGTTCTTCTTGCGGGATACCCGAACGCTTCCACTGCAATATCTTCATGTACGCCTCAATCCCAGCTAGCGGTTGGGCAGCGATTTTCCCGGCGAAGCGATATACTTCTTCTTGCAGCTTATCCGCTTCGTACACCTCGTCAACGAACCCGAAGGACTTGGCTTCCTCTGCACGCAATTTGTCACCGGTCAACAAGAGAGCGAGCGCTTTTGACTCAGGTAGCAAGTCCAACAATCGACTTCCTCCTCCCCAGCCTGTCGTGATATGCATACTGATCTGCACGAATCCGAAGGTCGCCTGTTGGCTGGCAAAACGAAAATGACATGCACCCGCAAACTCACAACCTCCTCCGACTGCTGCACCATTGATCATGGCGATCACTGGCTTTGCAAACTGATCGATTGCTGACAATAGCCCAGACACTTTGCTAAGCAATGGATGTGCCTGCTCAAAGCCCCGCGCGGCAATAAACTGATTCAAATCGCCACCGGAAACAAAGCTCCTGCCGGTCCCAGTCACAATCAGAACCTTTACCTCTGAATCAGCCTGGCAATCTTGTAAGACCTGATGCAATTCGTCAACCAGCTCCATGCTGATGGCATTATGTACGTGCGGACGATTTAATGTGATCGTGGCGATTCCGTTTTGTTTTTGCAAAAGCAAGGTTTCCATAAGAACTCCCACCTTTTTATCAGCTTGTGGCTTTATTGTACCTTTAGACAGACAAACAAAAAAGAGGAGCCATTCCTGTAATGAAGAAATTTGAGCTTTGAAAGAAAAAAGCGCCTCCTGTATGCTGGGTCTTGGAAT
>NZ_JBFEFW010000018.1:0-129732 GCF_047229145.1 Brevibacillus jepli
TCCAAGACCCAGCATACAGGAGGCGCTTTTTTCTTTCAAAGCTCAAATTTCTTCATTACAGGAATGGCTCCTCGAAATGATTGGTAGCGTTGCTGAATCTCTTGGATCTCTTTACATACATCTGCCTTCAAGTCGTCAGGTGAAATAATTTCAACCTTCGATCCATAGCTTAGAACAACGGAAATCGCGTAGTCTCTTTTATAGAAAACTTTATGCAGATCGATATACGTCCCGTGGTGCGTGCATTCTCCCGGGAATTGTTCCAGCACACGCAGCTGAACTGCCGGATCAAAGCGGAGATGCGCAAGCGTCCCTTGAACTTCTTGCGTTTCTTCTTCGTCTTGGCTCGTCGGCTCTTCTTTTGGTTGGAAAATTTCTTCTGTCACCTCAAGTGCAGTAATTCTTGATAGTCGAAAGATACGCTTGGCCTGGCGCAGCAAGCAGTACGCCTCTAGATACCATGCTCCACGCTCCCAAAATAGATGGAGCGGCTCCACTCGTCTTTCGGTGACCGTACCAGATGCGCTTATATATGAGAAGATCGTGACTCGCCTTTGATGAACGGCCTCCGAGAGAGGGTGTATGGTGTTCTTCTCACCTTCTACCGTACTCAGGTTAAAAATGATCGATTCGTTATTTCCCCCATTCACTAGAGCAGGCTGGAGACTGCCGAGCTTATGAACAAGTGATGTATATTTTCCTCCGATAGCCCCTTCCGTGCTCTTTAAGAGATTGTAGATGACCGAAAAGTCTTCAACAGAGAAGTGCTGTTTCGTTATGAAGAAACCTTCCATCAGCTCAAATCCGCCATCTGCTCCTGTAAAAGAAACGATGGGAATGCCCGCCTGATTGATTAACTCCACATCTCGATAAATCGTTCGCACCGAGACCTCAAACCGGGCAGCAAGCTCTGTGGCTGTCACCCTTTTTTTCGTCATCAACTCCATCGTAATGGCGAGCAATCGATCCAGTTTCATCTGTGTTCACTCCTCATGTTCATCACCAATCCGGCAACTGTTATCATCATAACGCACGAATCCTGACATCATGTGTGTCAGGATTTAAAAGACGCACCCTCATCTTTTACACGAGGGTGCGTCCATTATCGAAAACGCTACTTTATGGATGCTTCTTCAATTTGTTGATACGCCCAATGGCCAGGTACTACATCCGGCCATCTCTGTGCCCCAGTCAGGTTCTCTGGAACACGATTCAGCACGCGATTGAGAATCGTTACGGCTTCAGCACGAGTCAACGCTTTCTCTGGCTGGAATGTTCCGTCGGGATAACCCGCCATGTATCCTTTTGCAACTACAGCCGTTATGATTTGAGCCGACCAATGATCTCCCCTCACATCTGCAAAGGGACTGCCCCCTCCTACACCTTGCAATGCCTTATACTTAAAGATTACCGCAGCTATTTCAGCCCGGGTAATGTTGGCCGATGGTCGGAATGTGCCATCCGGGTAGCCGTTCATCATGCCTGCGCTGCTTGCTTGATGAATCGCATTGACAGCCCAGTAGTTGTCGGCTACATCGTAGAACGTCCCCTTATTCGCTGACTGGCTCACCATTCCTGCGTTCAGCAAAATGGCAGCCAGCTCAGCACGGGTCACTGTGCGATCTGGTTGAAAAGTCCCATCTGGATAGCCATTGATATATCCACGCTGACTTTTCGTCTTTTTGTTGGTTGTTGGGCGATCTTCTTCCTTTTCTGTGCTGCTACCACCTAGGAAAAAGGTGCTTGTCGGCGGGGGAGAAGCACCTTTTTTACTGTCCCTGTCCCGGTCTCGACCGTTGTCATCTCTGTCTTCATCTAGATTTCTCCATGCTCTTTTCAAATCATTCAGTGCGTCATCTACCTCAGACTGCGTTGCATGTGGATCGTCGAGGACGTCCCACGCATGATCGAGAGCTTTTTCCAATGCACGCCAGCTCGATCGGGTATAGTCGTCTTCATCCAGGTCTTCGTCCTCGATGTCATCCACCTTGGCCCTCAGCTGTCTTTTATAGACCGCCTCATCCTCTCTCGTCAATTCCTTTCTCGCCTTGATCAATTTCTCAAGAGCAACATCTACGACAAGCTGGCTTGCATGCGGATCATCCAACACAAAGTAAGCCTGCCCCAGTGCATCCTGCAGCTTTCGCCAGCTGACTCTGGTGTAGTGTTTTTCTTGCAGTTTTTCTACTGAAATTTCCTCTACTTTCGATTGCAATTTACTCTTGTCGATGGAGGCATCCTGCTTCGTCAAGCCTTCTCTCGCTCTGACTAACACAGATAGTGCGTCATCAATTTCAGCTTGGGTGACGTTTGTTTTCATCAGTGTTGCTCTTGCCTCGTCCAACGCATTCACAAGCCTTCTCCAGCTATCGGGCGTATATTTATCCTGGTTTAAATTCTCGGCCTTAATTTCATTTACTTTTGCGACCAGATTGTGAAGGTCTACTGTGGAGTCAGCCTCGGCAGGAGTTTCCTCTGCGCTTGCTGCCTGGCTAACAGGCGCGAATACGGATGCGTTGAAGATCAAACAAAAGAGGCTAAAGAAAACAAGACTCGTTATGGCTCTTTTAAAGCGTCTCAATTCCAATCCTCCGTTCTGTACGATGATCCATGCGACCATCTTATTTCCAATCATTACCACTATATGATGGATACCGATAAGAGGATTCATATTATTGAAGAATGATATCGAAAAAATCTGGATGGCTTCCACATACAAAAGCCATGCACCCGATGGAATGCTTGGCTTTTGCTCCCTATTTAACCAACATGCTCAACAGACACAGGCTTTTCTGGACGCTGCTTCGTCTTGCCGGAGATCGAAAAATTCGTCCACATGCGCAGAAGCTTTTCCACAGGTCCATAACGGAACCGTGTGACATACCACTGACTCACGAAAAGCTGTCCCACATAAATCACGATCGCCAATCCGCAGCCAGCCAGTACTCCGATCTTGCCGAACCAACCGAGTCCATAGCCATAGAAGATCGTTGTACAAATGACGGTTTGCATAAGGTAATTCGTTAAGGATAGTTTACCCACTGCCTGAAACCTCGGCAACCAAGTCGATTGTGTGCTTCTGGAAAAAAAACATACAAAGACGAAAATATAACCGATGGCAAGGATGGTTCCGCCAGATATTTCTCCGACACCACTCCACCAATTTCCGGGAAATAGCACATGTGACGCCTTTAGCAAAAGTCCCACTGGCACGAAGATCAGTATTTTTCGGAGATACGAAGCTCGTTCTTCCTCTGGACTCTCGAACCATCGACGCTTCGCAGCATACATCCCAAATAAAAACATGGGTGCACTCATCAACGGAGCAACCAACAGTATTCCGAACATCATGTAGTCAGGCAATCCAAGCGGATCTTCATTGAATCTGTGATTCACGATTTCCTCGTATGTGCCGGTGCCATATACGGTGATTGTTTTGAGGACATAAGCTTCCATCCGAGCAGGATCGGTGATACTCGCTGGATTATTCGGATCATCTGGCACAAATCCTAGCAAGCTGGCCAAGCATAGTATGATCATCCCCCAAACGAGCAACGTCTTCGGTTTACGGTTCATGAACAGTAACAGGAAGAATCCCATCATGCCATAAAACAGTAAGATATCGCCTTCCCACAGGAAGTACGAATGAAGGCTGCCAAGCCCGATCAGCATCAGAAATCTTCGGGCAAGGTAACGTTTTTGCCTCAATCCCTTGGCAGCCAAGCTTTGTTGCATCTTAATGATGCCGTAACCAAACATGAACGCAAAAATCGGCATAAAACTGCCTTCCACAAATATTTGCACCAGTTTGTAAACAGTCATTTCAAAATTCGGCAGCGCGTATAAATCGATTTCCTGGCTTCCCCAAACCCCGTACTGGAATATCAGCATATTCGCCATCAATATCCCTACTAAACTAAATCCCCGCAAACCATCGATGATGCGAACGCGGTTTTGTTTTAGCTCCATGATGATCACCTCAGCTTGAGTGTAGCAACGCAAGCTTAAGGGCTTCTAAATGTCACCTTAATTTTTACTTAATTATCCAATTCCAACTTTTCAAAAATCGCTGCGAATATTTTGGCGATATTTCTCGCGTCATCTATTCCGCGATGATGAGTGCCTTCCAGAGGTATTTGAAGCATCTGCAAAGCCTTCCCCATCCCTACGCCACGCTCTACTCCGATCATTTTTCCATGCTTGTGTTTCAGGCTCATATGGTTCCGAATCCACGTGGAGGATTCTTTGTGAAGTTCACAATCCATTTTCAACTGCTTTTTATCATAAAATCCCCACGAAACTAGACGATAATCAGAACCGTTCCAGTTCTTGAAATTGCGAATAGCCTTACCAAAAGTCGGTGCTTGATCCACCTCTTCTTGAGAAATCGATGTTAATTGTTTGCAAAAGTCCGAGAGAATCGGATGTAGATTAGATTATTACTGATTCTACCATCTCTTGAAAATCTTATGCTACTTGTAGCAAGCTTAGCATTATGCGCAAAGCTAAGCCCTCATACTTTTTTCCTAAAACTAGCAACAATTATGTCTCTCAAACGTACAATTCTAATAGGATACAAAAATTTACAATGCAATCGAGGTGTTAGCAACCATGGAATCATCAATTTCTCTCGTCACCTATCGCCCAGAGCTGGCCGCAGCAGTCGCTGATATGTGGAACGCCAGCCGGGATAGCTGGGGAGGCGGAAACTCGATTACGACCGCAGAACAGATCCGTCAGGAAGAAGCAAATTCTGATGCTCTCGTCGTATACCTGGCGATGGATGGTGAAACAGTCGTTGGCTATTGCAGCCTCGGTGAATATCGGGAAGATACAGGTGCACTCTACATCCCGTTGCTCAATGTACGGCCTGACTATCACGGCAAAAAAGTAGGCCGCATGCTGCTTGCTCGTGCGCTGGAAAAAACGATTGAGCTTGGCTGGCCGCGACTTGACCTTTATACATGGGCCGGAAACACGAAGGCTGTTCCTTTGTATAAAAAGTTCGGCTTTTTCTGGGAAGACCGGGACGACGCCACACATCTAATGAACATGATCCCCACTGTCCTGCGTACAGAGGCAATCGCCCACTATTTCGAGGAGCTTGACTGGTATCAGGATTCTACGCGAGAGATTGTAGTAGAACCGGACGGACGCAAGGAGAACGGCTTTGATTACTTCACCTACTCCTGGGCAAAAGGCGATAAGAACTTGCGCGTGGAGTTTGAGCGGCGCGGTCGAGGCATGCGCCTCATCGAGACAGAGGACTATCTGTTGTCTGCCGAGGTAGAGAAGCTGGAGCTGGTATTTGGCCGGGAGTATCAGATTCACTACCGCATCGTCAACAAATCAGGCAAGCCGCTGCAAATTTCCTTAAAGGGAGAACCGGGCGAGACGATCCGCTTTGATTATCAGCACGAGCTTGCGGTTACAGGGGAAACGACGCTGACTGCAAACTTTTTCGTGGATGAGATCACAGAAGAGCAAAGCGTCTGGCGAACGCATCCTCGTGTCTGCACAAACCTCCTGATCAACGGCAAGGCAGCTCAGTTCCAAGTCGGGATTTTGCCCAAGTTTCCTGCCACTCTTTCCCTGCATGTACCTGGGCTCTCCTATCCAGGTCAAACGAAGCCATTTTATTTGGATGTGGAGAACAACTTTGCAGAAGAGGCGGAATTTTCATTCGAGCTTCCCGCTCATTCCTTTCTCCGCCTAAATGAACAGCGTCACACGCTCCGGCTGCTCGGAAAGGAACGCATCTCGCTTCCGCTTGCCGCTGATTTGCATGAACACGGCTTTTATGAGGCCAATGTGCAAGTAGTGGCAAAGCTGGCGGATGGCAGCACTGTCTCTTTTGCCAAAAAGATCGGGGCCGCCTTTACAGGACTCGGGGCGATGCTGTCTGGTGAAACGGAGCAGGCCTGGCAGGTTCACCATGGCCGCCACACGCTTTCCTTAAACAAGGACGATAATGAGATGACTGTTTCGGTCGGAACAGGTGGGGAGCCATCTACTCTTCTCTATCCGAAGCTCGGCAAACCGTATTCTAGCGAGTTCTCCAAAAAACGTGCCGAGAAAGTCGAATTTTTCATGGAAAAAGGGGCTATCGGTATCCGCGCCACGTATCGTTCGGGTACATACCCGCAAATAGCCTTGGTTGGCAGTACACTCCTATTCGGAGATGGTACGGTGGAACACGGACTGGAGATAGAAAACCTCTCACCTGACAAGATGGCAGCTGAGCTCTGGATTAACCAAGGCTTTGAGCACAGCTTTGAGCGTCCGATTTTGCCTTATCAAGGGCGTTATGTTGAAACCCCCTCCTCCTACGGGAGTGATCTGGACTATTGGGATGCGGAGCTAATCAGTGAAAACTGGCTGTTCACAAGGGAGGAAACAACTACCTGGGGCATGTGCTGGCCAGAGGAGTACCGTCTGGATATTCAAGGATGGTATATGACATTGGAAATTAGTCTCGGGATGATGGAGGCGCATAGCAAAAAAACCTTCGGCCCTATCCACCTCATGCATGGAAGCTGTACCGACTGGAAAGAGTTCCGTGCATTTGCCAGAAAAGAAGCAATGCCAGCGGACTTGTCGCTGTCACCTCATCTGGAGCTGATTGCGAACGAGAATAACCCGTTTGTCCGTAATGAGGAAATAAACGTACAGGTAAAAGAATACAAGCAGCAGTATTTGGAGGGAGAACTGACTTCCTCGCTGATGAGCGATTCAGCCGCAGGGCAAGCACAATCGTTTACGGAAGAGGAGGAAGAGACGGAATCCAGCTTCTCTCTTGTGACTCCTGGTCATCCATATGACCTCGTGCAGGTTGATGGACGCTTTGCCACGCATGACACTCAATTGCGCAGTGCTATTTTCCCGATTGGCCAAGGGAAGGTTATCCACGAGCAGTCTCTGGAAGAAGGACAGCAAGTCTTTATTGCTGACAACGGTCTATTGCGAATCAAAGCAGCTCCAGATTTTTCTTCGACGCTCTACTCCCTGACGAGCAATGGCCAGGAGTGGCTGGATACCTCCTTCCCCGAGCGACAGCCCAAATCATGGTGGAATCCGTGGACAGGCGGAATCGGCAACTATATTGAGGAGCTAAGCGCATTTTCACTGGTCAAGGAAGAGCGTACTGCCTCATTTGTCGAGCTGGTAGACAACAAGCAAAATGTGTGGCAGGGAATCAAGGTGAGCTACCATGTGAAAAAGCAGGAGAAGTATCGCGGCTTGACGTGCCATCAGTACTACCTGCTTTTGCCCGGGGTTCCTGTCCTCTGTCATACAGTAGAAATCGAGCAAAATACCGGAACGTACTTCGCTGACAAGACCTGGTCGACTGAAATCTTCTTGAACACAGGCAATGAAAACGAAAAAGCTTGGCTGAAAACCTGCGATTCCAATGGCGAAGAACTGAGCTACAAGCTTGCACAGGGTGAGTTGTTCGTCGGTGAAATCTCTGATTATGTGGTTGGACATGCTTCCCGGAAGCATCAGATGCAGATCGTTACTGACCTAGACACAGCAGAACTGCAAGTTTACTCCAACAAGGAAGTGGCAGTGACCTCGGTCTTCCGCGAACTGAATCTGCCGAACAATAGCGTTTCCTTTACTCCACCCGTCTTTTTCCTGTTTGCTGACAAGATGATTCCGTCCGATGCCTTGTCTGCTTTACGGGCCATACGTTTTGTTAACCAAGGGAGGACACCGAATGAAAATCATTGATGCCCATATGCATTTATCCCATATCGAGGAGTTCAAGCGGACCGCGGCGGAAAAGTCATTTGTCGATTACTCAGTGGCTGGCCTTTTGCAGGAATATGCGGAAAATGGCGTCGTGCTAGGAATCGGCATGGGCTTGACGGAAACACAGCCGGACGGCTTTCCTGATACGGAGGCTGTCACTCCCATGGGACTGGACCTGACCGACGAGCTACCGCCGCAGTTCGTCTACTGCTTGGGCATCAATCCGTTCAAGCTGGATGAAGCAGCAGTAGCACGCTTGGAGAGCGACCTTCAGAAGCCGCACGTGGTCGGATTGAAAATCTATCTAGGCTACTATCCCTTCTACGCCTATGATAGTGTCTACGATCCAGTCTATGCACTCGCTGCCAAATACCAGGTGCCCGTCGTCTTTCACACCGGCGACACGTATTCGGAGCGTGGGCTGCTCAAGTATTCCCACCCTCTCACGTTGGACGAGGTGGCGGTGAAGCATCGAGACGTTAACTTCATGATGGCCCATTTTGGCGATCCGTGGGTACTCGACGGGGCGGAAGTCGTCTATAAAAACCGCAACATGTTTGCCGATCTCTCCGGACTGATGGTAGGTGACACAGCCAATTGCAAGCGTCTTGCGGACTCCCCGCTCTTCTTCTCCCATCTGCGCCACGCGATCACCTATTGTGATCATTATGACAAGTTTTTGTTTGGAACCGACTGGCCGCTGGCACCTGTGAAGCCGTATATTCAGTTTGTACAGGACCTGATCCCGGCAGAGTATCACGAGGATGTATTTTACAAGACAGCCTTGAAGGTGTTTCCAAAAATCAAACCGTTGGTCGAGTAGACGATACAAATCCCATGTCCCTTCCCTTTCACAATGTGAAGGAGCATGGGATTTTTCTTGTCTAAGGTACCTTTTCCCAGTAATCCCCTCTCATTTGTTCAATAAAATTTCTTCTATTACGACAAAAACCGACATATTTCGTATTATGATAGAGAGAGTATGCGAGTTTGCTTATACATCTTCAGTATCGGACAACCATGACCTGAAGCTTTCGCTAGTAAAAATAGAGTCGACTTTTTGCACGCATTTTAATGGGGGAGGACATGTTTCCTTGAAGAAGAAAATTGCCTGGGTTACAGACAGTACCGCTTTGATACCTGATCACATTAGGGAAGAGCATGATATCTACGTCGTTCCACTGGAGATCATCTTTGAAGATGGAGCTTATGAAGACGGTATTGATTTAACGCCTGAACAGCTTTATCAAAAAATTGTGCAGACCAATTCTGCTCCCAAAACGTCGCAGCCTTCCATCGGCAAATTTGTAACACTCTACGAACGATTAAAGGAAGAGTATGAATGCGCAATTGCTGTCCACGTCTCCTCTGATCTGAGTGGAACCTACAATACGAGCGCAACCGCTGCCAAACTGGTAGACTTCCCTGTCGAATCGGTCGACTCCAAGCTGATGTCCTATCCGATCACCGCGATTATCTTAAAAGGAATCGAGATGGCTAAAGAGGGAAAAAGCTCTCAGGAAATCGCGACAGACTTGCGCGAAGAATACAAAAAGTTTGAAAATTACATCCTGGTCGGCAGCCTCGATCAGTTTTACAAGGGCGGCCGAATGACCGGTCTGCAATATTTTATCGGCAACCTGCTTCAAATCAAACCGATTTTCCAAATTAAAGATGGTCTGTTTGGGGTATATGAAAAGGTGCGCACTGAGGGCAAAGCCGTAAAACGCATGCTGGAGCAGCTGGAGAAGGCGAAGCAGAATTACTCTGTGAAGCACGTGCAGATTCTACATGGAAACGTCTTGGAAAAAGCGCTTGAGCTGAAAGAGAAAATCCAGAGCAAGTACTCCGATGTCGAGGTGTTAATTGGACCGATTAGTTCTACCATTGGGGCGCATGCCGGGATGGGGACGTTGGCGTTGGCTTGGAGGAATGACTAAAGGAACGTAAAAAGTCGCTCGGGTATTCACGAAAATACCTGGGCGACTTTTTTGCTAATCGATACTCTTTTACCTATCCTACCGTGATCACGACATTCCCCTTCTTGCGCCCTGTTTCCACATATCGATGCGCCTCCGGTACTTGTTCCAGCGTATACCGTCTATCGATGACCGCTTTAATATGCCCCGCTTCCATCAGCTCTTTCAGATAAACCAAATCTTCCGTACGTACCTCCGCGATCCCTAGCCCATCTACCGTCAGATATATCCCGTTTGGCGCCAGTGCTTGCACGCATTGGGATTTCGTGCTTTTCCCAACCGCATCAAAGACAATGTCATAGCGCTCTTCTTTTTTTGTAAAATCCTCTTTCGTGTAATCGATGACCTGATCGGCTCCCAGAGATCGCACCAACTCAACATTGGCATTACTACATACCCCGGTCACCTCCGCCCCAAAATACTTGGCAAGCTGTACCGCGGAGGTCCCTACCGAGCCAGAAGCCCCGTAGATCAGCACTTTTTGTCCCGTTTGAAGCTTTCCTTTTCGAAAAAAATGCAAGGCAGTCGTCCCCCCAAAAGGAATCGCGGTGGCTTCTTCATGTGTAACATTCGTCGGTTTTAATGCCACGACTGCCCTTTCATTCATACAGATGTACTCCGCGTGCGCACCACAACGCATCCCGCTTAATGCATACACTTGATCACCTTTTTTAAATTGCTTCACATGTTTTCCTACTGCTTCAATTTCCCCAGATAGCTCCACACCCAGAATCGGGTTCCTCGGCTTTGTGAGACCGAGCACGAGGCGCATGGGAATCCAGAGCAACAACGGACATTTAAAGGCGCGTATTCTACAGTCTCCTGATGTAACGGTGGTTGCATGAACTTTTATCAGGAGCTCATGATCCTTGGGAATAGGCTTCTCTACTTCTTTCAGCTCCAAAACATCTGGCGATCCGTACTTCGTGCATACTACGGCTCTCATTGTCATCCTCCTATGCTGCACTTTGCCATGAGTATAGCGGGAGCACGGTATTGGTATACAGATACTTAAGTATTGTTTTGGATTTACAACAAGCCCAGCTGGCGAGCCCGTGCGACTGCTTCCGTACGCCGCTGTACCTGCAGCTTGTCAAAGATATTCCGGTTATGCCCTTTCACCGTGCTGATTGCGAGGAACAGCTGCTGGGCGATTTCACGATTCGATAATCCTTTTTCGATAAGCTGCAAAATTTCAAGTTCTCGCTCACTAAGCGGCTCGATCAGGGATTCAGCATGGCGGGGCTGATTCGGTTTGCCTCCTCCGCTTTTCGGCTCTTCCTCTTTCCATTCCGCAAGCAGCTTTTCTATATAAGCTGGCATCGTCCTATGAACTGCCGCATCACACAATAACCTTTTCATCGGGATACCTTCGTCGACGAAACTGCGAATGAAACCACCCGGCTCCGCTATCACCAATGCTTCACTCACCATTTGAGCGGCTTTTGCTTGCTTACCATACGTATACAGAACAACCGCCAGCAAAAGCATGATCTTGAGTCGTTCATCCTCTAGCTGTTTTGCCTCTGCCCGCACGAGCAATGGTTCGAGCATCGCAAGTGCCGCTGACGCATCTCCCTGTGCCAGAAGTACACGGGCTTGGAGTATGGGAAGGTCGTGCTTCTGTGCCAAACGAGTTGCCGCTGTCTTGTTGTCTTGCTGAAGCCATATAAGGACTTGTGTTTCGGCAATAGGAGGTATCTGCATGACAAAGCAATGCTTACGAGCCACATACTCAGCCTTTGCAATCATGGCAGCCGCTCCACTTACGTCTCCCTGTGCTAGCTTCAGTCTTGCGAAAAATACCTGCGCTGCCACGACTCTGTCCGTTTGTTCCAGCTGACCTGCTAATTGGATGGCCTGTTCACCATGATGCTCCGCAGTATGCAGGTCGTTCCATTCATAATAAATCCGGGCCAAGCCTAGATGCGCTTCACAAGCAGCTGGCAAGGGAGGTGTACCAGCCAATTTTTGTACATACTGATAAGTCTCAGCCGCCATTTGGAGCTGATTATCTGCCTCCTGTAGCTTCGCTAGTCCAAGCGTAGCCATCATGGTGATTACGACATGGCCAATCTTCTCACTGATCGATACTGCCTCATGGTAAGCCTTGCTGGCTGCGGTACGATTGCCTTGAAGGTGATAGGCATACCCCAGCGACCAAGTAGTGGCTGTGCGGACAGGCAAGTTGTCAGAGTGCAGGTACTCCAAGGCCCGCTTGGCCTCGGCCATGATGTTCTCTGATTGGTGCTTACTCACAGCCAATGTGGCGCGTATGGCAGCGATATGCCCAAAAGTATCTCTGGACCTTGCATCCTGCTCCAAACCTTGCAATGCTTTTTCGGCGGCCAGCAATTTTGGTTCAACGCCAGTCATTTGACCTGTCATTAGCAAGGCTGAGGCGTACATCGCCCACAGCGCGGGCCTTGCATCCAACTCCTCGTGTGGTAACGACTCCAGCCAGTCCAGTACAGGAACTACCCCTCCACGAAAGAGCAGCGGCATCCTCTCTCCCTCCACCAATCGAGCTGCTCGCGATGTATCATTGGCTGCCACTGCATGGCGAAAAGCCTCCATCTCAAGACCATTGTCTTCATACCAAATGCTTGCACGAGTATGTAATTCTGCGACGATTCGCTCTCCCTCTCCTGTTGTCGATGAAAAACGCTGAAGGAGCCTCTGCCGCAGCAAATCAGCAAAAAGATGGTGATAGCGATACCAGTGCCGCTCGTTGTCCAGCGGGACGATAAACAGATTGGCTCGCTCGAGGAATTCTAACGTTTCCTGTCCTGAAGCATGACTTTGGCGAAAAACGGCGTCACAAAGAGGACCGGACAATCTGTCGAGGATGGATGTATGCAGCAAGAACGTTTGAATGCTTGCCGATTGCTGGGAAAGCACTTCTTCCACCATATAGTCGAGGATAAAATGGTGACTGCCGGAAAAAGATGGAAGGAAGGCTGCGACATCTATTTGTTCTTTCATGGAAAGAGCAGCTAACTGTAGACCGGCAATCCAGCCTTCTGTGCGGGCTTCGAGCAGGGCGATATTTTCTGACGACAGGTGCAGACCCATTACACTCGCTAAAAATTCCGCTGTCTCCGAATAGGTAAATCGCAAGTCTGAAGCGCGTACTTCGGTCAATTGGTTCCGGACACGCAGCCTGGCGATCGAAAGTCGTGGTTCCTCGCGGGTGGAGATAACCAGATGCATCTGTGGAGGCATGCGTTCAAGCAGCAAAGTGATAGCCTCGTCGATCGGACCAGACTTGATCAGGTGATAATCATCAAGAACGAGAACAAAATGGGTGGTAATGGCGTTCATTTCATTGATCAGCGTCGTCATAATCGATTCGATTGGGGGCATTTGAGGGGATTGCAAATGAGACAAGCCTGCTCCAATCTTCCGGTCAATCGTTTGTAGAGCAGCGATGAGGTATGTGAGAAAACGTGCAGGGTCATGATCCCCTTCGTCCAGCGAAATCCAGGCCACAGGGCGATCACAACCCGTGAGCCACTCGCTCACAAGCGTCGTTTTTCCGAAGCCAGCAGGTGCAGAAATGATTGTCAGTTTCCGGTGTAGACCCTCGTTCAGCAGTCCGATCAGTCGCTGACGGGTAACGACGTTCAAACGCAGCGGTGGCATGTATAGTTTCGTGGTTATCATTGGCATCATCATACAGGAATTATAATAATCACAATCTTTCGGCGTCAACAAAGAGTCGACGGACTCCCACACCTCATCATACATGGTTAATCTGGCAAGTTTCCAGATTTCGTCCCCACTTCATACGAAGGAAGTACGTGGTCATACATCAAATGCAAAACCATTCCTGTAGTAGCATGGTCCAAGTTATGGCAGTGGTCCATCCACATGCCTGGATTATCTGCGACAAATGCGACATCATAGGTTTCTCCTGGCAGCACGTTTAATGTATCAGTCATCCATGGCGTCATTACTTGCTTGCCATTCTTCCTCAATACCGTCATATGGTGCCCGTGGAGATGCATGGGATGCTCGGCCAGACTTTTATTCACAAAGGTTGTTTTCACCCTCTCCCCTTCTTTGACCACGAACGTTGGGGTGCGAGGGTAGACCTCTCCATTTATCGTCCAAAGAAAATGAAATTGACCGTTGTAAAAGCCCATTCTGTTGCCAAGTATCATGTTGAATTCTCGGTCAAATTGGGCTGCGGAGGTTACTTCATTTTGTACGGGCTTTCCGTATTGTGACGGATCGAACATGTCTGATTCTGCTTCAAAGCTCGGGCTTGCAGGCGGAGTATCCGGATAGAAAATCATACTCGGCTTTTTCTCATCCTGATAGTCGCCAATCTTAAAAAGAACAGGCATGTCGGGCATCGTAAAGGTGACATCGTATCTACCACCTGACCCCAAACGGAATGCGGTTCGGTCCGATAAGCGATCCGGGTCTTGAATCCGCACACCATCAATGCTCGTGATTTGATAGTCAGTTCCTTGCAGCAGATACTTTTGCGATTGATTATGCGTATTGATGATTCTCAGCTTTACTTTCTTGCCTGATTGAATGTGCTTCCATTGCGGTTGATCGTCGTACCCAAAAGCTGTCTTTTTTCCTTGGTCTGTATCCCATCTATGGTTCATAACCGTAAACTCTTCCTCATATCCTTCTGTTTCATTTCGAGGGTCGACAATAAGTGAGCCAAAAAGGCCTTTCACTACTTGCTCTGCGGCTTGCTGGTGAGAGTGGAACCAATACGTACCTGCTTGTTTGGCCTGGAATTTATACGTGAAGCTTTGCCCGGGTTTGACGACATTTTGGGTCATGCCCGGTACACCATCCATTGCATTTGGGACATTGTAGCCATGCCAATGAATCGTGACTCCTTTGTCGATATCCTTATTGCTCAGCTTCACTTCTACGATATCTCCTTGCCTCACACGCAGCTCGGGAGCGATTTCTCCATTGTAGGTCCAGGCATCGATTTTGGCTCCGGAAGAGAGTGTTACTACTTTCGTTTGTGCAACCAGCTCAAACTTGCTGTCTGCCGGAGCAGAAATGTCTCCTGTGAGTGCTGCCACCTCCACCATATTGGAATGGTTCCCATGGTTTTGGTGATCCGAGGTCATGGTAGGGACTCCGCCGCCTTCGTCTATCAAATGATGGTTCATCATGTCGGAGGCTTCCGGTAATTTGGACGACTGAATTCCTGCCAGAACATGAACGACCATGACCGTGATGACAACACCGGTAGTTATGACACTCATCAGCCCAAATTGAAACAGCTCTCTCCCTCTTTTTTGCTGGGCGAACTCACCTCTCCGAACAGCCTGATACTTTCTTCTTACGAAAAGGAATGGAACGAACAATATCAGCAAAAGCAGGAAAGGTAGTTGGACTAGCTCAAACATGTTGGGCATAACCGGCTGGGCGAAGATGTGGCTTGCGACATTCATGACAGAGGTTATTGCTGCTGCATAAATCGGGATGACCATGCCAGGATGCGAAAGCTTGGCGAGCGTGTCTGCCGATATGCTTTCTTGCTGTGCTGGCTGGATGGTTCGCAGTTTAGGCAAAACGTACATGGCGACAGGGAGATGGCCGATCAGCATGATTGGGGCGATCACTTTGATGATGCCTTCGACGAAAAGCCATCCATACCGTACAAACTGACTTATGACCAGAAGACACCATATCAGATCGATTACGAGAGCAATACAGCTCACCCAAATGAGCAAGGTTTTCCTGCTTTTCAGGCGTTGAACATTTTGGGAAGCGGGGAGCATCGTCACGATGAGGCTAGCCCATCCCCATAGCACCGTCATCACAAGGGCTACGATTATACCTGCAATTGTTTCAAGCATAGCATCTATTGCTTTTCATTCCTTTCCCCACGTTTTTTGATTTTACCGAACGGTTTGAGATAGGAGATGGCTGTCATAAAAACAAGTGCCACGATATTGGCAATTGCACCCCCGAGCAAGGAATAGCTAGCCGTGAGAAATCCTGCATCCTTCAGGGCGACGATTCTCATTTGATCCGCCCCTTGAATGAGATCGGATAACCAGTTGCCCATGAACTTGATCCCAAACGCAATCAAGAAAACCGTCAAAATGAGCTTGATGACAATCCAGTAATGCTTGAAAAGCCCCCATTGTGTCCAAATGGATAAGGCAATACCGGATACTAAAGCGACCAACGCCGTGTATCGAATCAAGACCACATCGATCAAATGCATATTGTCGAGTGTGTAGTATAGCTGCTCTCCATTGCCAGACTTCAACATGTAAGAGCCGAGTACAAACATGCAAATGGCCCCTCCTAGCCAGCACACAACCGACAGAACATGAATCGTAATGAGCCATTGCTTTTGTTTGATCGAGAATTTGTATTTCATTTTCCCACCCTCCCCTTATGCTGTTGATGCTACCAGCAAAATGTTGCGAACTTATGGTGATGATCTGGAGAGGTGATGATGGCTCTATGTAAGCTCTTTACCTGTTGTATAATAGGGAAAAATTGAAAAAGATAGGGGAACGAGAATGGGGATCAAGGTTTTGATCGTGGAAGATGAGGAGAAGATCTTGTCGCTGATGGAAACGTTCCTTCAGTCGGAAGGCTACGAAATCTTTACCGCGCAGGACGGGAAAACCGCTGTCCAGCTTTATACCCAAATCAAGCCGGATATCGTCATTCTGGATTGGATGCTCCCCCATATGAATGGTCTGGATGTATGTCGGCACTTCAGACAGCAAGGCGAGCCGGGAATTATCATGGTGACGGCCAAAACAGAGGAAACAGATAAAATCGTCGGCTTGGAAATGGGAGCGGATGATTACTTGACGAAGCCTTTCAGCTTGCGGGAACTATCCGCCCGAATCCGCTCTTTGTTACGAAGAATGAACAAGGGTGGAAACAATCACGAGCGGCCTTCTGTCCTCCGAAGAGGCGAACTAACCATTCACGAGGAAAGCTTGCAAGTATTTAAAGGCAATCAGGAACTGCGGTTAACCCCAACCGAATTCAAGCTCCTTCACCTGCTGGCATCAAAGCCTGGGCGGGTATACAGTCGAATGCAATTGCTTCAGCACGCCTTCGAGGAAGAATTCGTCATCGACGAACGAACGGTTGATTCTCATATCAGCAAGCTGCGCAAGAAAATAGAGGACGATGCCGACCATAACGTGTATATCCAAACGGTTTACGGGTTCGGATACCGGTTCGGAGCCCACCGTGAAAATTAGAACGAAGCTGATGCTGTCGATGAGCATTTTAATCGTCTTCATCATGCTCAGCCTACTCGCTGTCACGCACGTTCAATTTTACATTCATCGCGATTTTGCTTATTTGGAGGAAAAAGCACGTTTTGATTCGTTACGGGATGAGTTCGAGCAATATTATGTGAATCACGGTGAATCCTGGGATGGGATTGAGGCTCAGGCCGGAGCATTCGAGCATAGCCGTGATTTTGTCGAAATTGGATTAGTTATAGAAGATAAGATGCTTTATCAGCAAGGGAGCTTACATCTCCGTGATCTCCGCGACCAAGGCTATAAATTGACGTTATACGGCCACAATGAGCAGAAAATCGGCCGACTCTATGTCATGAATGACGCCCAATATAAAACGTACGAATTCAAAACGATGTGGTACAGCACTCTACCTGCCATCGCTCGAGTATCGATCCTCTTCACTTGCCTTGCCGCTTTGGTCACCATTTTCATTTTGTCGTGGAGGCTGACCAGACCAATCCGTGAGATTATCAAAGGAATTGATTTGATCAAAGGCGGGAAACAAGAGGTTTCCTTTCCCGTTCATAGAAAAGACGAATTCGGGGCGATTTCGAGAGCTTTACAAGAGATGAACGATAGCCTCGCAAGCCTGGAACGCTCCCGAAAGCAGTTGCTATCCGATGTTACCCATGAATTGAAAACGCCGCTCATGATTATTCAGGGGGAGCTGGAGCTCGCCCAAGATACGGGGACCGCTCTTTCCTTGGAAAAGCAATCGTCACTTCTCGATGAAGTATTGCGATTATCTCGCATGGTGAATGAAGTGCTGGATTTATCCAAGCTGGAGGCTGGCGGCACGGAGCTGTATCCAAAAACCGAGAATCTCGTCATGATTCTGAATCAGTTGGTGGAGAAGACCCAATTCTTAGCGGAGGATAAGCACATCCGTTTCACCACACATATCTCGGAGGAAGCCATTGAGGTGTCCGTAGAGAAGCAACGCATTCTTCAGGCTCTTTACAATCTCGTGATCAATGCCCTCCATTACACCAATCCAGGGGGATACGTAAAGCTGCATGTTGACCGGGTGTACAGACAAGACCGCCAGAACGAGTATGTCCGAATCACGATAGAAGACAACGGAACGGGCATACCCGAAGAGGAGCTGCCCCATATCTTCAACCGCTTTTACAGAGCAGACCATTCCAGGGCTCGTCCAAACGGCGGAACTGGTCTTGGGCTCGCGATCGCGCAACAGAACATCTTCGTGCATCACGGGTGGATCGAGGTACATAGCGAGGTGGGGAAAGGTACTACGTTTTCGGTGTTTTTGCCCACACTTCCTGTTGTCAGTGAGTGAACGTGTTTCAACAAGCAAAAAACACGCCTCGGAGGCGTGTTTTTTACCTGGTAACGGAATGGAGGCGCTTTGCGATCGCTTCCACCAATTCTCTCGTTGTCTTGGGCAGATTGGATTTCAGAATGGAATTAATCATGGGACCCTTCACGCCATGGGCGGTGATATCCAGACACCCCGTCATTTTCGTCCGTGCCTCACCCAGTGCCTTCGCTTTGAAATAACCCTCTCCGGTAAAATTCCCGCTGATCCCTGTCAGGTTGAACCTTACCTGAGTTGGCGGAGTCCATTCGGTGATATCCACTTGCAGGCTGATCGTCTTCTTCATGATGCCGATATCGCCTGTAAACGTCCAAGCGACACGACGTTCATTGATTACCTCGTGGCTGATGTAGCCAGGTACCAGTGGAACCCAATTCTCCACTATACTCACAAACTGCCATACCGCCCCGATGGGCAGATTCAGCTCCACATCATGTATTCCTTGAGGCATGATTTGCTCATTCCTTCCCCCAGTGTTCTTTGGTATCTTGTTATGTTTATTGTCGGAACACGGGAGATATTTCAGGAATATGGCGAGTTAATCCCACCAAAAATACCATACATCCTGTTTCATTAGGTAATCGGCGTAATGCCCTAATGTAGGAAAGTCATCCAACAGATACTGACAAAAGATAAGAAAAAGCAAAAAGAAAAATGCTTGGATTCCCAAGCATTTATGATTTGGCAAGAAACTGTTCCGTAAAGATTTTCAGCAAATATTCGAGTGTGGTCGGATCACTATAGGTAGACGCTTCCGTGTCGATCTCAATGATGCGATTTTGTTTTACTGCCGGAATGTTTTTCCATGTCGCGGACTGCAAGAAATCATTGGTACTGCCATTTCTTCTGCTGAGGATGAGATAATCACCAGCATATTCAGGAATCGCTTCCGTCGATAGCTTATAGTAACCAGCACCGAGAGCGTCCTTTTGTACTTTGTCCGGCATGTTTAAGCCCATCGCTTGATACAGGATTTCCGTGCCGCGCGCCCAGTTATTTCCGAATACATAAAAATCTTTCGTGTCATACTCGAAGACAGATACCGTTGCGTTTTCACCGATTTTTGCTTTAATTTGTTCACCTGCTGTTTTTGCACGGTTCTTGAAATCATCAATCCATGTCTGGGCTTCCTTTTCCTTGTTCAATAGCTTGCCGATCTCCAACTGCTGCGACAAGTAATCCAGTTTGCCCCACGTAAACACGACAGTCGGCGCAATTTTACTTAGCTGATCCAGATTTTTCATTTCTGCTCCCGCCACAATCAGATCAGGCTTCAGGGCAAGAATTTTCTCCAAATCTGCATCCGATACGACTTCCACGTCTTTTAATTTTTCTTTGAAAAGCGGATTTTGCTTCGTCCATTGATCTACTCCGACAAGCGCCCCCTCCAAAGATACAATATTCGGGGCATTGGTAAGACCGACGATTCGTTTCGGTTGGGCAGGAACCTCGACAGGTCCTTTTTCAGATTGGTAAATTACCGTTCCCTCTTTCGTTTCGTTGCCTGCCGCTGGTGTCTCTGACTGTCCAGGTTGAGCCTGTTGAGCTCCGCAAGCACTAAGCAGGAGCATAAACATGAGCATAACAGGGATAAATGCTTTTTTCATTGTAGGATATCTCCTTATTCATGATTCTAACTTCATGAAAGTGATTATCAATCGCAATCACTCACCTACTATAGTAATTTCTCTTCTACTTGTCAATATTGGAAACTTCACGAGGTTTTGCCTTCGCTAGTTTGCGCAAAACGTGAAAAAACAGATAGTTCATCCCTTTTGCTTGATAAGCAGTCTGATTGAAGCTCCCGATGAGATAGATGTCCAAGGCAGGAAAATAAAGCATGTAGCTGCCACTCGCCCCTAAGTGTCCCCACCCCGTGTACTTTTGCGTGAACGGAATCATACGCATCCGCATGAGTCCATAACCATAATCCATGCCGATCCGCATGTTGTTCCACTGCTGCATCATCTCAAGCGTTTCTTTTTTGATCATCTGATTTTGAACCAGTGCTTTCATGAAACGAAGCTGGTCTTCCATTGTACTGACTGTTTGTCCTCCTGAGTAGAAGCTGCTAAAGCTGCGGTAGTTTTCTACGTTTATTTTCAACTCATCCATATAGAGATGGGCTACCGGATGCTCGCATTTCACGCAAGGCTCCGAATACTGAGATAGATAAGAGTGATGCATGTGTAGTGGCTTGAAAATATAGTCATGAAGAACTTCATGAAAGGACTTGGCTGTGATTGTTTCAATAAGGAGACCTAAGAGGTTGTATCCCGTGTCCGTATAATGAACACGTGTTCCGGGAGCAAAGCGAGGTTGTAAGTGCTCTTTTGACCAATGAATCGTTTCTTGTGGCGTCCAAAAACGCGAGGAATGCTCCAGTATCTCTTCCAGAAATCCTTTCCCCGCTTCGGCTTTTCTTCAAAGAAATCCGGTAAGCCAGAAGTATTGTTCAGGAGATGTTTGATCTTAATGTCATGTGCGTGGTCTTTCCCTTTCAGGACGTGCAGGTCTTTGACAATCTCGCTCGGTAAGTAATTGGCGATCGAATCTTCGAATTTGACGAGCCCTTGTTCTACTAGCATTGATAAGATAACAGCCGTAAAGGTCTTACCCACGCTAGCCGTATGGTAGGGCTGGTTTGGGTTGGCTGCCACTCCATCTATACTTCCGGCAGCCATAGGCCAGTGGATGTCCAGCTTCTCTGAATGGATTAACAGATAAACATTGTGTAGCTTGGGATCAATTGCTACTTTTTCCTTCAGCTTGTTTTCAATCTCACTCCTTATCATTTCATTGCTCATTCGTTTCCCCCCACTTCGTTCACCTGCAAAATTCCAATGCAGCCTTTACTGATAAGCTATGTGCATTCTCCTGCCAATTATGAACATAGGAAGCTTTCCAGCTATAATGAAAGGAATAGGTCAGTGGCAAAGGGGGATGAATCCATGCTTTTTAAAAATCACATTCTGAACGGAATTGCTGACGGCACTGTCTCGCTTGCATTTCGTCGTTGGAAGCAGGCGCGTGTCAAAAAGGGAAGCCAGCTTCACACTCCGGTCGGGCTGCTTGAGATCGGGTCTGTTACCGTCGTTTCCGAACTGGACATAAACGAATCAGAGGCCATTTGTGCGGGATATTCCACGCCTGAGGAACTGTTGAAGGAAATGCATTCTTTTAGCCGTGAAGGCAATATCTATCGAATCGAAGTGACCCGTGTTGGCCCTGATCCAAGAGAAGCATTACGGGAGCAGGACGACCTGACGGATGAACAATTTGAGGAGTTGCATACTCGGCTTAAGCGGTTGGACAATGCCAGTTCTTCCGGACCTTGGACGGCTGTTTTCCTAAAGCTGATCGACGGTCATCCTGGAGTCAGAGCGGCAGAACTGGCTGCCGAAATTGGTTGGGAAACGGAGAAGCTGAAGCTGAATGTGCGTAAACTGAAAAACCTCGGGCTTACCATCAGTCTTGGGACTGGGTATCGGATATCACCGCGCGGAAAATCGGTGATGAGTAAGCTCGGTATCGAGTGAAGCTGCAACCAGTAGTATGACCATTCATCATAATACCGACCGTTGGTTTGCAAATAGTCGTTTAAAGGAATTACGCTGCATCTCAAGAAACTAAGTAAGACGCATTGTAAATCCTTGAAGAGGGGTATGACCATGACAAATGAAGCGGTTAAAGAAATCATTGAAAATTATGTGCAGGCCTACAATTCATTTGATGTCGACGGTATTGTGAAACGATTACATACGGATATTGTGTTCAGGAATTTTTCTAACGGTGAACTGGACACGGAGACGAGAGGAATCGAAGCGTTTAGAGAACTAGCAGAAAAATCAGCGAATATGTTCTCTAGCCGTCGTCAAGTCATGATTGACTACAAAGCGATGGATGACAAAGTAGAAGTACAGATTGACTATGAAGGAACACTCGCAATTGATTTGCCTAACGGATTAAAAGCTGGCGATACGATCCAATTACAAGGGAAGTCCATCTTTCAAATGAAAGCAGGAAAAATCTCACTGATTGAAGACTACAGCTAAATCACACAGCCAAACGCTTATCCATAAAATACAACGATATCGACACAGGAAAGACCCCAATTTGTTCACTTTCTTCCCCCAAAAAAATGTTAGGATAAAGTATCACTTCACAAAAAATGAGGAGAGTAACAAGTGAGGGTACATCCAATCTACATTTTACGACTAACAGGTCTTTTAGATGGCCTTTCCTTATTAGTTCTGATGGGCTTAGCGATGCCTTTGAAATACATGTGGGGAATAGACAAAGCGGTTACCATCGTAGGAAGCATTCACGGTGCGATATTTTGCTTATATGCACTGGCGATCTTGTATGCTGCCATTCGTGTAAAGTGGAGTCTGCTATGGTCTGCTGCTGCACTACTCGTCGCATTTATCCCCTTTGGGAACTTTTTTCTGGATCGCAAGCTGAAGAAGGCACAAGACACGTATCCTCTGAAGCCATTTAACTATGCTCTACTCGTGTACGGCATCGTCTTTTTTTCGTTCTTTGACTTATTCTCTCAGTTGCCCGTTATGAGTACGTTCGCGGCTTCGGTTGGCGCCAGTTCATTTGTGGTAGGTTTTGTTATTGGTCTGTATTCGTTGGCCAATACATTTGGCAATATTATCTCGGGCATGATGACGGATAAAGTTGGTCCTTACAAACCATTATTGATCGGATTGCTCTTATCAAGTGGTGCCTTGTTGCTTTATCATCTCGTCGATCAGCCACTCATTTTGATCATCGTTCGGATCATTCACGGCTTTGTGGCCGGATTAATTGTTCCAGCAGCTTTTACATTCTCTGCGAATACCACTATACAAAACGAGCAAGGGCGAAAAGTCGCCTTCACCGGTACTTTTGTCGGACTAGCCGCTATTATCGGTCCTGCCTTCAGTGGTATTATGGCAAGCAAAACATCCGTACCTTTCGTCTTTACGTGGGTAGCTGCCATGGGTTTTCTACTAGCCATCCTGTCGATCATTTTTCTTCGTTCGTATCAAACGTTGAAGAAAGAGAAGCTTGCCAGTGACATTCCATCATCAGCCCTGATCTTTAATGCTGGTGTGATAAAGGCTTACGGCGGTGCCTTTTTGCTCATGTTTTCCCAAGGTGTGATCGCTTATCTCTTGCCCTTGCATGTTCAATCACTTGGGTATGATTCAAAATTAAGCGGTACGTTATTGAGCACTTTTGGGCTGATTGCCGTTCTGCTTTTTGTGCTTCCTACCAATCGGATTTTTGACCGGGTTGCTCCATCCAAAACGATGGCGCTTGGAATAGGCTTCATGGGTGTGAGTCAGCTGCTTATGAGCCAATCCTCCACGACATTGGCGCTGTACTTCGTGTTAGCTCTATATGGAGTAGGCTTTGCTTTCTTGTTTCCCTCTGTGAATACGATGCTCATTCAATCTACGCCGGAAGAGTTGCGCGGGAAAGCATACGGATATTTATACGCCTTCTTCTCTCTCGGTGTTGTTGCGGGGTCTTCGCTCTTAGGCTGGCTGTCCTTCTCTATTGCGGAAGGTTTTCTGTTCACCGGAAGCCTGCTTCTTGTCTTTGCTGCTTTCATTACCATGCATAAGCAACGAGAGCGACTATTGAATCACTAGCATCATCCCTTAACTGAAAGAAGGTACCGTTCGTTATGATCGGTACCTTCTTTGCTTTGTGGACACACTTGCCCTTTTGTCACTATTTTACAGATACCTGGCAAGACGAAAGCCCAGATCATCCATTCGAAACGTACGCATTCGTAACAGGAACCGGTACGAGCAAAAAAGAGTTCATCTCTATTTCACCTGGCTTAACTTCTCGATCGCCTGCTCTTCGGTCGGCAAGAAAAAGATGTCGTTTCCGTTGTTGGATTCATAGATGAAGTCCTTTAAGCTTTTGCTTGTATACACCGAAAAATCTCCGACGATCGCCACTTTCACGCGATAATTGATGAACTTCTGAAGGATTTCACCTGCTAAGCGTGTTTTCAAATCGAAAAAGCTTTCGTTAATCAGTGATTTGTTAAGAATGATACGATTACTGTCTGCTTCATAATGTACGGTTGCGATCAGGTCCAATGCGGACTGCACATCAATAATCAATACCTCGGTTCCACTCAAGATCGCAATGTTTCCCCCGGCTGCTTCTACCTTCTTAATTTTCATATCCATCCTCCTTCGTTTATCCATGAGTAAACTTGCTTACGTAATCCTCACAAATGTATCGGTTGTATTCGCCCCTTACCGGTGGAATGCTTGCCACTCGGAAGTCGTCTTATTGCCGTAATCAAAACACATCGTTACATGGCAAGTGCTTGGCGACTGATCCGATATTGCCCCGGTGTCAGCCCCGTCCATTTCTTAAAAGCATTTTGAAAGGCGCTTGGATCTGAAAAATGCAGCAGGTACGCAATCTCTCCGATGGAATGCTCCGCTTGCTGTAAATACCCCATCGCCATTTCTTTGCGGACATTCGTGGACAATTCATGATAGGAAGTGTCCTCTGCCTTTAGTTTGGCTTGCAGGGATCTCGTACTCATATGAAAAGCAGCGGCTGTCTGCTGTAAGCTCGGAAAAGCCGCAGGCATACATCCCATCATCCATTGAAACACACGGTCCGAAAATTCCCGTCCTCTAATCTGCTTCTCTCTAATTTCTTCCGCGATTGGTTCAAAAGCTTTACGCAGCCGGACATCTGAATACAGAATCGGGTATTGCAAAACTTCTTTGCTTACCAAGAGTCCATTTTCTTTTGCACCAAAGTAAGGCTCCATTCCGAACAGATTCAAATAAGGAGCGATATCGGCCGTAGCGTCGTGTGTGAATTGTATCGCCTGTAGCGGAATGGCGCGATGGCTCATACGGACGATCAAGTGATACAAGGAGCTGACCATATCTTCCATGCAATGTCGAGACACGCTCCCAGGGCTTTGTCTATGAAACCGCAGGAAAACATCGTTCCCCCGCTCCTCCCAATTCAGCTCGTACCCGCTGCAAAGAATCACGTGATACCGCTGATACGCCTTCAATGCATCGACGATTCTCTCCGAATGCATCATGACATAGCCAAGAATGCCCAGATCGGCAATGTCGGTTAACTGCCCTTGATGCAATCCGAAATGATCATCCTGCGTATAAATGGCTGCTGCCTTCATCAAACGCTCGAGCTCCGCTTCGGCAATGTGCGCCTCTACATCTTTTAGCAAGCTACTGTCGAAAGCTATATGGTCACAAAAACGCTCAAAATCAAGCTTCTTGTGAGTAATTGTCTTCATAATCGGATACACCATCGAAATCGCAAACCCTTGCGCATTTTCCAAGTACGGCACCTCCTTTGCGTGAATCCACAACATTTATGCGCTTTCGAGCATTCATCTGCTCCCTTTCACACGATATGCTGAATACAGTTCAGTTTACCACGATCTGTCGGTTATGGAATCAACTCTACAGGGGGACAAGAAAATGAACATTCTCGTTATCATCGGACATCCAGATCCCGAGAGCTATTGCTCTGCGTTGGCACACGCTTATATAAAAGGAGCCGCAGGCCAGACAGCACAGATTCGCACCATTGATTTGAGCCAAATCTCTTTCGACCCAAATTTGAAGTACGGATATCGGAAAAGAATGGAGCTGGAGGATGATTTAAAAGAAGCGCAGGACCTCATCCGTTGGGCGGATCATCTGGTCATTGTCTATCCGACCTGGTGGGGCACCATGCCAGCTATCTTAAAGGGTTTTTTCGATCGTGTCTTACTACCAGGATTCGCCTATAAATATCGGGAGGGTTCGCCACTCTGGGATAAGCTGTTAACGGGCAAAACCGCGCATGTGATTGTGACCATGGATACCCCATCTTGGTACAACCGATTGATCTACTGGCAAGCCGGACATCTCGTGATGAAACGCAACATATTGAAGTTTTGCGGGATCAAGCCTGTGAAGGTTACGGAGATTAGTGGGGTGAATGCTGCGTCGGAGGTAAAGCGCAAGAAGTGGCTGGAGAAAGTGCGTCTGCTTGGGTCGAGATTTGCCTAAGCGGTATGATGAAAAAAGCCGAACCACTCTCAACCGGCTAAAACAAAAACACAAGCATATCCCCGCGCTGTCCCTTTTCACATTATCACTGGAATGATTTCCTAGGCAAATTAATAGTACGAAGTGTATTTATTATCTATCTAATTCTGAGTATGATAGATAATAAAAAAAGAAAGAGGCTATCAGATGGATTCTACACTTTCATCAAGAAAAGCAACAAAGACGAAAACCCTCGTCATCAACGCACTTTTTATCGCTTTTACTCTCGCAGCCACCATGTTCATCAATTTACGACTCCCGATCATGGGTAACGGTGGCCTCATCCATCTCGGTAACGTTCCTCTTTTAATCGCTGCCTTTGTGTATGGCAGAAAAACAGGAGCCATCGCAGGCGCTTTCGGAATGGGCCTCTTCGACCTGATCTCTGGCTGGACTGCCTGGGCACCGTTTACATTCGTTATCGTAGGTGCAATGGGCTATGTAGCCGGACTCATCGCCGAGAAGATGCCTGGCAATCGCGTCGTTGTTTACTCACTGGCAGTTGTCGCTGCACTGGTGATTAAAATCGTGGGATACTACTTTGTTGAAGTGATCCTGTACGGGAACTGGATACAGCCATTCGGCTCCATTCCTGGGAACGTTCTGCAAGTGGTAGTAGCCGCTGTAATTGTCATCCCATTGGTAGGACGCTTGAAGAAGATTGTTGGTCAAGGCTAAAACAGAGAAATCGCTCAGAGGACCATCTATCCCTTGAGCGATTTTTCGTATTTCAATGATATGACGGATAATCACCATTGCCGCTCCCTGCCCTCTGAATTCAGGAGCGGTTCCGACAAAATCGATGGAGCCTTTAACAGGCGAAGGGTCAGCCAACGTAGCTTCAAATTCTTTTTTCAAAAAGAGTCCGGCGAGTGTGCCCTTTACAAGCCCCAAGTGCTTTCGCAGCTCTTTTGGATTCAGTTTTACCGAAGGGACATTAGCGTCTGAGCATGCAGCCATTCCGGCAACTTTGCGATCTTCCGTTACTGCTACATAAAATCGATTCAAAGCGAACATGTGGGCAAAAGCTCTTGCAATGGTTTGTTTATCCTTGGAAAAAAAGCCAAGCCACTGTGTGAAGCCCTCTGCAAAAATCCGGGACATTTGCTCCCTTGCATCGAATGCTACTTGGTCCGCCCTGATCACTGTAAAATGCACGGTTATTCTCCTTCCTTATACAGAAAAGAAGTGAGGATAGAGGGTGAAGGCATCGTGAAGCTGTTCTTGATCATCAATTTCATCGTAGCTAGCCCATGAAGTGTCGCATAGAAAAATACGACCATTTCATCCGGGTCCCCCAAACGGAATTCGCCAAGCTCCTGCCCTTTCTTGATCAGCTTGGCTGTAGCGCGAAACATGTTGTCGCTAAGCCGTGCGACCTCGTCTTGTTTTACGCTTGTTCCCCCTGCCGATTGAAACGATTGCGCCATCAGGATCAGCAAATTCGCAAACTCTTCGCCTGTCATCATGTCGTTGTATATTTCATTCACAAACTGTTCCATTAGTTGTTTGGGCGAAACACCCGACTCGAAAAAATCAATGTTTTTACTCATGCCTGCAAGAGCGTAGTCCACCAGTTCGTCAAACAAGATTTCTTTTGATTTGTAATGCCGATACAAAAGTCCAATGCTGATTCCAGCCGTATCCGCGATGTCCTGGACATTCGTAGACCCGAATCCTTTTTGAACGAACAGCTGCATGGCAGCCGATTGTATCTTCTGTTTTGTCGCGTTGCGCATTTGTTCATATTGTTCTTTGGTGCGGGGCATTGGACGACCTCGTTTTTTGAGTGAGTTTTTACTCATTATAAAATGATCAGTGGTCAAAAGCAATGTTCTCCTGTGGTAAGATGTGGTTATCCAAAATAGGAAGAGGTAGGTTAGATGACTCCCAAAATCCTCATCGTGGAAGATGATCGGGAAATTCACCAGTTATTGACCGCTTTTTTGCAAAAAGACGGCTATACGACAATCTCCGCCTATAACGGTCAGGAAGCAATGAACCTCATCTCCCAGGAGCACTTTCAATTGCTCATCTTGGATCTGATGATACCTGATCTCGACGGTTATGAAGTTCTCCGTCGCTTGCGGACAACAAAAGACATCCCGGTCCTCATCCTCTCCGCCAAAAGTGAGGAAGTAGACAAAATCATCGGGCTCGGGCTAGGTGCAGACGATTATGTGACCAAACCATTCGGCCTTGGTGAGTTGTCCGCGCGAGTGAAAGCGATGCTTCGTCGCTATATTTATTTCAATCAACAGGAAAAAGCAGATGGCCCATCAATCCTTACCCATGGCGACCTCGTCATTAACCTCCACACCTATGAAGTCACTTCCGGCACCGACAAAATTCCCCTTACTGTTAAGGAATTTGAAATTTTGAAGCTATTCCTCTCTTATCCTTCTCGCGTGTTCACCAAGGCGCAAATTTTTCAATCCGTATGGAAAGAAGAATCCCTGTCAGACGAAAATACGGTCATGGTACATATTCACCGTCTGCGCACGAAAATTGAGCCGGATCCATCCCAACCGCTCTACATTCAAACCGTCTGGGGTATCGGCTACAAGCTTGGGGAGGGGACTCATTAATGTCTGCCTACCTTCACCTATTGATCACTTTCCTATTATTCTTCGTCTGTACTCTTCTGCTCTTCCGACATTGGCAAATCAATCGACAAGTAGCCAAAGTGAGTGCCCGCCTCGAAGAGATACGCCAAGGCGACATCAACCAGCGCATTCGCATCCCGACAACACGAAAATCAATGAATCAGCTCGGAGCAAGCATCAATCGTCTGATCGGCGACTTCCAGCAAAACATCGAGAAGCTTCATTTACTCGAAAGTGAACGCAAAAAAATGATCGCTCATCTTTCCCACGACTTGCGCACTCCACTGACAGCAATCCTCGGCTATGTGGAAATGATGCAACACGATCAAACATTGGCGGAAGCTACTCGTGAGAAATACTTACAAATCATCTCTGCTAAAGGGATGAAATTAGAGACATTGATCAGCCATTTTTTTGAACTAGCCAAACTAGAGACAGATGATACACCTCTCCCCCTTGCGAAGGTGGATATGATCGACAAAATCCAAGAGGCACTCCTCTCTTTTTACCATTCCTTTCAACGCTTACAGATCACCCCACAGCTTCACTATCCAGAACATCCCGTCTTTGTACTTGGCCATGCACAAAGTATGGAAAGAATATTGAACAACCTATTGTCCAATTCGCTACGTTATGGAGCGAGTGGCGGCGTGATTGGCGTTCATGTTCGTGAAGAAAAAGATACGGTCTGGGTAGACGTATGGGATCAAGGTCGTGGGATTTCTGAGGAGGAAATGCCGCATATTTTTGAGCGACTGTACACAGGGCAAGCTGCTCGAAATGCTACCCAGCAAGGCAATGGCCTAGGTCTGCCCATCGTCAAAAAACTTGTAGAGAAGCAAAATGGAACAATCGTCGTCACAAGCGTGAAAAACGAGAAAACTACCTTTTCCTTCAGCTTATCCAAGAGCAATGAACCTTCTGAAAACGTAAGAGAAACGTAAGAAACCGTTCATTCGAATGTAAGCCATTTTTTGTAAGATGAATCCTAACCACGAGATGACTTGCGAAAGTGGTGAAGCTTAGCTTTGTACTATTTTTAGGAGGTTAGATTCGCGTGGATTACATTCTCAGAACGAATGGACTGACGAAAAGGTATAAAGACCATATCGTGGTCGATCAGATGAATATCTCGTTAAAAAAAGGCGAAATCTACGGATTCCTTGGGCAAAACGGCGCAGGAAAAACGACGACCATCCGCATGATTATGGGGTTGATTCATCCGAGTGCAGGACAAATCGAGCTCTTCGGGCAGAACTTGAGCTCAGGGAGAAAAGCTGCGTGGGAGCGCATCGGGTCGATGATTGAAATTCCCGGTTTTTATCCAAATTTGACCGCGGTTGAGAATCTGGACATTCACCGCCGTATGATGGGCATTGGCAACAAGGAAAGCATCGAAGAAACACTCGCTCAAGCTGGCTTGCTGGATGCTCGTAACAAGCGTGTGAAGAGTTTTTCACTTGGGATGAAACAACGACTCGGGATCGCACGCGCCCTCCTTCACCATCCAGAACTGCTAATTCTAGACGAACCGACCAACGGCCTCGATCCGGCTGGGATCAAAGAAGTGCGCAATCTCATTATTGAGCTTGCTTCGAAGCGCAATATCGCCATTTTGGTATCCAGTCATATCTTGAGTGAAATCCAGCAGATGGCAACGGTTATAGGCATTATTCACAAAGGTAAGCTAGTCGAGGAAATCGCGCAGCAAGAGCTTCAAATGAAAAATAGGCATTGTGTGGAGTTCAAAGTAAACAATGAACGGAAAGCTTCGATGTTACTTGAGCAGAAACTAGGAATCTACGATTACTCCGTTCCTCTTCCGGGTGTTATCAGGGTGTTTGAGAGGCTTTCCGATTCAGCCGCGATGAATCGAATGCTAATTGAGAATGACGTAGACGTGTCAGAAATTACGATGCTGCGTGAAACATTAGAAGATTATTTTCTTACTTTGACAGGAGGCAGTGTCCATGCTTAATGTGCTATATACGGAGATGTTGAAATTAAAACGCTCCAACATTATTTGGCTAACCATTATCGGCGGATTGCTTCCCGTCTGCATTACGACTGTAGGTGAATTCCCACATATGGATTGGAATAACCTGCTTATCAATAATTTGCTTTTTCTCAATGTGATGATTGGTCCCATGCTCTTGGCGTTGATCGCTGGTTTTGTTGTCGTTAGAGAATATACAGAGAATACCGTGAATCAATTATTCGTCTATCCCCAAAGTCGTGTAACCATTTTGATAGGTAAAATGATCGTGATTCTCTTGCTAACTGCTTCTATTTTTCTTATCAACTACGTACTGATCTGGCTTTCGGGTAGTATCATCGGCGACCACCCCATCCCGAGCGACTTCTTTTGGAAGCATACAAAGGCTTATGTATGGATGTTTTCACTCCATGCCCTGTTAATCCCGCTCACGATGGCCGCCGGAATTATCGGAAGAAGCTATATTCCCCCGGTTGTTCTAGGGATCATTGCGATTTTGACGAACATGATGGCGATTCAGGGTGTTGAGGGACATACACCTGAGCAGATTGTTTTTGTTAGTTATTTGCCGTTTGGTTCGATGATAGTACACCTGCTTGATTTGATGAAAGCCAATGTGCATATAGACGTTCTACACGCGCTCTATCCGAATGGGATTGCTTTTGTCGTCTTTTTTATTCTCAATGCGCTCTTTTACACGAAAGCAGAGGTTCATAGCGGGTCTTGATATATAGAAAAAAACACGCTGATTTAGCGTGTTTTTCAAAATTGAAAACGAGCGTGGCATGCTAATCCTTTGCAGAATTCAGCTCAGCTTCAATCTTGGAGTTTTTCGACGACTCATCCATTCGCCAGTATACGAGGAGGCTTATGGCAATACAAGCTGCTACATAGTAATAGAAGAGAGACTCGTTCCCGATGCTCTTGAACCATAACGCGATGAATTCTGCTGTTCCTCCAAAAATCGCAACGGTCACCCCGTATGGAAAGCCTACACCCAGAGCGCGAATCGCGGTAGGAAACATCTCTGCTTTCACAATCGCGTTGATGGACGTATAGCCGGTAACAATGATCAGACCGGACAGCATCAGCAGGAAAGCGACATATGGGCTAGTCGTCTGTTCCAGGAGCAAAAACATCGGTACGGTCCACAATGTCCCAAGAACACCGAAACCAATCAGTAACGGTCGCCGTCCAATCCGGTCAGACAGCATACCGGCAAGCGGCTGCAAGACGACGAATACGAGCAATGCGGTAAAGTTAATCCAGCTGACTACTTCTTTCGGCATTCCGACCGTAATCACCATGAATTTTTGCAAATAGGTCGTGTAGGTGTTAAAGGCGATCGTTCCCCCGAGCGTAAGACCGACGACTGCCAGTACCGCCTTCGGATGCTTCATCAGCTCGCGAAGCGTACCCGCCTTCTCCTTGTTTTTCGACTCCATTTTGGTATACTGCTCCGATTCATCCATACTGCGGCGCAGCCACAACACAGCTACTGCGCCAAATGCTCCGATGATGAAAGGAATTCGCCAGCCCCATGCCATCATGTCTTCTTCCGGGAGCATTTGCTGCAAGATAATTTGCACACCCAGTGCCAGCAATTGTCCACTGATCAGCGTAACGTACTGGAAGCTGGAATAGAACCCTCGGCGACCACTCGCAGCCATCTCGGACAGGTACGTTGCAGATGTTCCGTATTCTCCCCCAAGCGAAAGACCTTGGAGCAAGCGGGCAAGAACGAGAATAATAGGAGCAAACACACCGATAGTGTCATAGTTTGGTGTTACTGCAATCACCAGAGAACCACCCGCCATGATGGTAACAGACAGCGTCAGCGCGGCACGACGACCGTGACGGTCAGCGTATCGACCCAGGAGCAAGCTCCCGATCGGTCTCATTAAAAATCCGATAGCAAAAACAGCAGCAGTATTCAGCAACTGGCTGGTAGCGTCACCCTTTGGAAAAAACTGAGACGAGAAATACACCGCAAAAGCTGCATATACATACCAGTCATACCACTCAATCAGGTTCCCCAGTGAACCTTTAAAAATGTTGCTTGTGATGCGCCGCGTATTTGCACGATCACTCGATGGCTTCATTGCTGCACCCTCCTTATGTTTGACCCGAATCCATTCGCAATTGGGATAGTTTAACCGCTTTCAAATGTACCAATACCTTATCTTGAGAATGATGGCGCTTCGTTTACTTTGAAAGGGTTTACATCTCTACCCGGATGGATTCTCGAAGAACTGTTTTTATTCTAAGTTGTTTGTTTTGCTAGAATCTATCGAATACTTCCAGATGTGCAAAAACAGCATCCGAGCTGCCAAAAAACCCAGTTGAGTTACATTGATTTTTCGACCGGATCGGGCTACCCTTTTTCATAGGGAGGGCCTGTTATGACAATCACTATGCTGCTGGGACTGCTTGAAAATATCTCTGTAATCGCGGTCATCGCCCTTATCATCGGCCAACTGGATTACTTTCGGAACATCGTCTACGGGAAAAACAACTGGATGCGGATCGTGATCCTCTCTACGCTGTTCGGGTTCCTGTCGGTAATCGGAACGGAGAGTGGGGTACGTGTCAATGACGCACTCGCCAATACGCGCATTGTCGGTGCCGTCGCGGGCGGGTTGATCGGGGGGCCAGTCGTCGGCTTTTTTGCCGGTCTTATCGGAGGCATTCATCGCTATTCAATAGGCGGATTTACCGCATTCGCCTGTGCCATCTCGACCGTACTGAACGGCTACTTGGCGGGGATCGTAAGTACAAAAATGAATATGCTGCGTCTGAAATGGCAGCATATCGTACTGATTGGCGTTACAGCCGAGCTCATTCAAAAAGTGTTGGTGCTTCTCATGGCCAAGCCTTTTTCTGCGGCACTCGAACTGGAAGTAAAAATCGCGATCCCGACCACGATTATGACCATTGCAGGACTGCTGCTCTTCACGCGCGTTTTCCAAAATCTAAAAATGATGCAAGACCAGTCCGGCGCATTGGGAGCCAACCTGGCCTTGTCGATCGCAAGTCAGACGTTGCCTCATCTGCGGACGGGGCTAAATGAATATTCTGCGAAAAAAACCGCTGAAATCATCCGTGAAATGGCCAGGGTGGATGCAGTCGCCATTACCGACCGCGAAAAGCTGCTCAGCGCAATCGGCCATGAACTGGAGAATCATTTGCAAAAAGAGACGCTGTGCGCACAAGTAGCGGAGGCTGTTGTGACCCACTCTGCAGGGGTATGGTGCGACAAAGATTTTGCTATTCCGCGTCCACCTCGCCTAAAATCGATCATCGCCGCATCGTTGTATCATCAAAACCAAAAAATAGGGACGCTGCAATTCTACTATAAATCCTCTTCCGTAAAGTCGACCCAGACCAACGAGAAGCTAGTGGACGGCCTGGCCAAGCTGTTGTCGGTCCAAATTGAACTGGCGGAGATCGAGCATCAGGCGAAAATGCGGAAGCAGGCCGAAGTGAGCGCCCTGCAAGCACAAATCAACCCGCATTTTCTGTTCAACACCTTGGGGACGATTATGTCCTATTGTCGTACAGACCCTGATCAGGCGAGAAACTTAATCGGTCATTTAAGTGACATCTTCAGGCGCAACTTGAAAAGCAAGGGAAATCATCACAGCTTGCAGGAAGAACTGGACGGAATCAAGTCGTATTTGGAAATCGAGAAGGTCAGATTTACTAACCGATTAAAGGTAAACATGGAGATCGACGAATCAATGCTTTCGCGTAAATTGCCTGTCCTGACTTTGCAGCCGATCGTGGAAAACGCCATTCACCATGGTCTTTTTCCAAAAATCAGCGATTGTCTGCTCACGATTCGAGTGGAACCCTACGGCCGTGAAGTAAAGATCAGCATTGAAGACAATGGAGTTGGAATCAGCGAAGAGCGTTTGTCCGAAATCTGGAACAGCCAATCGACGGGGATCGGCCTTGTCAATGTCCATTCACGGCTTCGATCCATTTATGGCAAAAAATATGGCCTCACGATTCAAAGCAAGCCTGGTTTGGGAACAGTCGTATCCTTTGTCGCTCCGTTATCCGAATCTGAAAAGGAAGTGCATCCAGATGCTCCTGAAAACGATCATCATTGACGACGAGCTGGCCATTTGTTCCGAATTGGAATATTTGCTGAAAAAATATATTGATATCCATGTGGACGCAATCTATACCAATCCGCTGGAAGCATTGCCCCATATTATCAATTCTGAGCCTGATTTGCTTATGCTTGATATTCAGATGCCTGGGATGAATGGGCTTGAATTTGCCAAAACATTGAATCAGATGTCCAATCCCCCCATGATCGTATTTTCGACTGCCTACCATGAACACGCTCTGGAGGCCTTTGCCACGCTAGCTGTGGGGTATTTGACCAAACCGATCATGGAATCGAAATTGGACGATGTGATCCAAAAAGTGAGGACACTGAGGAACCGATCAGCCGTGAATGACCGCACCGCAACGGTTCCCCCGATGGAAGAGCATGTCTGCATCCGGAAGACCAACAAGATCATCCCGATCCCTGTCGGGCAGATTTTCTTTGCGTTTGTACGGGAGAGAGATTTATATATTGCAACAAAAGAGAGTATCGACAAGTGCGACTTGTCCTTAAATGAGCTGGAGGAGATTTTGAACCGGTCCCGATGTTTCTTTCGAAGTCATCGGAACTATATATTGAACGTGAAGCATATTAAAGAAATTATTCCTTGGTTTAATAATACGTATTTGATTAAGATGAATGATGACAGTCAGACGGAGATTCCTGTTAGTAGAGGGAAAATAAAAGCGTTTCGCAGTTTGATGAATTTGTGAGTTTGGGGAAAGAAGGATGGACGGAGCGGGATGATACTATCTTTTCGCTCCGTTTTTTCAGAGAGGCGCGGCATATTACAAAAAGAAAAAACGGCATCTCTGCCGTTTCCGTAGTTACTTGTATGGTGGAGCTTAGAAGGATCGAACCGCTGACCTCTACACTGCCAGTGTTGCGGTCTCCCGCTTTGATTAGTGTCGCCGCATCTCCTACTCCTTGAGTTGCCGAATTCCTTGGACAATCTGCTCCTTGACGCTCTCCTGCAATGTATATAAGACTGGAGCTTGCGGGATATCAAATTTCAGATGAGAGTGGGGGATTTCTGTCAGCAAAGTTCCAATAGGCTGCCCTTGCTGATTTCGGACAACGTTCCAGAATACTCGTGATCTGTTGTCTTCCGTGCCCCATTTTTCAAGCGAGTTTCGAAAAATCAAGTTTTTGCCGATGACAAAATCGTCCTCCTTGAGTGTCTCCGATACCACAAATCCGGCATCTACCAGCCTGTCAAACACGGCAGGCATCAATTGATCCAAAAAAAGACCATAAGCTGCATCCTCGATTTCAAGAAAAGCAGCCGTCAATTGTTCGTGCATCGACTCGTACAAAGATCTCCATTCAGAAGCAATATATCGGTTGCCTTCCGCACCGATTTCTTCGATCGTCATCTCAATTTGGAAAGTTGGAAAATGTTTACTCATCTTCATACGCCTCCCTTTTCTCAATTCGCTTTCATTGTATAACATGCAAGCAAATTGGAAGGTTAGGCAGAAAATAAAGGGTAAAACAGCGAATTTTTCCACAAAACCTTATACGGCTTTTCATGTTCAAGAATGATGTGCTGAAATGGTGAGGATCACAAGTTAACCATGAGTTCAAAAAAATGATGGAGAGATTTTTGATGAGCGCTTGAATCAAAATAAAAAACGGCATCTCTGCCGTTTCTGTAGTTCCTATATGGTGGAGCATAGCGGGATCGAACCGCTGACCTCTACACTGCCAGTGTAGCGCTCTCCCGCGGTGGTTAAGTTAACAGCCCCAAAAACGATTCGATTACATTCATCATATGAATCTCAGTCCGTTATTAGTTTTTCTTTTTAAATACCCATTCTTTAACCAAGTTATATAATCGAGGAAGATCGATTTCAAAACCATTCCCTTGGTATTTTGTGAGCGAAACATTACCGCCTAAAAAGCTAATATTATCCTCAACCTTTTGCCCATCTGAAATTTGTTTAACATAAGTTGAAATAGGCTGAATGTTATTACTCACATGAGAAGCACCTATTGTTTTCAGATATACATCGATTGTCGATTGTTGTGCTTGAATTGTTGCTTGCTGTAATTGCAACATTGATTGATAAAACATTAATTGTGATTGAAAATGTTGGATTGTTGCAATTAGTTGTTGAACATTCATATCATTAGTTGTAAGTTGATAATTTTGGAAAGCAGGATTTTCAGGTAATTGTAGATAGATTTGTAAGGCTCTTTGAATTTGTTCAAGTGCAATTTCTTTTGATTCTGGGGTAATAGAAAATAATACATCTCCAGCTTGATGAACTAAGTCTCCAGTAGCATTAATTCCAATTTCTTTTAAAAAAGTAACAAAAAATAACAAATATTGCTCACAAGCGATTTTAATATGCTCAGGAAAGCTAAATAAACTTACCAACGTATTTGGGCTAGATTGCGATCTTAAAATAACAATAGATTGATCATGAATCTCTCGTGCAATTGGAGAACTCCGTTCGTAGAAATCTCTCACTTTCATATCTAGATTATCAATCTCCCAAATTATTGAGAATCCATTTGTAATTACTTCATCTTCATCCCAAGAAAGTCCTCTCATTGTAGTAAACTCTTTCATAACTTTAGCATATTCCGCGATACTCCAAGGCTTTTTCCAATGTTCAAAGTCATCTATCTTGAATTCATGACAAACTCTCAGCTTAGTATCATTTTCCGATATAATTCTTAAATAATCACTGAACTCCACCCCTTCAATTGGAAGGAAAAGAGAAATATTTGATATATAACTAACTATTGAATTATTGAATACTAATTCTCGAAATGAATAAGTATCAGCAATTTTCAACGAATCTTCATAATCATACGAGTGCAAACTAAACACACGATCCCTAAGACTGCTAACATATGTATTTGTAATATCTAATGTTTCTCCATTAATGATTATACAGTATTTTTTCCAGCCCTTTTCGTCATTATATTCTTGAAACATCATGATAAAAAACACCCTTTCGTCAATTTATCTGGTAAATTTTTTATCTTGTAGAGTAACCTTCCTTTTAATCCCTATTCTACCATGTAAGTATATGTTCAGAAGTTGAAACTCTAAGAATAACTTTGTATTATCCATGTTTTCACTTAGATTCATCAAGATGCGTATATACTATGCTGACCTATTGTTTCTATAAAACCATAAATAGTCGCTTAGGCCCTAACTTTCTGCTGAGCGCTTTTTAATTTCCAAAAATTTAGAATACTTGAACAAAGGATAGCAAACTAAAATCCAATCAAAAATTACTTCCAAGAATATGTACTGTGCGCAAAGAGAATAACAGCAAAAAAATAAATTAATAAAACAAAAAAACACTCGGGAATCCAAGTGTTTAGTGTCTATAATATGGTGGAGCATAGCGGGATCGAACCGCTGACCTCTACACTGCCAGTGTAGCGCTCTCCCAGCTGAGCTAATGCCCCATATGAAAGTACTTCCAGCGTTTACCGCCTCAGTGAAATCAGTATAGCATACGCCCACCGTACACTGCAAGCGAAAAAATCTGATAAATCCCCGTCCCTGCTGAAAAAACCAAAGAAAAAGCCAACCGATCCCAACCGGTTGGCTTCCCTGTTATTCCCTATCAATCTACTATCTCACCGTCACCACGATCGGTGTCTTCTTCCCACCATATTGCACATAAATCGTCGCTTTACCCGACCCTGTCGCCTTGATCACACCGTCCTTCACATCGGCTACTAACAGGCGGGACGTTGTCCAGAGAGCTGGCTTGGTGACATTTTGCTCAGAGCCATCCATATAAGTAGCGATGGCATTCACTTGCTTCACTTCGCCCTTGCTCATGACGATTTGGACGACATCTGTCTTCAAGTATTTCAACGTATCGACATCGACTGGGATGGATACGCTCTTGTCGTTGTATCTGGCTGTAATCGTCGCTTTTCCGTAAGCGCGTCCTGTAATGAGGCCCTTGGATACGTCTGCTACCTTGTAGTTGCTCGTCTTCCAGTCAGCCATAGAGGTAACATCCATGGTACGGCCATCTGAGAACGTAGCTGTCAAGGTCACTTGTACGGTAGTGTTCGACTTCGTAGATACATAACGCTTGTTTGCTTCCAGCTTGCTCACGATTCCGACTTCTACCGGGATGCTGATCGATTTGCCGCCGTATTTCGCGGTGATCGTCGCACGTCCGTTTGAGAGACCTGTTACGCGGCCGTTTACTACATCCGCTACTTTTACAGAGGACGAGGACCATTCTGCATCGTTGGTCACATTGTCCGAATCGCCAGCGGAATCTGTTGCGGTTAGCTTGATCTCTTTTGATTCGTTGACGTTTAAGATCAGCAGGCGAGGGTCGACCGAGAGATTTGTCGCTTGGTCTACTTCTACTGCAATCGTTACGGACTTGCCGTCAAAGGTACCCGTTACGGTCGTTTTTCCTGCACCCGTTGCCGTGATCTTGCCGTTCATTACTTCTGCTACAGCAGCAGAAGCCGTACTCCATGTCGCTGTATCTGTTACATCCTTGGTCGTTCCATCTGCGTAAGCTGCTGTCAGCTTAACCGTTTCGGACTTGCCATTGCCAAGCACGATCTTTTTCTTGTCCACAGTCAATGTCTGCATGACACCAACGGATACGGAAATGTTCACTGTGCGTGTTCCGTATGTAGCTGTTACGGTCGCTGCACCTGTCGATACACCTGTGATCAAGCCTTGGCGCACGCTAGCTACGTTAGGAGCACTGGAGGACCAAACCACTTTTTGTGTGACATCTTCAGCAGGAGTGCTTCCATCTGGATAGGATGCCGTTACCTTCACTTGCTTCGCGCCACCGACCGGGATTGCTACTGTCGTGGTATCCGCGGACAAGTTTTGTGGTACGTCTACATCAACAACCAGTGTCGCTGTTTTTCCGCCGTATTTTGCCGTTACATTCGCAGTTCCAGCCTTATAGGCCGATATGGTTTTGCCGCTTGCAAACACGACATCTGCATTGTCCGAAGACCACTCTACTTTAGAAGTGATATCCTCACTTGTACCATTCGCGAAGGACGCGTTTACAACCACATCTTTCGTTGTCCCGCTTTTCATTGTCAAGAAAGCAGGTACGATATACAAGGAACGAGGAACCTCAACATCTACTCGTACTTGAACGGATTTGTTTCCGTATTTCGCAGTAATCACTGCTTCACCGGACTTGACCGCGTGGATTTTGCCGTTGCTGTAGTACGCTACGTCCTCACGATCGGAAGACCACTCTGCCTTGTCGTTCACGACAGTGGATGCACCACCATTGGCATAAGTCGCTTTCAGCTCGATGTCTTCTGTTTTTCCCACATTCAGGAAGATGTTTTGCTTGTTTAGTTCCAATTTTTGCGTCGTATCCACATCGACCTTGATCGTCGCTGTTTTTGTTCCGTACTTCGCAGTAATCGTCGCTGTACCCGCTCCATAAGCCTTGATGTTACCTTTGAGCGCATCGGCTACTGCTGTATTATCTGAAGACCATTCAGCCTTGTCGGCAACGTCATCCGTTACACTTCCATCCGGGAAAATAGCCTTGAGCTTGATTTTTTCTTCCCCGTTCAACAAGAGTGAAACCTGGTTTTTGCTAGGCTCCAGTCTGTGTGCAATCTCTACATTGACAGAGATCGTCGTCGTCTGGCTGCCGAACTTCGCTGTCACTGTACCTGTTCCTGAATTCAGACCTTTGATTGCCCCGTTTACTACTGTCGCAATCGCAGGATTGTCGATGGACCAGTCTGCCTGGGTCGTTACGTCTTCCGTTGTCCCATCACTGTATACAGCTGCCAGCTTTACGTTTTCCGTATTGCCGATCCTTACATTCAACGTTTGATCTTCTGTTGTCAGTGCCTTTACCTTTTTAGTTACAGTCACACCCACTACGACAGGCTTACCCATGTAAGTAGCTGTAATGGTAGATTTCCCTACCGATTTGGCTGTGATCTGTCCGGCATAAACAGAAGCGATATTCGCGTCCTGTGTCGTCCATTCTGTCTTGACGGTGACGTCTTCCGTTTTTCCGCTCACATAAATAGCGGTAGCCGTCAATTTGGTAGAATCTCCATTTTCCAATGTTACCTCATTCTTGGACAGAACGAGTCGGCTGATTTCATCGGCAGCCAATCCTACCCCTGCGTTTCCAGTCCCCACTAATAGCAGGACGGCCAGAAACAAGAGCATCGTTTTTTTCCAGAATAACATTGCTAGCCTCCCTCGCAAGTATGAAATTTGCTGTTCTTCGAAACCATTCCACCATTACTATATCGGCAAAGAGCAAGAAACAATTTACTAGTTTTTCATGTCAGGCATATGTCAAACGTTGTAACTAGACCTCTTTTCATACGTCTTAGTTATGAAAGAAAGTTTCCTAATAAAAGAGCGAATACAAGGGAGAATCTGAAGAATGAAAAATCGAACTGCAAGGGTACAGCGTCCTTGCTGGCGAGGTATTTTGATAGGCATGGGGATTATCTTGCTGCTCGGTGTGATCTGGGCGGGCTACAACTGGTACCGCATCGAACAGACAATTGAGGGAGCCAAGGCTCGGCATGCAGAAGTCGGCATCGTCCTCGGAGCAGCTGTCTGGGGTGAGGGGCCTAGTCCTGGTCTGCGCGAACGACTGGAGCAGGCGGTGATCCTGTATGAAGAAGGCTATGTATCGAAGCTGTTAGTCACAGGTGGTCTTGGAGAAGGCAAAACGATTACGGAAGCGGCTGTCAGCAGAAATTATTTGGTTGCCAAAGGGATTCCAGAAGAGGACATTCTACTCGAAACAAAGTCAACCAGCACATACGAAAACCTGCTGTACGGCCAGCAGGTCATGGAAGAGCATCATGTACAAGACGCCTTGATCATCAGCCACGACTATCATTTGGCCCGTGCGATGGTCATGGCTGAATCACTGGGCATTGTCGCCTCACCTGTAGGGACAACGTCACACATCCTGTTTGGACCGTACCATCGGGCGAGAGAGGTACTCGCCCTCACTTATTGGGAGCTCTCTCGCCTCTGGACACAAGCACTAGGAACGGTGGTTCTTGCGTAAAATCTCATACACATCGACAAAGTGGCGGATTCGCTCCATGATGCGGGCCGCCTTTGTCTGTTCGATCCGATTGCCGTTGGAGATGGACAGATGCTCCTGCAGTTCATCCAACGAGTAATTCGAGGTAAACAGTGTAGGTAAGTGGTTGTTAGCCCGCTGATTTAAAATGACCCCCAAAATCTCGTCCCTCACCCATGGCGTCAGGTTCTCCGCGCCAATATCATCGAGGATCAATACAGGTACTTCCTTCAGCAGCTCCAGCTTCCCTGCGTACGATTGATCCGAGATCGAGTCCTTCATTTCCCGGATAAAGTCGGGCACATAAACCAGCAAGGACGCGACATTGCGCTCTGAGAGCTCGCGACCGATTGCTCCCATGATATAGCTTTTCCCTACGCCAAAAGGACCGTGAAGATAAAGCCCTTTTACCCGCTCGCCAGTTCCGACTTTCTCGCAGAACTGGATCGCTGCATCTACCGTAGACAGGTTGCCGGAATCAATGACCAAGCCCTCGAAGCTCGCGTTCATTGTCTCTTCGGATACGTAGTAGCTGCGCATCAGCCTGCGGCGGCGGAGCTCTTCCTCATGTGACAGCTGCTTGGAACAGGGAGTAATGGAGCTGACGATATTGTGGTGAGCCAGCTCCAATTGGGTGCTGTGGCCTTTGACCAGATTCGGGCATTCGCCAAGCCCTGGACAACGCTCACACCAATACTGTTCCTTGACTGCCGTATATATGCTGGAGAGCGAGCGAAGGTAATCCTCCCTGGTCAACGCGGGATTCTCTTGTTGAAATGCTTTTAAATAGGTTGACGAACGGAACATTTTATCTAGCTGCTGGTCCGGTGTCAGCAACTGACGCGGTGTTCGTTTGGCGAGTTCTTGCATGAACTCACTGATAGATTCCACGTTCCCTCACACTCCTTATTTCCGTTTTCGCAAGGTTTCCAGTCTTTTCTGCAAGTCTGGAAAATCCTGAATAGACTGTTGCTTAGACTGTTGTTTTTCAGCGTCCGTCGCGGCTTTCTCCTGCGACAGTTGCCACTCAACAGATGCAGGCAGCTTGTCCTGCAAAATCGCCCGGCCATTCCGTCGAACAGGAGTATTATCCTTCTTGCCAGCTTTTGGCTTGTCTGCTGTTTGTGCCCGCTGGTCTGCACGTTCGACGATCTGCTTCACTGCCTCGTCAGCAGTCGCGATCCTTTTGGCCTTCCAGCTATCGCGAATCGTCTCCATGTACGCTTTCGGCAGCTCCATTTGCATGCTGGCTAACGTATGGAGCAACAGAGCATTGACGACTTCTGCTTGCATCCCATCCGCAAATACGAGCGTCTCTGCCCGCTCCAAAAACACCTTGCTGATTCTGCCACCCACAACCTTTTCCAACAGGGTCACCGGAGATAGCTGGCGGCAAGCGCGGATAAAGGCTTCACTGCCAGGCTCAGGCAAGCGGCCAGGTCCCCAGCCATCCTCTGCCGTACCAGCTGCAGGTACTGCTCGATACAGCTTGTCTTCTGTGTAGCGCTGCACCAATCGCTTGCGCAACACCTCTCCGTCCAGACTGCGATCCGACTTGTACAACGTCCAATCACGCAGCTCCTGCCCCATCCCCCAGCTGTCCAGCTGATAGAAATGGCATAGCGAGAATAACAGCTCCATGCTCTTGCCTTCCAAAACTTTGGAGGAGTCCGCATTATCCGGCAGGTATAAGCGCAGGGACGATACACTCAGCGAATGGTTCACTTGTGCCTCGTAGCCCGATTTCATCGGCGCTTGTGGGAAGTTGGTCTCCATCTCGGTCAAAAACTGATCGCGCTCCGATCCTTTTTTCACTTCCAGCTCTGATGGCTTCAACGACTGGAAAACATCGTGGAAGTCTTTCGTGACGTTTTCGACGATGGAATATTCCTGCTCCAACTGACTGCCAAGTGAATCTGCATAATGCTGGCGCAGTTGCGAATAGCGAACGTTTTCGATTTTGTTTAACAACATCAAAGAAAGTACATAGTCTGCAAAAAACTCTCCCGGACTAAGTGGTGGTTTGATCAAGTATTCATAATAATAATCTCGCTGCTGATTTTCCCTGCGGCGCACCTCGACTAGCCCGATTGCCTCCAGACGTTCACGCGCATCCAATAGCCGATCCAGAGAAAGCGAAGTCGTCAGCATCAAACTGCGATGGGTCCCCTCAGTAGAGGCTCCGCTCACTTCCTGCACGCCATGGACGAGCAGTTGGTAGAGAGCGTACGATTCGACACCGATGATCGGCAAGTATAGCAGCGTGACGAAACCCATTTCGGCAAAGCCAATTGGTCTTGCCATCCGCACCAGGTAACGATCCTTCGGCAACAATTCGTTCCAAACTAAACGACGCATCAGATCTTTCCTTCCTGACAAAATTCGATTCTCTTATTATAGCATGACTGCCCATTCAATCGCGGAAAAATCAGCTGGAAAGCCAAAGAAGCCCTGGCGGATCGGCCGCTAGAGCGTGAGAGAGAAGTTGCAAGTCACTGGCGTAAGGCGTTTATTTATTCTTTTGGGAACGAGCTGTTCCGCGCTTGTGCCAAAAGCTCCTCCAGCTCTTTCATAAATACATTAATATCTTTGAATTGACGGTATACAGACGCAAAACGAACGTAAGCGACCTCATCTACATGGTATAAACGCTCCATGACCTTCTCCCCAACGTCATTGCTGGGGATCTCCGCTTGTCCACAGCTGCGCAGCTCTTTTTCAATGTCGTTCACTACATTTTCCAGCACTTCTAGCGGTACGGGGCGCTTCTCGCAAGCGCGCACCAACCCGCGCAATATCTTGTCTCGACTGAACTCCTCGCGCGTTCCGTCCTTTTTCACAATTAACAAAGGTGTTTCTTCTACCATTTCAAAGGTTGTAAAACGGCGCTCGCAAGCCTCGCACTCACGACGGCGTCGAATGGATTTATTATGATTGAAAGGACGTGAATCCAGGACTCTAGTCCCATTATATTCGCAAAATGGACAACGCATATCAGAATCAACTCCAATACTGACAATACTTGTCTACAGTGTCCCTCATCTTCCCATCAGAAGTCAAGTCAATCCTTGTACCTATTTAAAGCATAAGTCGAATGGAGTACAATTATGGTACTGTTGGAGGGATAGTCATGCGTTTAGTATCTTTAAGGCACCTACAGCCTGGAATGAAATTGGGACGTACGGTCTTCACAGATGATGGGAAGGTGCTACTCGGGACAGGTATGCTCTTAACGGATCGCCTGATTGCTGGCCTTGAGCGAGCTGGTGTTGATTCGGTGTACATCGATGATCCACGTACCCAAGACATCGTTGTGGAAGAAGTGATTCGCCCACAAACCAGACAAGTTGCAGTGGAAGCCATCGAGAAGACGATCAAGCAAATTACCAATTCAAACAAACTGGCCCGGAAAATCTCCTTAAAAGAAATGGGCCTTCACTTTCAACGTGCCTTTAGTTCCATATTGGACGACCTGATGCAAAACAAGCAAATGGTTGGGCACTTGACGACGATCTCTACTCATTCGCCATCCTTGTACCATCATTCCGTGAATGTGGCCGTTCTGGCGACTGCTGTGGGCATGTCTCTGGGCTACAATCGCACGCAGCTCATGAACTTGGGGATTGGTGCCATGCTGCACGATATCGGCAAAGTCAACCTGCCTGAAGAGCTGTTGCAAAAAACGGAGCGTTGGACGGACGAAGAGAAGGAAATCGCCAAAGAGCATACGATGCTCGGCTTTAACTTGTTGCGAAAGCAGCATGACATCTCACTCTTGTCTGCACACGTCTGTTTGCAGCACCATGAACGGCTGAATGGAAGCGGCTATCCACAGGGATTATCCGGCAAGCAAATTCACGAATTCGCACAAATCGTCGGCCTGTGTGATATATATGACTCATTGACTTCCCCACGCCCATGGCGCAAGCGGTACATGCCACAGGATGCCGTTGAGTACCTGCTAGGCTCTGGTGGTACGTTGTTCGAGCATCATCTCGTGAACGCATTTATCAAGCACATTGCCATCTTCCCGATCGGAAGCAGCGTCGTTCTGAATACCGGTGAAGTCGGGGTAGTGAGTCGAGTCGATCCAGACTATTCGCATCGTCCGACTGTACGCGTGTTAAAAGACGGCCGAGGAAACGACGTTCCTAGCCCTTATGATCTCGACCTCAAAGCAAACATTCGACTGTTTATTGTCGGCTTTGAAGATGATGATCTGTTTAATGTAACTACCTTAGAGGAATCATCTCCATCATAATTACAAACGAAGCAACGAAAAACCCCTTTGCTCGAAATCAAATCGGCAAAGGGGTTTTGGTTATTCTACTTATTTTACACCAACTGCAGCTGCTTCTTTGGTTGCAGATTGATTGTGCTGCTCGGATACGTGGCGAACCAGGTCTACGACACGGCAGGAGTAGCCCCACTCGTTATCGTACCAAGCAATCACTTTCACCTGATTGTCTCCCATCACCATCGTAGACAGACCATCGATGATCGAGGAATGATCATTGCCATTGAAGTCACTGGATACGAGCGGCTCGTCGCAGAACTCGAGATAGCCTTTCATGCTGCCTTCACTCGCATCACGCAGGACACGGTTTACTTCTTCTAGCGTAACTGGCTTCTTCGTGTTGATCACCAAATCCACAACGGAAACGTTTGGAGTCGGTACGCGAAGTGAAAAACCATTCAGCTTGCCATTCAATTCTGGCAGAACCTTTCCTACTGCACGAGCAGCTCCAGTAGTCGTTGGAATGATGGACTCGCTAGCTGCACGTGCGCGACGCAGGTCTTTATGCGGATTGTCGAGATTCACCTGATCGTTTGTAAAGGAGTGAATCGTAGTCATGAGACCTTGTTCGATTCCGAATGCATCGTTGAGCACTTTTGCCACCGGTGCGAGACAGTTGGTTGTGCAGGAAGCATTGGAGATAATATGATGATTGGCATGGTCGTAGATGCCCTCGTTTACACCCATCACAATCGTTACGTCTTCTTCTTTTGCAGGTGCTGTAATGACAACTTTTTTCGCACCGCTTTGCAGGTGCTTGCCAGCGCCTTCACGATTGTTGAACTTGCCTGTAGCTTCCACTACGATTTCTACTCCGAGCTCGCCCCAAGGCAGCTTCAGCGGATCACGGTCAGACAGTACGACTGTCGCTTTGCCATCTACGATGATTTTGTTATCTTGTACTTCTACTTTATTTTGCAGGCGTCCGTGAATCGTATCATACTTCAACAAATGTGCAAGCGTCTCCGCTGGATAGCTGGCGTTGATTGCAACGATTTCAATGTTGGGGTCCTGGATAGCGCGGCGGAATACCATGCGACCAATGCGGCCGAAACCATTAATACCAATTTTGATTGTCATATATAGAAACCCCTTTCGAATTGAGTTACGCTTATCAGATACTTTTATTATAATAAGTATGACACAATTATCAATGTGTTTTACTGAAAAATAAATATTTGGACATTTTACCATGCCCAAAATAACAGCAAAAGCCGCCCTCTTTTTTACAGAGAAACGGCTTTATTAGCGCTTATTTTAACGTAATTGGAAGTCGTATATATTTTTGTAACGATCATGATAATAGAGCACTCGCTGCACATATTGGCGGGTCTCACCGTATGGAATGTCCTCAATCGTCTCTCGTTCTCCATCCCATTGATCACTCGCAAGCCATCCGTTTACTTTTCCCGGACCGGCGTTGTAGGCGGCAATGACCTTGACGATGTCTCCATCATAGCGGGACAGCAAAAAATCGAGATACCATGTCCCGATCTCGATGTTCATGACAGGGTCGTACAAGTATTGACTGTCCTTTGGGCGAAAGCCCGCCTCCTTGACGATCCACTCCGCTGTATCCGGCATGATTTGCATGAGACCTACTGCACCTTTTTTCGAAACACGATCTGTCGCAAACCCGCTCTCGGAACGAATGACGGCCAATACGAGATAAGGGTCTACCTTATATTTCAAAGCAGCCGTCACAATCTGTTGCTCATACTTGATCGGATACATCCATTTCCACACCAATGGCGTGTTTAGCAGCAGTAATACGCTCATTAAAATGAGCAAGATAAATGCTGCACGTTTGCCAAAGCTCATGATTGCCGCTCCGCCCGGATCGAAGCCAATACCGCTTCTACTTGCCGCTCGGTTTCTTCCCGCGAGCCGGAATTATCGATCAGAAAATCTGCTTCCTGCTTTTTCTGATCAATCGGAAACTGCGCCCGCAATCTTTTTCGTGCTTGTTCTTCTTCCAATTCGTCGCGCTCCAGCATTCTCGCCAATTGCATCTCGTACGGTGCATAAACGACCACAATTTTTTCTACCATGTGCGTAAGCTTGCTCTCGTACAAGAGAGGAATGTCCATAAAGACGATTTCGGCTCCATTCGCTTCCGCTGCTTCGGCCTCTTCCCGCATGACTCGGCGTACCTCGGGATGGACGATGGCGTTCAGCTTTTGACGCTCGGACTCGTCCGAAAACACGATCTCACCTAGTTTTTTCCGATCAATCTGACCGTCTTCCAATAGGATTTCTCGTCCAAAATGGCGCACGATCGCTTCATATGCCAGTTTGCCTGGTTCTACGACCTCTCTGGCGATCTGATCAGCGTCAATGACAGGAATTCCGCGCTCTCGCAGCATGCCTGTCACGGTGCTTTTCCCAGTGGCAATACCGCCTGTTAACCCTAGTATCATGCCCATCCTCCTCCCTTGGTCGAAATGTTATCTACTATATCTTTTGGCACGCAGGACAAATATGTGTCCCTCTGCCGCCGACTACAAACCGAACGATTTCGGCCCCACACTTCATGCAAGCCTCATCTTTTCGTCCGTAAACCAAAAGCGATTGCTGGAACATCCCCATCTCGCCCTGTCCGTTCACATACGACTTAATGGAGCTGCCTCCCTGCTCCACTGCTTCTTGCAAGGTGGAGACGATGCTTTCGTGCAGTCGGATGACTTCTTTATCCGTCAGCTTTCCTGCTGGTTTCTCCGGGTGAATACCTGCTTTAAAGAGTGACTCGTCCACATAAATATTCCCCAGCCCTACAATACATTCCTGGTTTAGAAGAAGCGGCTTGATTTTTGTTGGTCGTCCCTTTAACAATTTCCCCAAAACTTCAGGGGTAAAACTCTCATCGAGCGGTTCTACCCCAAGTTTTGCCAAAGGTCCGACGCTTGTTTCCTTCCCTTTAGGGAAAAGATCCATCGTTCCGAACTGGCGAACATCCCGATAACGAAGCTCCGTTCCGTCTGTAAAGTGGAAAACGACGTGGGTATGCTTCTCCACAGGATCATTCGCTTGATACACGCCATAGCGCCCTTCCATCCGCAGATGGGATACAAGTACGTCTTTATTTAAGAAAAACTGAATGAACTTCGCCCGTCGCTGGATGTCCTGAATCGTTTGTCCGACCAAAAGGGATTTGAATGCTTCCACGTCATCTGGCTCGCGAACAATACGTGCCAAATGGACGCTGACTCTCTCAATCGTTTTGCCCATAACCAAACCACGCAGTGTCCGAACGACGGTTTCTACCTCCGGCAATTCTGGCATATGCCCTCCTCCTCTCGCTGTCTATCCATCTTTATTGTCCAGGCATGCCTACTTCGCATCGTACCAGGTACGTCCATCACTGACGTCCACCTTGAGTGGAACATCGAGGGACAACGCATTCTCCATTACTTCTGGCACCAGCTTGCGCATGACCTCAAGCTCACTCTCCGGCACTTCAAATACAAGCTCATCGTGCACCTGCAAAAGCATGCGGCTAGCGAGTCCTTTTTCCTCGATGGCCTCCTGCATGCGGATCATTGCCAGCTTGATGACATCGGCAGCAGTACCCTGGATCGGCGTATTCATCGCAGTACGCTCGGCAAAAGAACGCAGGTTGAAGTTGCTGCTGCGAATGTCAGGCAAGTAGCGGCGGCGATTCAACAAGGTCGTAACGAAACCGTCATCCTTCGCCTGCTTCACGATCTCTTCCATCCAGCTCTTCACACCTGAGAATACATCGAAGTAACGCTCGATAAAGTCACCCGCTTCTTTACGGGTAATATTGAGGTTTTGTGAGAGACCGTAGTCGCTGATGCCGTATACGATTCCGAAGTTGACCGCTTTGGCCTGACGGCGCATCAAAGAGGTTACTTCTTCCTCGCTCACACCAAATACGTCCATGGCCGTACGTGTATGAATATCCATTCCCTTTTGGAACGCGTCAATCAAATTCGCGTCTTGCGAGATGTGCGCCAAAATCCGCAGCTCAATCTGAGAGTAGTCGGCCGCGAGCATAAACCAGCCGTCCTCTGACGGGATGAACGCCTCGCGAATCTTGCGGCCTTCCTCCATCCGGATTGGGATGTTTTGCAGGTTCGGGTCCGTACTGGACAGACGTCCTGTCGCCGTAGTTGCCTGGTTGTACAGCGTGTGCACCTTGCTCGATTTCGAATGGATTTCCTTGGTCAAGCCCTCAATATACGTAGAGCGGAGCTTGCCGAGCTGACGGAAGGTCAGGATCGCATCGATGATCGGGTGATAAGGCGCCAGCTTCTCCAGTACATCTGCACTGGTAGAAGGCCCTGTTTTCGTCTTTTTCAATACAGGCAGGGACAAGCGGTCGAACAAAATTTCACCCAATTGTTTCGGCGAATTGATGTTAAACGAACCACCTGCCAGCTCGTATATCTGATCTGTCAGACTCGCGAGCTTTTTGTCCAAGTCTTCCCCCATTTGTACGAGACGCTCACTGTTTACCTTCACGCCTTGCTTTTCCATGAGGGCCAACACCATGCTCAGTGGTGCTTCCAATTCGCCGAGCAGCTTTTCCATTTCGTTTTCTGCCAGCTGCTCGCGCAATACCGGTACGCTCTGCCAAATCGCAGCCACTTTATGCGCCACATGCTCACTCAATACGTCTGTCTCAGGAACGAGTCTCTTGGCACCCTTGCCGTATATCTCTTCATCTGGCAGTACCCGCGTCTGTGCGTATTGTGCTGCGATGCTATCCAAGGTCGGGTTGCTCTCAGCTGCATTCAGCAAGTAGGAAGCGAGGTAAACATCAAAGCTGATTCCTTTTACCGCCAGCTCATGCCATGCCAGCCCAACGGTGTCCCGCTTGCCGTCAAATACCCACTTTTCTTTCGCTGGATCAGCCATCCACGCACAGAGCGCCTTCCATTCCTTCGCTACATCCCAAGGAACGTACATCACCGTTCCTTCTGCAGCCAGTCCAATGCCTAAGAATGGCGCGCGATGATAATTTTCCCCGTCCATTTCGATGTAAAGAGCCATCGGTGAAGTCAGCTTGGATTCGTATGCCTTTTTGTTCTCCTCAGAAATCAAATCAAAAGAAAACGGCTTGGCGTCTGCTTGTCCGCCCCCATCTGCTGGCTGCGCCACTTTGATCTTGGTCAAGAGCGATTTGAACTCCATCTTTTTGAAGAACTCGCTGAGAGGCACACCATCATAGCCGTCATAGCCTGTCTCCTGCACATCCAGCTCAACAGGCGCCTCACGCAAAATAGTTGCCAAGGCTTTGCTCATGTTCGCCTTGTCTACATTCTCACGAAGGTTCTCTTGCAGCTTTTTGCCAGAGACTTTATCGATATTTTCCAGTACTTGCTCGACCGAGCCATATTCATGCAGCAGCTTCAAGGCTGTTTTCTCCCCGACACCAGGTACTCCTGGAATGTTGTCGGACGAATCGCCCATCAAGCCTTTCAGATCAATAATTTGCAACGGCTTAAGTCCGTATTTTTCATGAATTTCTTGTGGGGTATACAGCTCGATCTCGCTGACACCCTTGCGCGTCAGAGCGACAGATACATGATCAGACACGAGCTGCAGCATATCTTTGTCCCCGGTAATGACAGTCGTTTTCCAAGCCTGCTCATCTGCCTGTTTGGTCAGCGTACCAATAATGTCATCAGCCTCGTAGCCTTCCAGCTCGAAGCGTTTGATCGAGAAGGCATCCAACAGCTCCCGAATCAGTGGAAACTGCTCAGACAGCTCCGGTGGCGTTTTGCTGCGTCCCCCTTTGTACTCGGCGTACTCACTATGGCGAAAAACGACTTTTCCCGCGTCAAAAGCAACCATAATATGCGTTGGCTTCATTTCCTCCAACACTTTTAACAGCATAGTCGTAAAGCCCAGCACTGCATTCGTATGCAGTCCTGCCGATGTGGACAACAAAGGGAGCGCATAAAACGCTCGGTTCGCAACACTGTTTCCATCAATCAACACAAAATGACTCAAGGAATTCGACCCCTCTCGTTACAAAACTACTATCTTTAATCGTAACATAGGGCAAACACCAAAGCCAAGCTGTAGATGTCGCGCGTAAAGAACGAACGGATTGAACAGACTATGAAAAAATTGGACAAGGAAGGTGATCCTATGAATTGGAGGAAAACGATACCTCTTTTACTTGCACTCGTTCTTTCCTTTCGCTTATTTCCCGCGGCAGCTGACCCGAGTGTAGAGCCCGAACCCGCTGCCAAAAAGCTGATGGCATTTGTCATCGATGATTTCGGGAACAACATGCAGGGGACCGAGGAAATTTTATCGATGCCCGTCCCTCTGACTATCGCCGTCATGCCGTTTCTGCCAAGTACAAAGCAGGATGCCGAGCTCGCCCATCAAAAAGGTCATGATGTCATCTTGCATATGCCGATGGAGCCGATGAAAGGAAAACGCTCCTGGCTAGGTCCCGGTGCCATCACGGCTGATCTGTCCGATGAAGAAATTCGCAGTCGCGTCGAGAAAGCGATTGACGATGTGCCGCACGCGATTGGCATGAACAATCATATGGGCTCAAAAATAACGGCTGACGAGCGGATCATGCGTATCATCATGAAAGTGGTCAAAGAACGCGGGCTGATCTACTTGGACAGCAAAACGACCGACAAGAGCGTTGCAGGCAAGGTTGCAGCTGAAATGGGCGTGCCTTTCGCAGAAAATCTATATTTTCTCGATGATATCTATACTGTCCCTCATATTACGAAGCAAATGGAAAAGATCTGCCAAAGAATCGGAAACCATCCGATCTGCATCGCGATTGGTCATGTCGGACCCCCTGGCAAGAAAACAGCCTCCGTTCTGCGCCAGTACATCCCGCGAATTCAGAAGGAGGCCGAGTTTGTAACCATTTCAAAGCTTATCCAGCAAACTGCTCATTAATTTTCGCCACCAGCTCTCCTCAACGCTTGCCTTCGCTTTCAGATTTCCCGATAGCTTTACGTATTCGCTCACGGCCTCTGAAATGGCTTGGGCGATTTTTTCTTGTGATGTAGGATTCGTCAGCATTTCGCGGTCGTGCGCACTACTGATAAATCCCATCTCCACGATGACAGACGGACAGTAGTTATGGCGCAGCATGTAGTACGTCTTGCCCTTGACAGGCTTATCGTTGGTTCCTGTGAGCTTGTTCAACGAGTTTTGCAGCAGCTCCGCCAAGAGGTAGCTTTCTTCCGTGTTTTGATGCAAAATAATCGGGCCTTGACGCCGTGGATCAGGCGACCAGTTGACATGCAGGCTGAGCATCATCTGGGGATCGATTTCTTTTGCCAAATTTTTGCGTTGCGCCAGGTCCCGAATATGCCGGGATCGATTGTTCAACCAACGATTGTCATCACTCAGGGCAATATCCTCATGTCGATTCAAAGCAACAGTGTAACCCGCAGCGGTCAGTTGTCGGTACAGTCGTTTGGCAATTTGCAGATTGATATCTTTTTCGTGCAAATCCCCATAAGAAGTGCCCGAATCCACACCTCCATGACCAACATCAATCAAAATGTGAAAGGAGGTGAGCGGCAATGCATCGCTACGCGTCGGGATACAGATGAGGATGAGAAAAAAAATAGTCATTCGAAAAATAGCCTGTAAGTTTCTCATGTCTGTAGGATAACCGGATTGAAAAAATACCTTTCAAGCAACGCGGTACACATAACATTGTGAATTTTTCAATCCAACTGTACAATAAAGAAACATAACCTTACACGCATAAGAAGGTGTACTGATGAATCAATCTTTGGAAAAACCGTTATTCCCCCCGTATTTGGCTCTCTTAATCGGGGTGATCGCCATATCCACCTCGGCGATCTTCGTGAAGCTGTCGGATGCTCCGGCACCGATTATCGCTACGTATCGCCTTATTTTTTCCGTTCTCCTAACGCTTCCTTTTTTATTCTGGAATCGTGGCGCCATCGCAGAAATTGGTAAAATGTCCAAAAAAGTATGGCTACTCTGTATTTTATCTGGTGCCTTTTTGGCTAGCCACTTTCTCTTGTGGTTTGAATCTTTAAATTACACGTCTGTAGCGAGCTCTACCGTACTCGTTACTTTGCAGCCATTATTTGCATTTATCGGCGGCTATTTCTTTTTTGGGGAGAAAATACGATTGCTGGCCCTATCCGGTGGCTTGCTAGCCATTGTGGGGAGCTTCGTAATCGGCTGGGGTGATTTTCAGGTAGGCGGCATGGCCCTGTGGGGTGATTTCCTCGCATTGATGGGAGCTGTCACTGTGACTGGCTACTGGCTTGTCGGGCAGTACGTTCGCCAGCATCTGTCGTCCTTTGCCTATACACTCGTCGTCTATTCTGCTACCAGTGTGATTCTCGTCGGCTATGATCTGGCTCTCGGGTATTCGCTCGTCGGTTACCCTGCGGCTGATTGGGGTTGGTTCTTCTGTCTCGCTCTGTTCCCAACCTTGCTCGGTCACTCTATTTTTAACTGGATCATCAAATGGCTCAATACGACGACGATATCCATGGGGATTTTGGGAGAACCGATCGGAACCGCGATTCTGGCTTACTTCATCTTGGGTGAGGTGGTAACTCCTCCGCAATGGATCGGCGGCTTGATTATTATCGCCGGTATTTATTTGTTCATTCGCTACAACCAACCAGCAAAAGGAGTGGCCACTGTTGAACAAGCAACCGGAGCACCGAAAAAGCTTGCGTGAATTCGTCAAAGGACTGAGTATTTGGGCGAAGATCGGCTGGACGATTCTTCTTGGCTACATCGTCGGACGGATTTTGTATTGGTTATTTAAGCTGATGGCTTAATGACAGAAGGGGCTATTCCATGAAAGTCTACGACAAGACTTGCGGAATTGCCCCTTGCTATTAGGCTGTGGCCTTCTGTGGTGCTGATATCTCTTGATTCTTTTTTGGCTTTTTATGCAGGAAGTACAGCAGCGGAATCGAGAGAACAATAGGGATGACCGAGACGAGGAAGGTATCCCCGATCCCTTGGACCAACGATTCTTTGGCCATCATGCCGTACAAAATCGTGCTGGCTCCTCCTGTTGCACTCGCTGCATCTACCCCTACTTGTGCGTAAAGCCCTGAAATGCCGCCGATAAACTGTGTGGCCATATCCGTATTCAAATTGTCTGAGATAGACGCCATGTGGAAATTTTGACGTGCCTGCATGATCACCGTCAAAATCGCAATCGCAAACGAACTCATGACCTGACGCAAAACGTTGGACAGAGGAGAGGCGTCCCCCACGCTTGTACGTGGAACGGCATTCATCCCTACTGTCGACAGCGTCATCATGCATAGCCCGATCCCAATCCCGCGAATGGTCAAGATTGTATCGATCCACGAGTGCATGCTATCTGCAGCGAGATTGTGCAGCTCATACGTTGTGACGCTCATAATGGTCAATCCGATCAACCCAATCGGGCCGATCCCGTACTTATCCATTAGCTTCCCGCTAATTGGCATCATGATCGCCATCGCAATCGATTGTGGCATGAGCAGAATTCCTGATTCCATCGCCGTCATTCCCTGAATGTTTTGGAGGAAAATCGGCATCAAGAAAATTCCGCCCATCATTCCCATCATGACGAAGCCAGAAGTCAAAATACTGATAGTGAAGGTAGGGATCTTCAAAAGACGCAAATCAAGCAGTGGTTGCTCTTTTCCGAGCTCTACCCAAACAAACAGGATCAGACTCATGATGGCGACGAAAAACAGACTGACGATGTAAAAGGATGTCCAGCCCTCTGCCTGCCCTTTACTCAAGGCGAGCAGCAGTGACCCAAATCCGACGATGGCGAGAAATGCCCCCAAAAAGTCGAACTTCAGCTCTGGTTTTTTCGGCGTTTCCTTGAGGAGAACCATACTCATGATCACCGCAAAAATACCAAAAGGTACACCGACCAGAAAAAGAAACTGCCAGCTCAAAAACTCGATCAGATATCCACCCAATGTCGGGCCAAGAGCAGGTGCAGTCATGGATGCAATTCCGAAAATCCCCAATGCCATTCCGATCTTTTCGCGCGGAACGATCATGTAAATCATCGACATCCCGATTGGCATGATCATCCCCCCACTTACACCTTGCACGACACGAAAGGCAATGAGCGAAGAATCACTCCACGCCAACGCACAGAGGACAGACGAAAGCGTAAACGCTGATAATGAGAGGACGAATATTTTTTTCGCCCCGAACTTTGCGGACAGCGAACCGCTCATCGGAATCATGACGGCGTTTGCCAGCATGTATCCGGTCAATACCCATTGCATGGTCTCTGTGGAAGAACCAAAAATACTGACCATGGTGGGCAGGGCAACGTTAATCAAACTGTTGTTCAGAATCGCAACGAAGGTACCTGAGAGGATCGCGAGAAGAGACAGCCACATTCCGCCGTTCCCGCTTTTCTCCTCCCGGTGTGCTACCGCTTCCGCCATGTCAACACCCCCGTTAGTTTGCGATCACCTTACTGCCCTCAGACAGTTTGTCTGTCGGGTTCAGCACAATTTGATCGTTGTCTTTTACGCCATTCGTGACAGTCGTCCAGTCGCCGCTCGCGTTCTCCACAGCAACCTCCACTTGATGCACAACATTTTCGTCCACGGTATAGACGTAATGCTTGTTGTCCTTTTCCAGTACAGCAGAAGTCGGTACTTTTGTGCCTGGCGTTGCCTGACCTTGGAGCATCACCTCAGCTACCATCCCGGCACGCAGCAAGCCCTCCTGATTATTTACCTTCACTTTGACTGGGAAAGAGCTGCTGTTCGTATCGGAAATCGGAGAGACAAACTCAACGGTACCTTTGAGCACTTTTCCGCCCAGACTGCCTACCTTCACATCTACCGTCGAACCGACCTTCACTTGGTTGATTTGGTTCTCAGGCACGCTTGCTTCCACTTTGACTTCTGCCATATTGACGAGCACCATCAGTGGTGTCCCCGCTGCTGCCATTTCTCCCGGGTCAACCGAACGTTTGGCTACGATACCCGTGATTGGTGCACGAATAATGGTATTGTCATAATTGCTTTTCGCCAGCTCCAGATTGGAGCCCAAACGGCTTACCTCCGCTTGCAGAGCTGCTACCGTGTCAGCAGTTGGTCCTGCTTTTGCCAGATCGTATTGTGCTTGTGCCTGTTCCAGACCCGTGCGTGCCTTTTCCAAATCAAGTGAATATTTCTCCAGCTCAGCTGGAGACAAAGCGCCTGCGTCAAACAGTGCTTTCATCCGATTGTAGTTGCTCTCGACCACTTTCAGGCTGGCTTCGGCCTGTGTGACGATACTGGCTAGCTGCGTTAGCTGCTCGTTGCGTGCTCCTGCTTTCGTATCTCTCAGCTTTGCCTGAGCACCGGCGATAGCTGCCTGTGCCTGGTTGATCTGCTGCTGATAGTCGGCTGCCTCCAGTGTGACCAGAACGTCGCCTTTCTTGACCACGGCGCCTTCTTTTGCGTTCACGCTGGCTGCTTTTCCCGATACTTTGGAGACGACCTGGATCTCCTCAGATGCTGCCACTTTACCATTGGCGATGACACCCGTAGAGGCAGAGGTCACCTTCCACGTCTTCACAACCGGGACGGTCTCCCCCGCTTGCGATGCAGAAGATGTCTCGCTACAGCCCGCGGTAATGAGCGAGACGGCCGCCATGACTGCTGCGATTGCTTTCCATTGTGCTGTCTTTTTCATGCTTGATTACATCTCCTTCACGTGCACTTTGATCTCGGCGTTCAATCCGGCAACGAGCTCCAGACCTGCTGTGTCATCAATAGCAATTTTGATTGGAATACGCTGGGTTACCTTGGTGAAGTTTCCGCTCGTGTTGGTCGCTGGCATCAAGGAAAATGTGGAATTCGTCGCTTTCCCGATCTCGATCAGATGTCCAACCATTTTCTTACCTGGGTAAGCATCCAATGTAAAATCGACCTTTTGTCCAAGCTTCAGCCGTTCGATCTCAGTCTCTTCCAAATTGGCGGAGATGTACAATTTGCTTTCGTCAATTACGAGAGCGACGGATTGTCCTGTAGAAACAATCTCTCCCTCTTTTGCTTGCGTCTTGATCACGGTTCCTGTAATCGGAGAACGCAACACGCTGTTTTCTAGCATCGTTGTTGCAACGTTGCTTGTATCTTGCTGCCCTACGATTTGATCCGCAATGACGGTGTCGCCTTCTTTGACAGCGAGTCCGGTCAGTTTGCCTGTCATTTTGGGCATGACCCGATAAATGTCACCTGCAATCCGGGCATCTTGTGTGGTCACATAGTGTGCACCTTGATACCAATAGTAGTAACCGATCCCTCCACCACCAGCCACGAACAGGAGCAAAATGACATACAAAACCAGTTTTCGCTTCATGGTTTCTCCTCAACTTTCTCTTTCTTCTAGTTTCGCAATCAACGTTTCCATTGAATAGATGATGTTGTCCAAATCCGCATCGGAAAACCCTTGAAAGGTATGATGAAAATAGCTTTCGGAGAATAGATTAACCTTGGAGAACAACTCCGTAATTTTCTCTGTTTTGCGAATCCAGATCACACGTCGATCGTTCTCATCTCGTATTCGCTCCACCATTTGTTCTCTCTCCAAACGGTCAATAATACCCGATACGGTGCTGTACGAGAGATCAACCGCTTTGCTGAGCTGACCGATCGTCTTTGGTTCACAATGGATTTCCCGAATGACCATTAGCTGAGAGACTGTCAGACCGTATTGGCGCAGTTCCTTTGTAGCCATCGTTCCAAACGTTTTGTTCAATCGCTTCAACAAGTCTCGAATATGTAATGGCTTATCCATTTACGCACTCCTTTCTTAGGTAATATTTCGAACACGAAATTTTAACACATGAAAACTATACTGCGTTTTTCTTTCCGTGACAACTATTTCTTTAGGTTAAACTTTAACTAGGTAATATTTTAAAACATGCGTTGGTCGGGCTGTGGTGGTGGGGAGGAAACAGGAGAAAACGCTCAGCTTCTTGTCCCACCCGCTGCGGGATTCACTGCCCGACTCCATGCAAAAAGCGAAACCGCGTCCAAAGTGGTCCTTTCAGGATGTGTTTCAGAGGTGGACGCTTAAGGGCGTATTTCGCTTTTTGCATTCCGTCTCGGTCGGTGTACCAAAGATCTTCGCTTATTTCTCCTGTTTCCTCTACGAGCTTTCGGTCTTCACCGGGTTTTGAAAGCCTTAAAAGATTGAAGAACGTAATCAGTCACGACAGAGAAGAATATTTCCAGACGTAGCGACTTGTGGAGTCCTACCGAGCGGAGAAGGGATTGGCGGGCAAAAGAAACGCAACCGTGCCCACGCGACGTAGCGGCTACCACTTTTGCGTTTCCCCGCTAATCCCTTCGGAGCGGCCAGTCCAGGCTTCCCCGAGGGACGGAGCACTGAGCCTAGTCTGGAAATATTCTTCTCCCCACCGCAGCCTCGTATCCAAAACGAGAAAACCGACACCTCCCTTTTCATCAAGGAATTGTCGGTTCATTTCCATTCATAATGGATGGAGCGTCCAATGCTTCCTCAGGAGTCGTACGGCGCACACTTGGTACATTTCGCGGCTCATGTTCGATTTCAGGAAAAGAGTGAACGGTCACGTACATGCTTCCGTTGCCAGCGATTGCTCGAATCAAGACCGGGTATGCGTATTTGTTTTGGAAAACAAAATCAGGGCCGTACCAGCTCACTGTCGCATCTCGTCCAGGGGGTACGTATGCTACGTTTCTGGTGTGCGAATAGCGCTGCATAATGTGCAGCCCCGCCTTGTCTACCGCATTGAACAACGTAGACGATACTTGGCAGATTCCTCCCCCGATGCCTTCCGACAGCTCTCCTCTTACAATGATTGGCGCCTGCAAGTAACCTTTTTCCTTCGTACGCTTCCCCACTACCTTATTAAAAGAAAAAATTTCACCTGGCAATACCACGTAATTGTTGATCGCCTGTGAAGCGAGCTTTATATTGTGCACACGATTGCGGTTGCCTGCGTTGAAGTAGGTCGCATATTGTCCGATCCTTTTTTTGCGAACCTGACTCATGAGAGCCTTATCTACCTTCGGGAAAACCTCTTGGTAGCTGACATTCATTGTAGCAGCGCCCGTCCCGTAAAAGTAATCGTAAAAGCGTTCGTGAAAAGCTACGTCGTTTAATCTTCGTCCTTTGGTTTCAGAAACGATGGCTCCAGCGTTATTGATCGTCGCATTAATCGGTTCCATGTACGCCTGTTTGGCCAATTCTTCCACCAATCGCGCAAGCTTGCTGTCATCGACCAAAGGCACACCATCGAAGGGAAGAGAATAATCAGACCGATTGAGAATAGCTACCGTTCTGTTCTCCATCTCTATCTGCAAAAAGCTCGTTGGATCGAGGGGATTGATGAATAGTAACAGAGCCAGCGTCATAGCAAAACCCATCCGGCTGCTCACCTCCTTCATACAACAACGATCATCTTCGTTATTGTAGTATGAGCAGTCAGACAGGTTTCATTCTGATTATCGGAATACGATTAACTCATCCTCGCTAATCTACTGACGATTGCTTGCGTGACGGCCTTTAAACGTTGCTGGTCAACCGCCTCCTGATAAGCGTTGTTCAGTTGGTCACGGAGCTCCTTGGCAGCGAGCAGACTGGCCGTTGCTTCCTTCACTTTTTGCGTATATCTTACCTTGATATCCATTAATTCTTCTTCGTATTTCTCATCTGTTCCAGGGGTAATGGCGCGTGCGTACATATCGATAACCTCATCTGTATCTTTGCTTGGAAAATACTCATGCGGCGCTGTGCTGTCAAAAATGGCGAGGCCCTTCTCAGGAACAATCACCATATCGAGGCTGTGCGGGTCCAGACCACAGTGGTACACTTCCACGTCAAAGCCACGTGCTTGGGCTTCCTTCACCAGCTTCTTCAGCATAGTTGACTTGCCTGAGCCTGGTCTGCCCTTGATAAAATAGCGCTTCTCCAATTGATCGGTCAGCTTCATAATATGATCGACGGGCCCCTGTGGAGTTGCTGCCCCCAAGTACATGCGCCGCACTTTTGCTTTCTTCTCTAATTGCTCCTCTCCGAAGAATAACGCTTTTACTTCTTCCGTAATACGGTTGGCTTCTTCCCTGTTCAGGTTCTCAATGTAAGGGGCCTCCCACTCATCGTGGATGCGCAGTGCCTCACCAAAGGTTTGATAAGCATCTTCACTCCACTCAAAAATCTCCTCGTACCAAGCTGCAATCCGGTCTTTGTAATCTACCAGCTTATCGATGTTTACCATCGCCTGCAAATTGACCTGAATTTCCGTTATACCAGGGGAAGCCGGTCTCCAAATGCGCGGATAGCTTCCATCCATAATCGCTACCCTATATTCAGGCAGAATGACACCATCAAACTGTCCATTCACAAATGGGGAATGAATCCACTCCACCTCATCTGTTTTTTGTGCCATTTGATTGCCGATCGACTCGATCAGTGGCGATGTTATTCCTTCCACCGTCCCTGTCAAAATATAAACGCGGTCCAATCCTCCCAAAACGGAGTCATAAAATGTCTTGTATCCTCGCGCAGTATTCCCTGCGGCATATATGTGGCGCACTTTTCTCGTCATTGCTTTTCCCTCCTGGACTTCTTCTAGCTGCCATTGAATCGATGTATTGTATGCACAAAAGGGAAATTAGGCGTCTGTCTACCAATTGAAAAAGCCGCTGCAAGCTACAATTTCATAGCTCACAGCGGCCTTCTGCCATTCAGGTATTATTTATTCAAATCCGTCATTTTACCGGTTGACATATAAATGATCCATTCGCAAATGTTCGTGACATGATCCGCAATCCGTTCCAAATATTGCGCGACCAAGAGCAAATGCGTTCCCTGCGAAATGGCCTGACTGTTTTTCGTCATCAATTCAATCAGATCGTGGAAAATCGTGGAGTACAGCTTATCAACAATGTCGTCACGTGCAGCGATCTCTTCTGCCGCTTCTTTATTGCGTGCAATATACGCATTTAAGCAATCTCGTACCATCGCCTTGACGTGATCAGCCATCATAGGAATATCGATGAGTGGTTTTACGTACGGGTCTGCCATCAGTCGCCGGGTTGTCTTGGCAATCGAAACGGCATGATCCCCCATTCTTTCCAAATCGGTCACCAGCTTCAACATCGTCCCTACACGACGCAGATCAGTTCCAACCGGCTGTTGCAGCGCAATGAGGCGGAAGCAATCGCTCTGTATGTCTTGCTCCAGCTCATTGATGACAGAATCGCTTGCGATGACCTGCTCAGCTAATTCAGTATCTCTTTCTACCAGACTTTTAATGGATTTATGGATCGCTTCTTCTACCAACGTGCCCATCGTCATGAGCTTCCGGTGCAAGATATCCTTCTGTTCTTCAAAAGCATGCCGCGTCATTTCCCTCTTCCCCCTTCTATTGTCTGACATGTCAAATAGTACAAGGCGATTGTATTGTAGAAGTAAAGCTACTATTTTGTTTGTGTAAATGTTTCAGAAGTTGGTTCGTTTAGGTGATCGGGAGTGTGACTGTGAAGGTTGTCCCTCTTCCTTCCGAGCTCTCTACACTGATATGTCCGTGCAAATTTTCCACGAGATGCTTCACAATTGCAAGGCCCAGACCTGTTCCACCTGAATCGCGGCTACGCGCCTTGTCTACGCGATAAAACCGCTCAAAAATACGCGTGAGATCCTTTTCAGGAATACCGATCCCGGTGTCCATGACTTGAATGGTGATGTTTTTGCTATCTGCTTGTGTCTTAACGTTGACTTTTCCACCTTCTGGCGTGTAGGCGATCGCATTCGTCAACAAATTCAAGATGATCTGCTGCAAGCAATCTTTATCCGTCATCAGCCAAATATCAGGCTTTGGTGAAGGAAGTGTGATCGTCAATTCCTTGCGCTGTGCCTGATCGTGCATGATGGCAACGGCCGAGCTAATCAAATCCTGCAAATGTACCTGACTCAGGTGCAGCGGAATTCGTTTTTGCTCGATCTTGGACAGATCCAAAATATCGCGGATCATGCGGTATAGTCGCTCGCTTTCATCCGAGATAATCTGCAGGAAGTTGCGACACGTCTCCTCGTCCTGCATAGCGCCTTCGAGCAAGGTTTCCGTGAAGCCCTTGATCGAGGTAATCGGTGTCCGAAGCTCATGAGATACGTTGGCAACAAAGTCACTGCGCATCTTCTCCAGCCGGCGGATGTCGGTGATGTCATGCAGCACCACGACCACACCTCTTGACTCCCCTTTGAAGTTAATATAGGGAGCAAAATTCACGTCCAGGATACGCTCCTGCGGATAATAGATGTGTACCTCTTGACGGAACTTCTCGCTTCTGTCGAGGCATCTGTCGATATATTGGCTAAGTCCAAAGCTCTTGCCTGCCTCAATGTGCAGCTTCCCGACGATTTCATGTCCAGCTGTCCCCAACAGCTTCTCCACCGCTGGATTGACGAGCATGATCCTGCGTTGCTCCGAAATGAAGATTACACCACTCGTCATATTCGTCAGCACACCTGACAGCCTTTGTTGGTTCTCCGAGATTTCGTACATCTGCTGCTCCAGACTCGATGCCATGAAATTGATTGCGCCTGCTAGCTGGCCGATCTCATCCTTGGCTTTGATCCTCACACGGCTTTCGTATTGGCGCTGTGTAATGTTGCGGGCTACCCGGGTGATCTCCTCGATCGGACGAATAATAGAAAAGGAAATGCGGGAAACAACAATCGATCCGACTACCAAAGTAACCAATAGGCCCGTGAGCAAGCTGTACCACATCTTGTGGATCGTATCGGTAATATCCTTCATGGACATCGCTGACCGCACGACACCGAATATTTCGTTGTTGAGTTCAACCGGAACGGCTACATACATCATGTCATAGCCGAGCGTCTCACTGAAACGGCGAGAAATACCCGTTTCTCCTTTTAACGCAGCCATCATTTCCGGCCGGTCTTGGTGGTTTTCCATCTCATCCGCGTGGGACGAGTTGTCGTACATCACCTGACCCTCTTTGTTAATGATCGTAATCCGTACTTCATCTATTGGTGCTACTTGTGTGACCCGTTCTGCTAACGTCGCCTCATCGCTAAAAACGTTCGGGAAGCGGACAGCCTGGGCGACGAGCTTCGACTCGCGGGACAATAGCTCATTCAGTGACTGGAGATAGGAATTCTCCAACACCTTGGCAAAATACATCCCCATCACCAAAAGAACGAGGGAGATTAAACCCAGAATAGTCAAAGTTAGTTTGATTCGAAAGCGAGTCAACTTAAATCCCCCGTTATCCTTCCAGTTTGTATCCTAATCCGCGAACCGTCTTGATGTACTTCGGATTCTTCGTATCATCCTCAAGCTTTTCGCGCAAATGACTGACATGCACGTCCACGATTCGAGAGTCCCCGATGAAATCGTAATTCCAAACAGCGTTCAACAGCTGATCGCGAGTCAGTACGCGCCCTTGATGGCTCGCCAAATAGTTGAGCAGCTCGAATTCCTTTGGCGTCAGTTCAACCTTCACGTCTTTACAGAACACTTCGTACTTCTCCGGGTAGATGCGAATATCCCCAAACTGAAGCAGCACCTCTTGAGGCCCTGTAGTCGCTTCAGGCACTGTCTGAAACCGGCGAAGAATCGCTTTCACGCGGGCAATCACTTCTCTTGGGCTGAATGGCTTTGTCAAATAATCATCCGCACCAAGCTCTAGCCCCAAAATCTTGTCGAGCTCGTCATCCTTAGCCGTAAGCATCAAGATCGGCGTATTATTACGTTCCTGGCGCAGTGTTTTACATACATCCATTCCATCCATCTTCGGCAGCATTAAATCGAGAATGATGAAATCAGGCTGCTCGCTTTTAACCATATCCAAGGCCTGTTTACCGTCAAAAGCAGTCACTACTTGAAACCCTGATTTTTCAAGATTAAATTGCAATAGCTTTACAATAGAAGCTTCGTCATCCACTACCAGTACTTTAATCATCTGTGTGTTTCCCCCTAGCGTTGCAATGCTTGCGCTCGATTTTCTAGCCTACGTCCCCTGAAAAATTCTTCTCTCTACATATTCAGTCTGCCAATGCTCATTGCGGAAAACAAGTAATTTTTTTGTAAAGACACGCTGACTGGGCTCATAGAACTTGCTTGCTTGGCAGTAGTATTCCTCGTTTAGGTAAAGGTATCTACGTCAAAAATCTTTGTTGTCTTTCAACTGTTGTGGTCGGGAAGAAGCCCTGCCACATATTTTCCAGTCGCCTGTATCCTCTCTACGTTCGGGCGGTCTCCTTCCAAACATGTGACAGTGCTTCCGTACAGTTATAGATGCAATTCGTGCTTTTATGACGTTTTGAGTAGGCACATCTTAGATCCACTTTCAAAAAACATTATTGAAAAGCTGCGTAGAAGAAGCGAATTTCCAGTCCAAGCGCCTCTGGAGCCCAACCTAGCGTAGGAAAAAATGGCGGGGAATTTCAGCTTCACTTATGGAAACCTTCCTCGAAACTTCTACGTTTGAAGCGCTCCCGCCATTTATTCCGAAGCGGACAGTCAATCCCCCCTTGCGGGGCGTAGGCCGAAGCGTAGACTGGAAATTCGCTTCTTCCCCCACCACAGCAACTTTCATCAATCACAAAAGACGCCTTCCCGAAGAAAGGCGTCTTACACGTATTTTGACCTATTTCAAAACAGCCATCACGCTGCGTACGGAGTCAGCAGATTTGTCGAGCGCTGCTTTCTCCTCAGCAGTCAGATCCAGCTCGATCACATTCTCGATACCGTTTGCACCGAGCAAAGTCGGTACGCCCAGGTAGATATCGTTGTAGCCGTACTCACCTTGCAGAAGTGCGATGGATGGCAGAATGCGTTTCTTGTCCTTGATAATAGCTTCAGCCATTTGTACCAAGGATGCCGCAGGTGCATAGTAAGCAGAACCGTTACCGAGCAGGTTAACGATCTCGCCGCCGCCCTTGCGGGTACGCTCTACGATCGCATCCAGGCGATCTTTCGGGATTAATTTTTCCAATGGGATACCGCCAGCATAGGAGTATCGAACCAATGGAACCATGTCATCACCGTGACCACCCAATACGAAGCCAGTTACATCTTCTACGGACACGTTCAGTTCCATACCCACGAAGGTACGGAAGCGAGCCGTATCCAGAACGCCGGATTGACCGATTACGCGCTCTTTCGGGAAGCCAGACGTCTTGAAGAAGGTGTACGTCATCGCGTCAACTGGGTTGGAAAGTACCAGCACGATAGAGTTAGGTGCATATGTTTTTACTTGCTCTGCAACAGATTTCATAATACCAGCATTGGTGTTAACCAGGTCATCGCGGGACATGCCAGGCTTGCGGGCAATACCTGCTGTGATGATGACGAGATCAGCATCTTTGATGTCTTCATAGTTCGCAGTACCTGTGATGTTCGCATCAAAGCCTAATACGGGAGAGGATTCCATCATGTCCAGCGCTTTACCTTTTGTTGGGTTTTCCAGTTGCGGAATGTCAACCAATACTACGTCGCCCAGCTCTTTTTGCCCCAAAATGAATGCAGTTGTTGCACCAGTGAAGCCACTACCGATAACAGCGATTTTTTTACGGTTGAATGCCATGAACTATTCCCCTCCAAAAATGTAAGTGTAAAAATTTGTCCCCAAATCTATCTTACATGTTTTGAATCAGAGCGTCAGCAAACTCGGAGCATTTCAGCTCGGAAGCGCCTTCCATCAGACGTGCGAAATCGTATGTTACTGTTTTCGCAGAGATGGTTTTTTCCATGGAGTTGATGATCAAATCAGCTGCTTCGTTCCAGCCCAGGTGACGCAGCATCATTTCTCCGGACAGGATCACGGAGGATGGGTTTACTTTGTCCAGACCCGCATATTTCGGAGCAGTACCATGAGTTGCTTCGAAGATCGCATGACCAGTCAGGTAGTTGATGTTTGCACCTGGAGCGATACCGATACCGCCTACTTGAGCTGCCAGAGCGTCAGATACATAGTCACCGTTCAGGTTGAGGGTTGCTACTACATCATACTCAGCTGGACGAGTCAGGATTTGTTGCAGGAACGCGTCAGCAATCACGTCTTTTACGATGATTTTGCCAGCTGCTTCTGCCTCTTTTTGTGCTTTGTCAGCGTCGCCGCCTTCAGCTTTGATGCGATCGTATTGTGCCCATGTGAACACTTTGTCACCGTATTCTGCTTCAGCCAGTGCATATCCCCAGCTTTTGAACGCGCCTTCGGTGAACTTCATGATGTTGCCTTTGTGTACGAGGGTAACGGATTTGCGCTTGTTATCGATAGCATAGTCGATTGCTGCACGAACCAGACGCTCAGTACCATCTTTGGAAACAGGCTTGATACCGATACCAGATGTTTCTGGGAAGCGGATTTTCTTCACGCCCATTTCGTTTTGCAGGAAGTCGATTACTTTTTTCACTTCTGGAGTACCTTCAGCCCACTCTACGCCAGCGTAGATGTCTTCAGTGTTCTCACGGAAGATAACCATGTCAGTCAATTCAGGATGTTTTACTGGGGATGGAACACCATCGAAGTATTGAACAGGACGTACGCAAGCATACAGATCCAGCTCTTGACGCAGTGCTACGTTGATAGAACGGATACCGCCACCTACTGGTGTAGTCAGAGGACCTTTGATTGCGATCAGGTATTCACGAACAGCAGTCAGCGTATCTTCTGGCAGCCACTCGCTGTATTGGTTGAAGGATTTTTCACCTGCGAATACTTCGAACCAAGCGATTTTCTTCTCGCCTTTGTAAGCTTTTTCTACAGCTGCATCCAGAACGCGAACGGAAGCTTTCCAGATGTCAGGGCCAGTACCGTCACCTTCGATAAAAGGAATGATCGGATTGTTTGGAACTACAAGTTTACCGTTATCCACAGTAATTTTTTCGCCTACAGTTGGTTGCGTCAGGTTTTTAAACACAAAAAATCCCTCCAGTGTTTTCTATATTTGGTGATTATGAATATTTCCAGACGTAGGAGAACTACCACCTACTTGTGGTAGTTCTCAAGCTTGCGCTCAGGAGCGATCAGCATGGCTGAACACCTGCCCTCCACGCTCGAAAATAGCGAGTTCTTAGCGGCGGTCAATTGGAACGTAGTGTTGATTGACCGGACCGGTGTAATCCGCGCGAGGACGGATCAAGCGATTATTTTCATACTGTTCCATGATGTGTGCCGTCCAACCGGACATACGGCTGATGGCAAAGATCGGAGTGAACAGGTCCGTTTCAAGACCGAGAGAAATGTAAACAGATGCGGAGTAGAAGTCAACGTTTGGCTTCAATCCTTTTTCGCCTGAAATCATCTCATCGATCTTCACAGACATCTCATACAGCTCAGGGCGACCGATTTGTGCGGTCAGTGCTTTGGACATTTGTTTCAGCCATTTCGCACGTGGGTCACCGTCTTTGTATACACGGTGTCCGAAGCCCATGATTTTTTCCTTGTTATCCAGCTTGGTGCGGATGTAGGATTCTACGTTAGCCATACCGCCGATTTCGTTCAGCATTTTCGCTACCGCTTCATTAGCGCCGCCATGCAGAGGGCCTTTAAGCGTACCAATTGCGGACACGATACCGGAATAAATGTCTGTCAGAGTCGCAACAGTTACGCGAGCAGAGAATGTAGATGCATTAAACTCATGGTCCGCATGCAGGATCAGAGCAACATCAAACGCTTTCACAGCTGTTTCAGTTGGCTCTTGGCCTGTGAGCATGTAGAGGAAGTTTTGTGCGATCGTGAAATCTGCACGTGGAGCTACTGGCTCCAAACCTTTACGCATACGCTCGTAAGCAGCGATCAAGGTAGGAGTTTGTGCCATCAGACGGATAGATTTCCGATAGTTGGCTTCAGGAGACATATCTTGCGCTTCTGTGTCGTAGAGCGCTAGCGAAGAGACAGCTGTGCGCAACGCCGCCATTGGGTGTACGCCTTTTGGATAGTGGCGAATGCTTTCCAGCACTTCTTTTGCCACTGCCGCATTTTCACCCAATTGTTTTTTCAAAGCGTCCAGCTGATCACGCTTCGGTAACGCTCCATGCCAGAGTAAATATACAACCTCTTCAAAAGTTGCATGTTCTGCCAGCTCATCGATGTTGATCCCGCCATAGCAAAGAACCCCATCGACGATCGAACAGATGGATGATTGAGCGGCAACAACGCCTTCAAGTCCACGAGTAGTTGTCATTGAACTCCCTCTCCTTTTCCACTCAAGTAGTAGTGCTTATCTAGCCTTCGCTTGTCCGCCATGACTGATAAACGACCTGATCCGGTAAAAAACCTCTAACGAAGCTTCTTCTATGAAATTGTAAGCAGCGGTTTCTTTCATCCACCACTCTTGACAGGGAATGTATCCACGCAAATCCTCACATGGTCATACATGAAAATGACGCTCATGAAAGGGGAGAGGCGAGAGAAAAGAATCCACTAAGACGACCCAATTATAAAAGATTATTGCGATTTTGTGAATAAGGTTGGCGAAAAAATGTTTCGAAGGGTGAAACGGAGTTTTGTTTTTTCACGATTCTTGCCCCAACTATCAGGCATGCTGCATAATAGAAATATCAGCAATTTGTTCGCACATTCGCGGCGGAAAGGAGAAGTCGTTTGAATCAGGAAAACTGGGTAGAGCGCCTCTTTCAAATCATTCGCTTGTTATGGGTCTGCCTGCTTATCTATGTAGGGATCTGGGTATTCCAACATGCAACACCCTTACTGTACCCATTTATAATCGCTTTAGTCATTGCGCTCATCATCAACAAGCCAGTCACTTTCATGACCAGCAAGTTCAAGTTTCCACGCTGGCTTTCGGTCATAATCGCTCTCTTGGTTTTGATGCTGATCGCTGGCGGAGTGGTCACACTGATCATCACAGAAACGGTCGTAGAAATCGGAGAGCTGGCCAAACGCTTGCCAGTCGTTGCACAGGAGCTGGCCCATTATTTGCAAAATACGATTTCTCAAGACTTCTTGATGGGGCTATACAATCAGATTCAGTGGTTTTACGATCAGCTTGATCAAGGATATCAAGAAAAACTCGCCAGTACGGTAGGCAGTGCGATCTCGACCATCACAAATGTCGGACAGGACTTGATCGTCAAATTCCTGGATGGATTGAAGAACCTGCTTGTCTCACTCCCGAATATGGCTACGGTTTCGGTTATCTCCCTCATGGGCGCCTTTTTCATCTCAAAAGATTTTGCTCTTTGGGAAGCACGGGCTCGCCGTCTTTTGCCAAAAGGGGTTAACAGCCGTCTCGATCAAATTATTATCGATTTGCGCAACGCCTTGTTCGGGTTCGTTAAAGCCCAGCTGACGCTTATCTCCCTAACCGCTGCCATTGTGATTATTGGCCTGTTGATTATGCGTGTCGAATACGCGATTACAATCGGCTTGATCACAGGCTTGGTCGATCTGCTGCCTTATCTTGGCACAGGAACCGTCTTTGTTCCTTGGATCATCTACATGTTTTTCAAGGGCAATTATACGATGGTTATCGGCCTGTCCATTTTGTACGGGATCGTCTTGATTTTCCGTCAAATTATCGAGCCAAAAGTTGTTGCAGAAAACGTCGGTCTCGACCCGCTCCTCACGCTGGTCGCTCTGTTTGTCGGACTCCAGCTGTTCGGATTCCTGGGCTTGATCATCGGACCTGTTTCACTCGTCATGATCAATGCTCTGGTAAAAGCCAACGTCTTCGTCGATGTTTGGGGCTACATCCGCGGGAAGAAAACCTGACCCAACGTAAAAAGAACCGCTTGCGAGCAGCTTGTCACAGCTCGTAGCGGTTCTTTTTCATATGGGAATATCTGTACTATCGGCGAAAAAACAATTGAACACGACCGGACGAGATGAGGTTCCACAACCAACGCTTCAACAGATGACGAATAATCATCCGGGTGTACGGGATGAGGAAGACCAGTCCGATCACATCCGTGACGAAGCCAGGCAACAAGAGCAAAATGCCACCGATCAAAATCAAAACACCATCGATAAGGGAATCAGTAGGCATTTGCCCACGCGCTAACTGGTGTTGAACCATCCGGAATACTTGCATACCTTGCTGCCTCGCGAGCCAAGCTCCCAAAATCCCCGTGAGAATGACGAGGGCGACAGTATTCCAACCGCCGATCCACGAACCAATGGTAATAAGCCCCCAAAGCTCTAATCCAAACGCGACTACAAACAGAATGGCAAAAAAGCGGAACATGCCTATTCCCCTCCTTTATGCTGGGAGTCCAACCACTCGTATATGTCAGGCTCCGCTCGCGATAAGCGGATCGGCCTCAAAGCTGTATTGGTAAATACGTGCATCGTTTCTCCTGACACCAGCAGCTGTTGGTCAGACACTCTCACAATCTCATAAGCAAAGGTGAGACGGACAGGACTGATCTCTTTTACGCGCGTCCGTATTTCTACCTCATCATCGTAGCGGGCGGGCTGTTTGTAAGAGATGTTGGCATCTGTGACGGGTAGAAGTACCCCTTTTTCCTCCAGCTCACGATAGGTGATGCCCGCATTGCGAATCAGTTCCGTTCTTCCTACTTCAAACCAGTTCAAATAGTTCGTATGGTAGACCACACCCATCTGATCGGTCTCGCCGTAGCGGACGCGCAATTGATGGGAATGAATAATGGGAGTCATTTTGGATCGCTCCTTTCTCTATAGAATGATTGTACCATAGTCCTACTACGTGGCTGTAGTGGTGGGGAGGAAACAGGAGAAAACGCTCAGATTCTTGTCCCACCCGCTGCGGGATTGACTGCCCGCCTCCATGCAAAAAGCGAAACCGCGTCCAAAGTAGTCCTTTCAGGATGTTTCTCAGAGGTGGACGCTTAAGAGCGTGTTTCGCTTTTTGCATTCCGTCTCGGTCGGTGTACCAAAGATCTTCGCTTATTTCTCCTGTTTCCTCTACGAGCTTTCCGAGTTAATCGGGTTTTAAAAGAATGGAAAGAATGAAGAACGTATTCAGTTACGCCAGAGAAGAATATTTTCAGACGTAGCGACTTGTGGAGTCCTACCGAGCGGAGAAGGGATTCGCGGGCAAAAGAAATGCAACGTGCTCGTGCTACGAAGCGGCTACCACTTTTGCATTTCCCCGCGAATCCCTTCGGAGCGTGCAGTCTTGACCCCTAGCAGGACGGAGCACTGAGCCTAGACTGGAAATATTCTTCTCTCCACTACAGCTACATAGAACCTCGTATACGTGACTGTAGTGGTGGCGAGGAAACAGGAGAAAACGCTCAGATTCTTGTCCCACCCGCTGCGGGATTGACTGCCCGCCTCCATGCAAAAAGCGAAACCGCGTCCAAAGTGGTCCTTTCAGGATGATTCTCAGAGGTGGACGCTTAAGAGCGTGTTTCGCTTTTTGCATTCCGTCTCGGTCGGTGTACCAAAGATCTTCGCTTATTTCTCCTGTTTCCTCTACGAGCTTCTAGTGTTAGACGGGTTTTAAAAGTCCTAAAAGATTGAAGAATCACATCTGTCACGACAGAGAAGAATATTTCCAGACGTAGCGACTTGTGGAGTCCTACCGAGCGGAGAAGGGATTCGCGGGTAAAAGAAATGCAACGTGCTCGCGCGACGAAGCGGCTACCACTTTTGCATTTCCCCGCGAATCCCTTCGGAGCGTGCAGTCTTGACCCCCAGCAGGACGGAGCACTGAGCCTAGTCTGGAAATATTCTTCTCTCCACTACAGCCGCACAAAAAAACAGGGACAGACTGTTCTTCCAGTCTCCCCCTGTCCTTATTTATTCGGTTCGCTTAGCGAATCGGGCAAGCTCCGCCTTCGCAAGATTCAGCTGTAGACAGATCAGCATCGCCACCCGTTTCATACTGCTGCAAAATCGCAGGATCAAACGGCTTCATAGACTGCTTCAATGCCTCGTACTGCTCTTTGGTGCACTCTTCATAAGGAGCCAATTGGTAGTTTCCGCCATCCAATTGCAAGAAGGATACACCTACGAAATTATCCCAGTTGTCGTACACGATTTCTTCTACTTCTACCCACTCTTCCTTGCGTACTGTAATGGTGTTCGAAGAGTTGTGCTCTGTATATTCTTTCTGGAAACGGAAGTACGTATCGAATTGGCGTTTGGCACTTACTTCGTTCTTCGTTTCTTCTGCACCTGATGCTACAGGGAAATCGATTACGAGAGTACGAGCATTTGCCATGCGCTCTTCATACGTTTCGCCTGGTGTTCCTACCTCTGGGTTGACTGTCCAGCCGAGAGCTTGTACTGCTTTCGCCAATGGATCCTCTGCATTGATACGAATGCGGCGGATGTAGTACGGTGAGTGCGACCAGTGCAGACCACTGGAGACGCCACCAGCTACTTGGGACAGTGTACCTTCTGGCTTCACGGTCGTTACCAGGAGTGGAGAGTTCACACGCAGCTCATACGCATAACGATTCGCCTCGTCACGAGCAGCATCGCCCAGTTGACGTAGGAGTTCGAGCTCTTGTTCTTCTGTGTAGCCTAGCGAAGCCAGCGCATCCTTCACACCAGTAAGAGAAGTTCCGAGCAAGCGGTCACGCTGTTGAACGGTATCCCAATGCGGCAGCTCCAGCGTAACCAGCGTCATGCGCAGGCCGGCACGAGCAGATTTGCGTTGTGCTTCCAGCAAGCCATCGAGATCCAGATACTTGGAGCCATCCTCGCGATCCTTCACGAATTCAACTAGATTGACTGTCGTCAGGTTGCAGACACCATAAGAATCCAGCAAAATTTCTGCACAAGGGTTCAAGCCTTCCGCATTTGGACGACGACGGTTCGCTTCTTCCAGATTGATGAAGCCTGGTTCGCCTTCCAATTGCATCAATGTGAATACGAGGTTCAGGAATGGTTTAGTCGGTTGTTTCGTAAATGCGATAGAGTTATTCGACATGCGGCGGTGATCCAGACCGAAGCGTCCGTCTCCTACATTTTGGATGCTGTCAAACCATACAGGCTTGTGCTCTCCCAAGAGCTCGCCCACACGACGGTGATGGTTCAGCTGATCCTCTGTCCAGAAGCCGTTGATGCCGTATTTCGCCAGCATGCACTCGTAATCATCGTGATCGAACAAGAAAATTTCCGCTGTACGGCGCACGCCACCTACAACGACGTTTGCTCCGATGAGATTCCCAATGTCGAGAATATGTATCGGGCGGATTTTGCCGTATCCTTTATCATCACTCTCGATTGGTGCCAAATGTTGGTCGATTTGGTTTTTCAGCACTTTATCGATACCTTCGAACATTTCACGAAGCGGCTCATGACCACTAGCAGTACCGCCAAAACGCTTCAGTCGCTCGCCTTTTGGACGCACGCTGTTATAAGAGATTTTCACGGTGTGAATGTGCTCGTAAGTGGAATCTGTCAAAATTTGCAGGTAGAGACGGAGGGATTCTACCCAGCCTTCTTTACTGTCGCCCACGTAAATTTTGGCAAAACCGTTATCCAGTACATTCAGCTCAGAACGCTCCAGGCGTTGATGCTTTGGCAGCGGTCTGTATTCAGAAGAGAGCAGCGAAACATTCGTACGAATCGGGCCCAGTCCAGCAGCCATTTCCTTCGTGCATTTGAAGCCCACGCCAGTACCTACCAAGAGAAGGTAGAACAGATCGCCCAGATCATCCCAAGACTTGATGTTCAGGAAGGAGCAGTTGAAGTTCGCCAACGGATACAGATCTGCTACGCCATTGTCAGCACCGCCAACCCACAGGGTACGGCCAGACAAAAACTGGCGTAGGTTAAACATATTGTCAAACAAACCTTCTGCCTCTTTTTCCATCGCGCGAGAATCGGCGTACATTCCGATTTTGTTCAAATGCTGATAAGCCAGCTTAATATTGTAATCCACCGAGCGGCGGCATGTTTCTTTCCAGGTTTCCCGTCTTCCTTTTTCCGGTACAAAGCGCGAATAAGTACGGTAGTAAACAAACTGTCCCAGAGGACTCATATGGATCGGAAAATCAGGATATTGATCTAAGAATTCATCCCGCAAAAATTGGGTTCGGGATACGGTTTCGGTCGCCAGCATATCGTTCCTCCTTCGAATCTTTCCTCTCTAGTTTACCTATCTTTATCTAAAAAACCAATAGTTTCACCTATATATTGTGCGAAATAATTTTCGACAATACTAGATGTTGTGTTTTTCTCAAAAAAACACTTGACACAAAATCCCGAACATTGGACGAAAAAAAAGAGCCTTTTATCCTCATCCTTTTTCTAGCAATGGGGACAAAACGAACATTTTGTCACGGATTGGAAATTCCGAACGTATGGTTTTTACCCGTCCTAACACAAAGCTACCGACCGATTTTAACAGATTCTAACCTGCTTTGCACCACCTAATAATCACCGTTATCTGGTAAAACTTATCAGATAAATAGTCGGCTAATCCTTTCTACACCAAGCGAAAAAAGGGTGACCCGTGGCCACCCTTCAAAAGGCATTCCTGCTAAAGATGAATCGTATTACCTACAGGATTCGAGCGTGTCCTGAGTAGATATGCCCACGTTCGGAATCAACTGTTACGATTTGTCCGTCCTTCAATAAGTCCGTAGCAAATTGCACCCCTACGATGACTGGAACGCCGAGATTCAGGCCTACAATGGCTGCGTGAGAGGTAAGTCCGCCCTCTTCGCAAATCACTGCTCCAGCCTTGCCAAACGCATCAATCATGTCGGAGTCGGTACCGATCGTCACGAGGATGTCTCCTTCTTCTACTTTTGCCAGCGCTTCTTCAGCAGAACGGGCAATGACTACCTTGTTCGTAACAACCTTACGACCGATTCCTTGTCCTTTTGCAACTACATCGCCAATGACGTGGATCTTCATCAGATTCGTTGTCCCTACTTCACGCACAGGTACCCCTGCCGTAATGACAACGAGATCGCCATGACGTACAAATCCGGCATCGAGCGCCTCCTGGACAGACATCTCCAGCATTTCATCCGTAGTGTTAGCCATTTCACCCTTCACCGGATACACGCCATTCACGAGCGAGAGACGACGAATGATAGCTTCATGAGGTGTTACCGCTACGATTGGAGCCTTCGGACGGAATTTGGATACCATCCGTGCTGTGTGTCCGCTTTCGGTCGCTGTGATGATCGCTGCTGCGTCCAGATCCAGCGCGGCATTGGATACAGCTTGGCTAATCGCATCGGTAATCGTCACTTGCTTGAGCTGTGCTTGTGCATACAGGATCTCACGATAATTCAGCTCTTGCTCTGCACGTACAGCGATTCGCACCATCGTTTCTACAGACTCAACCGGATATTTGCCGGCAGCAGTCTCTCCGGAGAGCATAATCGCATCTGTACCATCGAATACCGCGTTCGCTACGTCACTCGCTTCCGCACGTGTCGGACGAGGGTTACGCTGCATGGAATCGAGCATTTGTGTCGCCGTAATGACTGGCTTCGCGAGCTCGTTGCACTTCTTGATCAGCTTCTTCTGAACGAGTGGCACTTCTTCTGCCGGAATCTCTACGCCCAAGTCACCGCGCGCCACCATGATTCCATCTGTTACTACCAGAATTTCGTCTACATTATCGACGCCTTCCTGGTTTTCGATTTTCGCGATAATATCGATCCGCACGTTATGACGCTCCAGGATTTGGCGAATCTCCAAGATATCCGATGCTTTTCGAACGAAGGACGCCGCAATGAAATCAACTTCTTGCTTAATGCCGAATTCGATATCCTGCGCATCCTTTTCTGTAATACCTGGCAGGTTGATTTTGACGCCAGGAACATTGACACCTTTTTTGCTCTTCAGTGTTCCTCCGTTTTTGATCAAGCAGATGATCTCGGTGTCGCGCACCTCTTGTACAGTCAGTCCAATCAAACCGTCGTCGATCAAGATCGTATCACCGATTTTCACATCACGCGGCAATTCCGGATACGTAATGGAGACGCGCTCAGCAGTACCCGCCACTTCTTCAGTCGTGAGGATCAGTGTGTTACCTTCTACGAGCTCAACTGCATCTACAGACAGCGTACCCGTACGGATTTCAGGACCTTTTGTATCCAGCAGGATTGCTACTGGCTTCCCTGTTTCTTGCGATGCCTGGCGAATGTTCACAATTCGTGCCGCATGCTCCTCATGAGAACCATGGGAAAAATTCAAACGCGCTACGTTCATCCCTGCTTCGATCAGTTTTTTCAGTGTTTCAACCGATTCACTTGCCGGTCCGATGGTACATACGATTTTTGCTTTCCTTAACATAAGATGTAAGCCTCCTCGACACTCGTAAAAACTGTCAGATTTATATAGATAGCGTGCGCGCCAATTGATAAATGGATAAATCCAATTGATGCTTGGTCGCCAGTGCTTCTTGAAAATCAACATCAACAATCTGGTTGTTCTGAATCCCAACCATTCGGTCCTGCTTGCCTTCCAATAGGAGGTCAACTGCTGCGGCACCCATTCTGCTGGCCAGCATGCGGTCCATTGCAGTAGGGGAACCTCCGCGCTGAATATGGCCCAGTACAGTCACTCGCGTCTCCCAGCCTGTTTCTTTCGTAATGGCTTCAGCATACGAGGCAGCACTGCCCACACCCTCCGCGACAATAATGATGGAATGCTTTTTGCCACGGCGTTGTCCAGCATGGAGTCGCTCGATGATGTCGTCCAATTCCTGCGACGCTTCTGGGATAATAATGGACTCGGCACCTGCTGCAAGCCCTGCCCACAATGCCAGATCACCTGCGTCACGCCCCATGACCTCAATAATGTACGTGCGTTCATGCGAGGTAGCGGTATCTCGGATTTTATCAATCGCTTCCACGACTGTATTCAGTGCCGTATCAAACCCAATGGTGAAATCGGTGCACGGAATGTCATTATCAATCGTACCCGGTACACCAATGGTCGGGAAGCCTTTTTCGGTCAGCTTCTGCGCTCCGCGAAACGACCCATCTCCCCCAATTACAATTAGGCCCTCGATTCCATGAGCCCGTAATTGCTCCACTGCTTTTTGCTGTCCGGCTTCCGTCTTGAATGCTTCACTGCGGGCCGAGTAGAGAATGGTTCCTCCTCGCTGGATAATGTCCCCAACAGAGCCCAGTGACATTTCCTTGATATCTCCCCTCATCAGCCCTTCATATCCGTGGTATACCCCAAACATTTGTACCTCATGATAATGAGCACGACGTACAGCCGCCCGGACTGCAGCATTCATGCCAGGAGAATCTCCACCGCTGGTGAGAACTGCAAGTTTTCGCATGGAATCCACCTCTCCAATCATATCGTCTTTAGCATGTCATTTAACGGAAACAGTATGTACCATACTTTGTATGAAACATGCTGTATCACTCATTTTCGCATATCTGTTATACAGTCGATAGATATGTGCCATACTTTTTGAAAGCTCTGATAACTCTTTCATTCGACTTCGATTGTAGCAGATTTTCCTCGGAGAAAAAAGAAAAAAACGCCCCCTGATTATTACAGGGAGGCGAATTCTCCGATCTGTTTAAACTTCTCGTAACGGTCCTGTATCAATTCTTCTGGAGTTAAACGACCCAACTGTTCTAGTTGTTCCGTAATGACCGCTTTGACCATTCCTGCCTGCGCAATGAGATCACGATGGGCTCCTCCGAATGGTTCATCAATAATGCCGTCAATGACTCCTAATTCCAACAAATCAGGAGCCGTAATTTTCATTGTCTCTGCTGCACGCATACCCAAGCTGGAATCTCTCCAGAGAATCGCAGCGGCGCTCTCAGGTGCAATCACGGAGTAATAGGAATTCTCCAACATATAGATGCGGTTACCTACGCTGATCGCCAAGGCCCCACCACTTCCGCCTTCCCCGATGACAATGCAAATAATCGGCACGCCAAATGTTGCCATTTCGCGCAGATTGCGGGCAATCGCTTCACTCTGTCCGCGCTCTTCTGCCGCTTTTCCAGGATAAGCACCTGATGTATTAATAAAGCAGATGATCGGCCGGCCGAACTTATCTGCCTGCTGCATAATGCGCAAGGCCTTCCGATAGCCTTCCGGGTGAGCCATCCCGAAATTACGCTTAATGTTGTCTTTTGTGTCTTTCCCTTTTTGGTGACCAATGACAGTAACTGGGCGTCCATCCAGCTTGGCAATTCCGCCCACGATGGAATGGTCGTCTCCGAACAAACGGTCTCCATGTACCTCGAGAAAATCTGTAAAAAGTAGTTGTATATAGTCCAAAGTCGTTGGCCGTTCCGGATGACGAGCCAGCTGAACACGCTGCCATGGAGTCAGATTGCCGTAAATTTGCGCGGCAAGCTCTTTTGATTTTTGTTCGAGACGCTGTACCTCGTCAGAGAAATCAATTCCCTTTTCCTCAGTAAAACGACGCAATTCCTTAATCTTGTCTTGTAATTCTACTAATGGCTTTTCAAAGGAGAGTTCGCCTGCCATGTTTCTACTCCTTCCCGAGACGTGTGCATCTCTACCAGTTTGGACAGCGTATTCCGCACATCCTTACGGTGTACCACCATGTCGAGCTGCCCGTTTTTCAACAAGAATTCCGCTGTTTGGAAGTCTTTTGGCAACTCCTGACGGATCGTTTGCTCAATGACTCGACGCCCGGCAAAACCGATCATAGCCCCTGGTTCTGCGATATTGTAATCTCCCAACGAAGAAAAGCTGGCCGATACGCCACCATATGTAGGGTTCGTCATGACCGAAACGAACAGCAAGCGTTCGCGGTCCAAACGAGACAACGCCGCGCTGGTCTTCGCCATTTGCATCAGACTCAATACGCCTTCCTGCATACGTGCTCCACCAGATGCGCTGAACAAAATGAAAGGCAAACGCCGTTCGATCGCTTGCTCAATGGCGCGCGTGATTTTTTCCCCGACGACCGATCCCATACTCGCCATACGGAAACGAGAATCCATGACCCCAATCACGATGCGGTTACCACCTAGGACACCTTCTCCTGTAATGATCGCCTCATTCAAATTGGTGTTGGCCATATCTTGCTCCAGTTTTTCCAAATAACCAGGAAAACCGAGTGGATTGGCTGTAATCAGATTGGCGTCAAATTCCTCTGTCAGTACCCCATCATCCAGAAGCGCTTGCAGACGCTCTGGAGCGGACATGGAGTAGTGGAACTGGCAGCCTTTGCAGACGCGCAAATTCTTCTCCAAATCCTTCGAGTAGTGAATCGTCCCACAATGTGGGCATTTATTCATCAATCCCTCAGGGACTTCCTTTTCTTTCGTACCCGCTTCCTTGCTAGTGTCGGTGGAAGCTGGGACACGTGCCAATGTCTCTGAAGGAACTGTAGCGAATTTGCGCTTTTTCCCAAAAAGATCTTTAAGCACAGGTATACCCACCTTTCTCTTCAGTGAAGGATCGTACCGAGTACATCCCGGACTTCGTTTAGTTCACTCTCAGGCACAAGAATCTCGTATTGCTTCGATACCTTGCCTTCGCGAACCTTTACCAAAAACCCTTCATCTGTCAAACGTTGCTGTATCCGTTCTGCAATTCTAGCGCTAGGAGCGATGTAGATGACCGTCCACATGCTGGCTTCCTCCTCAATCGTCCAATACAGGTCTGCATCATCATATCACAGCGCCAGCGCCCCTCGCAAATTGGGGGAAAACTATAGCTTGCTGTTCTCCAAATGCTGCTTCATTCTCTCAAGCGCGACGTTTACATCGCCTTCGCGAATGGCTTCCATAATCTGTCGATGCTCTACGAGTGCTGCTCTCGCTCTACCTTCTCGAGACAGTGACTCAATACGAACACTGTTGCTGTACTCGACCAACGGTGTCCAGATGCGGTGCAGAATCGAGTTGCGGCTGGAGCGACAGATTACACGATGAAACAGATAGTCTTCTTCCGCAGGTACCTCGCCTCTTGCTACTCTTTCCTCTGCAATAGCCAGGATGCGTTCCATTTCATCAAAATGCTTGTCTGTCGCCCGTCTACAAGCCAACCGGACAGCATCCAGCTCAAGCATTCGCCGCATTTCGATCAAGTCCTTCTTGGTTTTGGTATCCCGTAGGATAAAAAAGCCAAGAATATCGATCAGCCGATTGTGTCGGTAATGCTTCAGGAAGGTGCCTTCCCCGCGACGCGTCTCAATGAGCCCAAGAAGTTCAAGAGCCCGAAGAGCCTCGCGTACAGAGGAACGTCCAGCGCCCAGTTGCTCAGCCAGCTCTCGCTCGGACGGCAGCTTGTCGCCAACACGCAAGTTTTGCTCCTGAATGATTTCATGGAGTTGCAGGAGAATTCCTTCGTAAACCTTTCGATCTTGTGAAGAGTCGAGCACGATTATCCTCCTTACTCGTACCTTTTCGTAACGAGAATCACCCTCCACGTTTGTAAAAAGCCTACTGGTTTTTCGCGGAGGGTGTTGTCGGCAGTTCTTTAGGCTTCTTGATAAGAAATAGCAGTCAATCTAGATGTCTTTTGTTTTACTTCTTCCGGATCAACTGTGATGCGAGCAACACCAGTCTCCATTGCTGCTTTTGCTACTGCCGCAGCAACGTTTGGTGCTACACGTGGATCGAATGCGGAAGGGATCACTTTATCTGCGTTCAACTCTTCTGCTGTAATCAGGTCTGCGATGGCATAAACAGCAGCCAGCTTCATTTCTTCGTTGATTTCAGTCGCACGTACATCCAACGCGCCACGGAAGATTCCTGGGAAGGCCAGGACGTTGTTTACTTGGTTCGGGAAGTCGGAACGGCCTGTACCGATTACTGCTGCACCTGCTTCTTTTGCTTCTTGCGGCATGATTTCAGGTACCGGGTTTGCCATAGCAAAAATGATCGGATCGCGGTTCATCGAACGAACCATGTCCTGTGTAACAGCGCCAGCTACGGATACACCGATGAATACGTCAGCACCCTTCATTGCATCAGCCAGGTCACCTTGCAGCATGCTGCGGTTCGTGATTTTCGCCATTTGTTCCTTCACTGGGTTCATACCGAATGGACGGCCTTCGTACACGATTCCTTTTGTATCAACCATGATCACTTCTTTAACGCCCATGGAAATCAAAAGCTTCATGATCGCGATACCCGCTGCACCCGCACCGTTCGCTACTACACGGATATCTTCCAGCTTTTTGTCAACCACGCGCAGAGCATTGATCAGACCTGCTGCTGTAACGATTGCTGTACCGTGTTGGTCATCGTGGAAAATCGGGATATTTGTTTCGCGCTTCAGACGCTCTTCGATTTCGAAGCATGCAGGAGCTGCGATATCTTCTAAGTTAACGCCACCAAAAGTAGGCTCAAGCAGTTTTACTGTCTCAACGATTTTGTCTACATCTGTTGTGTTCAGGCAGATCGGGAACGCATCAACACCTGCGAAGGATTTGAACAGAACTGCTTTACCTTCCATAACCGGCATTGCTGCTTCTGGTCCAATGTTACCGAGACCCAGTACAGCTGTACCGTCGCTGACAACTGCAACCAGGTTGCCTTTCATTGTGTAATCGTACACTTTGGACTTGTCATCAAAAATATCTTTGCAAGGCTCGGCAACCCCTGGAGAATAGGCAAGGCTTAGATCGTATGCGTCGCGCACAGGTACCTTGGTCACTGCCTCCAGTTTTCCTTGATGTTTTCTGTGAAGCTCCAGTGCTTCCTCTCTCAGGTTGGACATGAGATCCACTCCATTTCACGATAATAGTTTCTATGATTGCTTGTAGGCGGTAAAAAACGCCTGGGTTATCCCAAGTGGTCTGACCACTAATTGAGTTATGCTCTCAATATAATGCAAAACCTATTCCGTGTAAACCTGCCGAAAACGGCGAAAAAGGGAGGACATTCCTCATCCTCCCCAATTTATAGGCATTTCTTTCCGAATTACGCTGTCTGGACCCACAATTTCTCGCGCTTGCTCCAAAAATGGCTCATCTACATCTACCCAATTCGCTTCTGGAAGGCGAATTGTCTGTCTTTTTCCTTCATAGAAGAGAATGACAGGAATCGTTCCTTTTTTTTCGACAAACAAGCGTGAAAGTCTTTGCAACGTCGAATCGTGCTCTTGCTCTGCCGAAATTTTGACAAATAGGACGGTCTCGGACTTCGGCTGCGGCAATGTTTGCGCATCCCAAAAACGGGAAGCCAATAGCTTGACCATGTCATCCTGATGATCTACTCGCGCTTCTGCGACGACGATTTGTTCGCGTTCGAGCAGTGGCGCGTACTTCGTGTACACCTGGGGGAAAACGACCAGCTCGACTGGCGCCGTTTTGTCCTCCAGTGTAATAAATGCCATCGGGTCCCCTTTTTTCGTTTGGATGCGTCTGGCTTCTGTTACCATTCCAAATACTTTCACCGTTTTGTCGCGCGGTACATCTCCCAAGGAAGAAATGACCGTCACCTCAGGGCGGCTAGCGACATGGGCAAACTGATCAAGCGGATGACCGGATATGTATACGCCGATCAGGTCCCGCTCTTCTTTTAGTTGCTGTGTACGTGAGAGCGGCGGCACCTCGGGATATTCTGCCGGCTCGCGCAATGGTGCCGGGTCCTCTACACCTGCAAATAGATTGAGTTGGTTGGCGTCTCGTTCTATACGCTTGCTGTTTGCTTTCCCTACTGCTTCATCCAGCAATAGCAAAAGCTGACTGCGATGTCCTGGCAATGAGTCCAGTGCGCCACACAAGGTAAGCGACTCTACGACTCTGCGGTTAACTAACCTCGCATCCACACGGGCACAAAAATCAAACACATCGCGATACGGTCTGCCTTTGCGCTCTTTTACGATCGATTCAATCGCACCGTAGCCGACGTTTTTCACTGCGGCCAGACCGAAGCGAATCGCATCCTGCTCGACACTAAAATAGGCCTGGCTCTTATTCACGTCTGGTCCGAGTACGGTAAGCTGCAGCCGCCGCGCTTCTTCCGTATACTCGGCAATTCTCGTCTGACTGCCAATCGACAAGGAAAGCAGCGCTGCCATGAAGGCAAGCGGATAGGTCGCTTTCAAATAAGCCATCTGGTAAGCGATGACGGCGTAAGCTACCGAGTGGGCTTTGTTGAAGCCGTAATCGGCAAAACGCACGATCAGGTCGTATACTTGATTGCCCAGCTCATCCCCGTAGCCTTGCCGGACACAACCAGCGACGAACTTCTCACGCTGCTCCGCCAATAGCTCCCGCTTCTTTTTCCCGACTGCCCGGCGTAAAATATCTGCCTCACCGAGACTGAAACCCGCGAGCGTCGAGGAAATCTGCATAATTTGCTCCTGATAAATCATAAAACCGTGCGTCTCCCGCAAAATCGGCTCCAAGACAGGGTGGGCATACTGTACTTTGCTCTGCCCGTGCTTGGCGGCGATGTACTGCGGGATGATCTCCATCGGCCCTGGGCGATACAAAGCCAGAACCGCAATAATGTCATCGAGGCTGCTCGGCTTCAAATCTCGCAGCACATTGCGCATTCCCGAAGACTCCAGTTGGAAAATGCCTGTTGTCTCGCCACGAGACAGCATCCGAAACGTTTTCTCATCGTCTGTCGGCAGTTTATCCAGATCAATCGATATTCCCTGCTCCTGCAAATGACGCAATGTTTCCTGAATAATTGTCAAGTTGCGCAAGCCGAGGAAGTCCATCTTCAGCAGACCGACCTCTTCGAGAATTTCCATTGGGTATTGCGTAAGGGCCAAGCCTTCATTTCCCGTCTGCAGTGGAACGTAATTGGTCAGCGGCTCACGCGAAATGACGACACCAGCCGCATGGGTAGAGGCGTGTCGCGGCAAGCCTTCTACACCTTTTGCCGTCTCGATCAGCTGGGCTGCCTGTTTGTTTTCCGCACATAGCTTGCCAATATCAGGATTGATCTTCATCGCTCGATCAATGGTCATGCCTGGTGATTGCGGAATCATTTTGGCGACGCGATCCACGATTCCCAAAGACAAGCCTAACGCCCGCCCAACGTCTCGCACAGCCGCACGGGCCGCCATCGTTCCGAAGGTAATGATCTGGGCGACACGGTCGTGACCATACTTGCTTGCCACGTACTGAATCACTTCGTCACGGCGCTCAACAGAAAAATCAATATCAATATCAGGCATCGTCACACGCTCTGGATTGAGGAACCGTTCAAAGAGCAGCTGAAAGCGCAGCGGATCGACATTCGTGATTTTCAAAACATACGAAACGAGGCTTCCTGCCGCGGAGCCGCGTCCCGGTCCAGTCGGTATCCCGTGTTCGTGCGCGTACCGCATGAAATCCCAGACGATCAGAAAGTAGTCGGTAAAGCCTGTGCCTGTAATAATCGATAGCTCGTGATCCAGACGTTGTTGCACTTCTGGCGTTATCTCCCCGTATCGCTCCCGACAGCCCTTTTCACAGAGTTCACGCAAATACTGCGTCGAATCTTGTCCTGCTGGCAACGGATATTCCGGCAAAATATGCGCGCCAAAGGTCAAGTCCAGCTTGCACCTGTCAGCAACAGCTACCGTATTTGCTAGCGCCTGGGGAGCGAAGGCAAAGAGCGTCGCCATCTCCTCGGCACTTTTTAAATAATATTGATCCGTCTCGTAGCGAAAACGATTGTCTTCACCGATCGTCTTCCCTTCCTTGATCGCCAGCAATATGTCATGCTGCTGATAATCCTCTCGGTGAATGTAATGAACATTGTTCGTCGCAATCAGCGGAATCCCCGTCTCCTGGCTCAGCTTAACCAGACGAGTATTCAGCCTGCGCTCAATCTCCAGTCCGTGATCAGCCAGCTCTAAATAAAATTGCTGTTCACCAAACAGCCGCTGATACCAGAGGGCTGCTTCTTTCGCAGCATCCGCTTCTCCAGCCAATAACAGCTTGGCTACTTCTCCTTGCTGGCAGCCGCTAAGTGCGATGAGGCCGTCTGTATGCTTTGCCAGCACTTCTTTGTTTAAACGTGGAAGAATGTAGTTGCCGTCCGTATTCGCGATCGTCGCCAGCTTCAGCAAATTCCGGTAGCCGGTCTCATTTTCAGCGAGAACGATCAGATGACTGGGGGCTGGCGCATTTCGAACGCGATCTTGAAGATTTCCTTCTATTACGTATAGCTCCATCCCGATAATCGGTTTGATGCCTTCTTCCAGACAAGCTTTATAAAACGGGATCGCCCCGTACAGATTGGCATGGTCAGTCATTGCCAGTGCATGCATCCCCATTTCGCGGGCTTGCTTCACTAACGCATCGATACGTGCTGCTCCATCGAGCAGGCTGTACTCCGTATGAACATGCAAATGGACAAAGGAGGTCATGTTATTACCCCTCTCAATTTTCACGATTGAAACATTCTTTCTTACATTATACCGGAAGTATAGCGCATACGGGCGCCAGGAACAAATGTTCTTATCTGTATTTGACCGTTCTCCCCTGATTTTGGTAGGATAATACCAGCATTACTAGAAAGGATGAATCCATCTATGTGGTCTGCCTTTTATATGACCGGCGTTCTCGCTTCCCTGGTAGCCAGTGTCTACTTTAGCGTCCATGCGCGCAGACGAGGCATCCATCCGCTTGAATCGCGCATGTTGCTCGGGAAAATGAATGTGTCGTTGGGGATACTTGTTTCTTTGTTCGGCATCAATCAGTTCACTTTTGATTCTCTCGATACGATTCGCATTGTCGTCGCTTTGGTCATGCTGATTGTAGGAGCTATGAATTTATTTTTGGGAACTCGCAATTATTTCCGTTATCGTACAGCTTGGCAGGCAGAACTGAAAAAAGGGGTATAAGTGTTCAGAGCCTCTATAAGTAAAAAAGGCATGGGAACAGCGTTACGTTCCGCATGCCTTTTGATTTTGGGGAGAAACATCGCTGGAAATACTTTTCCTCTATTCCCAGCTGTTTATCATGGCTAAACCTATAGGGCTCTCGCTATAATGAGTTTGTGTGACATTCTATTGCTTCGACAACCTGAGCGGCAGTGCCGAAGGTTGTCCTTTTTTCTGTTCAAGCGCGGAGGAAACGATTTCCTGCTATTGCAGGTCCTCGGCTTTTGCCCATAGTTCCTCCGGGTTCAGCTCGTAGATCCCCTCTTCTCGATACATATAGTGATTCATGATGAATTCCCGGCGAATCGTAGCATAATCCTCATGGAACTGGCGGATATACTCGTTGATCTCTTGTTCCTTGTACTTGCGACCTTTTTCTAGCCCTTGCACCATGAATTCAAAGACGATCAGCTTTTTCTTTCGTTGGGACGGGATTTGTTTCAGCTTGCCATCTGGCGTAATGAAGCTGCGAATGACCTGCATTTTTTCTGCTGCCATCTGGTGCCTCCTCTGAACATGTAAGTTGTCTTGTGCAAAAAGCTCCTCTGCTGTCGTATCCTTGGCCTTTTCCATGACGTTCACGATTGCCTGGGACTGTCGTTTTACATTTGCTTCATGCAAGTAGAAGTAGATGGTGTTTTTATCACGACGCTCGTAAACGACTCCTGCATCTCGCAGCTTTGCCATATGGTGTGTGATGGTCGGAGGTGTCACGCCTAGCTTGCCCGCGAGCGCCTGGCCATGCAGCGGACCATTTGCTAAAATCGCGAGGATGCGTACGCGCGTCGGGTCTCCGAGTGCTTTGTAAAAGGTGACGAGTTGGTCTAATTGCAAATGGGACACTCCTTTCTTCGTTATTCTCTCTAATTAGACGTTATTCTAATTAGATGATAAGTTAGAATTCTAACCCTGTCAATTCATGGGTGACAAAGCTCCTTTATCGTTGCTGTTGGTGGCAGCGGAAAAAGGAGAAAACGCTCGAGCTTCTTGGGCCCCCTGCATGGGGGTCATTCCTGCACGGCTCCGTGGAAAAAGGGAAACCGCGTCCAAAGTAGTCCTCCCAGGAAGCATGTTCAGAGGTGGACGCTTAAAGGCGTGTTTCCCTTTTTCCACTGCGCCTCGGCTGGTGTCCCAAAGAGCCTCGCTTATTTCTCCTTTTTCCTTGAAGCGGCTGTATTGTTCGTTGTGACTTGAATTGTTTTGTCAGTTAAAGAAGATGATTTGAACATCTTGAATCCACTTTCAAGGATGTTACCCAAAGCTGCGTAGAAGAAGCGCATTTCCAGTCCAAACGCCTCTGAAGCCCAACTCAGTGTAGGAATGAATGGACAGTCCGCTCCCCCCTTGCAGGTCGTAGACAGAAGCTTAGACTGGAATTGCATTCTTCCCCGGGTGAAAAGTCTCCTATATCGCTGCTGTCGGCGGCAGCGGAAAAAGGAGAAAACGCTCGAGCTTCTTGGGCCCCCTGCATGGGGGTCATTCCTGCACGGCTCCGTGGAAAAAGGGAAACCGCGTCCAAAGTAGTCCCCCCAGGAAGCATGTTCAGAGGTGGACGCTTAAAGGCGTGTTTCCCTTTTTCCACGGAGCCTCGGCTGGTTTCCCAAAGAGCCTCGCTTATTTCTCCTTTTTCCTTGAAGCGGCTGTCTACTTCGTTGTTGCTGGTTTGACAGTGAATCAGGATGAATTTAACATCATGAATGAACTTTCAAGATGCCTTTACCAAAGCTGCGTAGAAGAAGCGTATTTCCAGTCCAAGCGCCTCTGGAGCCCTACTCAGTGTAGGAATGAATGACGGGGAATTTCAGCTTCACTTATGGAATACTTCCTCGAAACTTCAACGTTTGAAGCGCTCCCGTCATTCATTCCGGAACGGACAGTATCTACCCCTTGCGGGGCGGAGGCCGAAGCGTAGACTGGAAATGCGCTTCTTCTCCCCACTACAGCCACTTTTCAACACAAAAAAGAACAGTCCATAATAGACTGTTCCTTCCTTTTAACGCTCAATAATTTGTGCAGTAATCATGGCCTGCCCCACGAGTTGTTCGCCGTGGAATACGGATACCTCGACTTTTCCGAAGCGGCGGCTGATATCCAGTAGGCGTGGCTTTACTTCTATGTGACTTTCCATCTGGACTGGCTTTAAGAAATAGACAGTGATGTTTTCCGGGACCATGTCACCGCGACGATGATGGCGCAGCAGGTTACAAGCAGCCTCGACCATGACTGTTGTCATGATCCCGCTGGCAATTGTACCGAGATGGTTGGTCATCTGCGGGCTCACATCTCCCAAATAAACTACCTCATCTGTCTGGCGCTCCTCCCGGAAATGGGACATGATCATATTCGGGAACGTTTCGCTCATTTGTGGTTGCTTGGCTGTAAATTGAAGCGCTTTTAATACGTCGTTGCGGCTTAAGACCCCCACGAGCTTGCGATGGTTGTCTACTACAGGCAACAGTTCAATTCCTTCCCAAACCATCGTGTGCGCCGAAGACGCTACAGACACACGCGGCGAGGTGGTAATCGGGTTCTTCGTCATGACCTTGTCAATCGTCGCTGTTTCCTCGTGTCCGATAATGTCTTTGGAAGTCACAATCCCGATCAGGCGCATCTGCTCATCAACGACAGGGAATCTCGTATCCTGATACAGCTCGGTATACTGATGCCACTTGGCTACAGAATCTGTTGTCAATAATACAGGAGTTTCTGCGAGCGGCTTCAGTATGTCTTCTACCATGACGATTTCCTTTTTGATCAGGCGATCGTAAATGGCTCGGTTAATCATCGAGGCTACCGTAAAGGAGTCGTAGCTAGACGAAATGATCGGCATCGCCAAACGGTCAGCCAGCTGCTTAATTTCCTCGCTCGTATCGAATCCCCCTGTGATTAACACGGCAGCACCTTGCTGCAAAGCGATTTTGTGCGCCTGATAGCGGTTCCCTACAATTAAAAGACTACCGGCATCAATATAGCGCATCATGGCGTCTAGCTGCATGGCGCCTATTACGAATTTATTCAAGGTCTTGTGCAAACCTTCTCGTCCTGCCTGAACATGACCATCGACGATGTTTACAACCTCCGCGAAGGTTAATCGCTCAATATTTTCCTTTTGCTTCTTCTCGATTCTCACCGTACCGACACGCTCAATCGTGCTGACGTATCCTTGAGTTTCCGCTTCTTTGATCGCACGGTATGCCGTACCTTCACTCACATCCAGGTCTTTCGCGATCTGCCGCACGGAAATCTTCGAACCGATCGGAAGGCGATCAATATGTTGCAAGATTTGTTCATGCTTCGTTGCCATATTGCTATTCCCCCTTCCTTCTCTCCACCCGTTCATGTACGTGCGCTCCTTCGACCAATATACCCGAAGGCGAGGCAAAAAAAAAGGGTAGCTTTTTTCAAAGCTACCGACCAGAAAGTATATCATTAAGGGGGTTTTCATCGTGCTTTTATCTTACCCAAGGAATATTACAGGATTATTACAACACAGTTACAGTTTCTTTTCATTTTAGTACGTGTTCAAAAAGACGACTTTTTAACTCATTTTCATTAACTGATGAAGTTTGCCAATAATCCTTGGATAAGCCCGATCATACCACCGAGGATAAACCCGAGAACTGTAATCATGCGGAATTCTTTGCCGGAAATCCCTACTACCATCTCTTCAATTCTTTCAATCGGGAACCCTTCTACCTGACGTGTCACAATATCTCGTATCGCCAGGCGTGAAAAGATTCTCTCTATATTCTGCTGCAATGTTTCAACCATCCATTTGGCCAAACGCGGAACGAGCTCAGTCGTCACCGTCTCGGCAATAGGTGCTGTCAAATGCGACAGAGGCTCATCCACGATACGCAGGCTTTGTTCCTCCAGCTTGGCAAAAAGCACCCGCGACCATTCATCCACCTGATCTCGCCCAATCCAGGCGACCACTTCACCCATATTTTTGTCCAAGAGCTTGTCCGCTTCCTTGTGCAAAAAGTAATGCACGCGCTCCGAAAGCTCCCTGCTTTGCAAAAGCTCATCGAGATAAGGAAGAATTTTGCCCAAAATCTTGTCATCCCCGAGAAACATCCCGACCAAGCCACCGAACATGCCTCCGCCTCCACCCAATAGCCCGCGAACCATGTTCTGCAAGGTTTGCTGTCCTTCTGGTGAATGCAAATATTCACGGAAACGCTTCAAGAGCAATTCACTCACACTACCAAGTGCAACATCCAGACGCTGGCGTCCGTTGTCAGTAAGTAAATCTCGCAGCTTCTTCTCTTCGTATTGCGCAAGCACACGCTCGACAAAGGTATCCCATTTTGCCTCGATTGGCGCGCGGACACCCTCACTCCACGTCCCGTCTTCTCGAAACAACTGAGGCATTACCGTGAGCAATACTTGACGTAGACTACGCTCATCCATCATCCTATCGCGAGCGATGGTGTTCAACCATCCTGCCAACGTGCTCTCCAAGCCGCTCTGGTTCAGCGCACGCTTGATCCCCTCTGTCGTCAGCAAATGTTCTTCGACGAGTCTGCCCATTTGTATCGCGATATCATCGCGCCTTCTCGGAATCAATCCCGGCGTAAAAGGCACTTTCCAACGGCCTATATACCACGGCTTCACTGGCTTAAACAGCATTCTGATGGCTAACTCGTTCGTAATGCCACCGATGACAGAGCCTACTGCAATATTCACTAATAGTATCCAAGCGTTCATAAATCCTTACAACCTCTCTTCTCTACATGGCACCAAACGATTTGGCTGCTCATACCATAGACTAACTTTGCCTGATGGGAAGGGGATACTCATGTCTTACGTACCAACGATCGTTGTCGAAAACGGGACAATATCGGAAGTAGACCTTTACCTGCCCCAGGCGCACTTGCGCAAATGGAATCTTTCAACACCGTCCATCATTACGGTCCAATTTGGGAGCAAGACCGTTTCCGCCCGCGTAGGCGGTGTGGAACGAGGCGGTAAAACCTCGAGCAAAACCTTCATACGACCATCTTTAGCTCAATCGCTGTATCTGCCCAGGGGCGTTCCACTCTTGGTCCGTTATGAGGCGAGCGAGAAAACGCTCGTTTTCGGACCGTATGTAGGAGTGCTTGTTTCGAGCTACAACGCAGCGCTCTCTCTTGGACCGTTTGGACACCTAAACTCTTTCTTCCAGGAGATGTCCGATATTACCCGTAAACGCGGAGGCATCCTTTGCGCGTTTCGGCTTCAGGATGTCAACTGGGATGCAGGCATTGTGCGCGGCCTCGTTAGAAGAGGAGGCGTCTGGAAACAAACAGTACTTCCGCTTCCCCAATGCATTTACAACCGGCTCGTATCCCGCCAACGCGAACGAAGTGAACAGATGACCAATTGGATTCAACGCTGCAAGGACGCTTCCATTCCCTTTTTTAACGAACGTTTTTTGAACAAGTGGAATGTGCACGCCGCTCTCGAGAATCAGCCAACAGCAGCCGATCATCTCCCGAGCATGATTCGTTATCAGAAGCAGGAAGATCTGCGGCAAATGCTTTCTTCGTATCGCACCGTTTATGCAAAACCAGCAAATGGCAGTATGGGGCGCGGGATCATTCGAGTGCGCAGCTCACCCAGTGGATACCAGCTCGCCTTCCCTGGAGGATTGCGTAAATCATTTTCAACCATTCAAGGTTTACATCAGTATTTGCATAAAAGGACAAAAGCTACATCTTATTTGTTGCAGCAAGGCTTACCTTTAATCGGCATCCAGGGACGACCGACAGATTTTCGTGTATTAGTCCAAAAAGACCGAAAAGGCGAATGGTCCGTCACATCCATGGTAGCTCGCCTAGGATTAAACCGTATTGTTTCCAATATATCCAGAGGCGGCCAGATGATGACTCCCCTTCAAGCCTTGCGGGTATGTGGACCATGGGAGAGCTCGATTCGTCCATCCACTCAAACGCTACGGTCAGTAGCACTTAAGCTCGCGATCCTTTTGGAAGAATCACTTCCAGGGCAGTACGCAGAATTAGGAATCGATCTGGGAGTCGATGTCCGCGGGCGGGTGTGGTTATTGGAGGTCAATAGCAAGCCATCCAAGTCAGCCAAAACGGTCCCATTGCCTGAAGGTGCCGAAGAGCTGCCTCGGCGCGCTCGTCCCTCTGTCGTACGCATGCTGGATTATTCAGCCTTTTTAAGTGGTTTTCCCCGGATAATCAAGCCACAAAAGACGATAAAAAGAAGACCGAAGAGTAACAAAAACAGGCGAAGGTGACCTACATGACAGCAACCGAGAGAAGTCTTGGCATCATAACCCGGTGCCAAGGCTCCCACTTTGTAGACAAAGGGTATTACAAAAAGCTCACGCTCTACGGACGCAAGCACGGCATACGCGTCTTCGTTTTTTCACCGCGGCAGGTTAACTTTTCTACCCGAATGGTAAAAGGCTTCGAGTATCGCAATGGCGCCTGGCATGCGAAAGACTTTCCACTCCCAGCCTTCATCTACGACCGTTGCTTTGTGGGCCCATCTTATCGCCACTATAAACCATTTGTGGAAAAGTTGCAAAACGATCGCAACATTACGTTTTTGGGGCATGGTCTGTCTGGAAAATGGCAGGTGCACCAGATGCTCGCCAAGTCCCCTCAACTCGCTCCGTTGCTTCCACCTACTGAAATTTTCTCTTATCCTGCACTACATGCAGCCCTGGAAAAATACGGGGCAGCCATTATCAAGCCTATGGCGGGAACTCACGGTATTGGCGTAGTGAGGATCAAGGAAATGCGCAGTGGATATGAAGCTTCTGGACGAAATCGGGATAATAAGCCCTTCACCAGACGCATCGGGGACATTGCCGGATTAAAGAGCTTCGTGTCAGTCTTTACGGCTGGACGCAAGTTTCTCGTACAGCCCTATTTGGAGTTGCATACCCCCGACGGTACCCCCTTCGATATCCGCATATTGGTTCAAAAAAATGAGCTGGGTAAATGGGGAACCACTGGCAAAGCCGTGCGCCTGGGTGACAGACGCAGTGTAACCTCCAATTTGCACGGAGGAGGGAAAGCGTCACCTCTGGCCTCTTTCCTGTCCCATCACTTCTCACCCGTCAAAAAGACACGCATCGAGCACACCATCAACCGAATAGCGGAAGAACTCCCCCGTTTTTTGGAGGAGTCCCACGGCAGACTCGTTGAGCTAGGGATTGATATCGGAGTCGACACCGCAGGAAATGTTTGGATCATTGAGGTAAACAGCAGACCAGGGCGAACTGTTTTTCGCATGATTGACGACCCGACTGCACAACTGCAATCGATTACTCAGCCTGTTCGCTACGCCCACTATCTCATGAAAGAGCGTGTAGGAGGTTAAAGCATGGAAACGTTAAGAATGCGGCTTCGCATCCTTTCCAACCCCCGTATTAGTGGGATCGTCCTGCCAGCTACTCTCTTCCAAAAACTACAGCTTCGACCCCGTCAAAAGATTAGAATCTTTCTGGGGAAAAAGGAAGTAGTCGCAACTGTCTTACAAGATAAACGCAATCCAGAGTCGAACGTTTTGAAAGTTACGACTCACTTGCAAACCGAACTGGGCATTCCCCATCCTGGACTGATTCAGCTTAAAGTAGAGGAGGCTGGGCTTAGAATTGGTCCTTCGATCGGGATCGTTACCACTGGCATACGTCGAGATCCAAAGCAGCCAATCGGCCCACGCACCTCGTTTTTTTACAAGCTATTGCAGGCTCAAGAGGGTAAAGGTGTTTTCTACTATATATTTTCGCCAACCGATGTGGACTGGGATTCCAATACGGTCCATGCGTGGTTTTTGCGCAGGAACAATTCAGGCGGATACTATTGGAAAAAGCACGTCACAGCCATGCCAGATGTCGTCTATGACCGCATCCCTTCACGTTCGGCAGAAAAGCATGAAGCCGTTCGCGAATTCAAGTACAGACTCGCCAACTACCCCGATTTGCCGATGTTCAATCAGGGCTTTTTTAACAAATGGGGCGTGCACCAGCTGCTTTACCCGAATCCAGAAGTGAATGAGCATATTCCTGAGACGTACACATCCCCTTCTCTTGCAACTGTTCGAAACTTGCTGCGCAAATACCCCATCGTCTATTTGAAGCCCAAAAACGGCAGTCTCGGGTATGGCATTGTCAAAGTCGTCAGGCAAACAGGCGGTGGCTATACCGCTTCCTATCATACAAGCAGCGGCAATGTAAAAAAACAGTTTTCCAAGCTGTCCAGTCTTTATCAGCATGTCTTCCGCAGTCGTCGAGTCAGCTCATACCTGGCACAGCAAGGCATCTCGCTCATGACATTCCATGGACGTCCGTTTGACTTCCGCGTTCATTTGCATAAAAATCAGCAAAACGAGTGGGTCGTCTCTTGCACGGCCGCCAAAGTTGCCGGTACTGGCAGTGTCACAACCCATGTACGCACGGGTGGAACTGTTATTCCCGGAGACGACCTGTTGCAGCACCTGTTTGGCAAACAAAAACCGCTCATGACCCAACGCATTTCTGAAGCATCGATCAGACTCGCTACTGCCATTGAGCTAGCAAAAGGGATTGACTTAGGCGAATTAGGGCTGGACATGGGGATCGATACACAAGGCCATGTCTGGATGTTTGAAGCCAATTCCAAGCCAGGCCGTTCCATTTTCAAGCACGCACGCCTGAGGCAGGCTGATCAAGAATCACGTAAGCTACTCGTCGATTATAGCTGTTACTTGGCCAATTTCTAGTCATACACGATCTGTACCGTTTTTCAGGAAGGAGGAACACCATGCTTCAGCAGCGCTCCGGGTGGCTGACGATCCTCCCTAGCGGTAGATGGTTCGTACAGTTACCTCGGCTAGTCCTCAAACGCTCGCCAAAGCCACTGGTCGCCAATCTTGGTCCCTTTTCTCATACCAAACGGATTTACGCAGGTCTCCCTCGCGTGCAGCTAGGCCGTATTCGCACACGCATTAACTGGAAGATGGCGGGCGACTCCCTGAAGCTCGGCCCTTTATTGGGCATACTGACCGTCGGCGAAGGGTCAACCTTCTTAGGAAACCGTGAAAACTTTAAGGATATTACGCAATCGGGGAAGAAATGGGGAGCACTCGTATATGTGTTCACTCCCCAAGGAATCAATTGGGAGAAGAAGAAGGTGCGCGGCTATTTATACAATAACCGTCAAAACTTGTGGCAAGAAGTGATTCTACCTTTTCCGCATGTGGTTTACAACCGAATTCCAACGAGAAAAGCAGAGCGGCGACCCGAAGTCCGCAGAGCTTTGAGCCGCATTCATGATATGCCAAACGTCACATTGTTTAATCCCGGCTTCTTTGATAAGCAAAAGCTGTTTTCGATGCTTGAGTCCCACCCTGAGGTGCATGCTTTTTTACCGCAGACGAAAAAGCTGGACACCTTGGCCCGCTTCCGCAGCTTTTGTACAGAGCATCGCTTTGTCTACTTAAAACCTGTACGCGGTAAAGCTGGAGAAGGAATTATGCGCATTGATTTCAAAAACGACAGGTGGCTTCTGCAACGCTTAAAAGAGCAAAAGGCCATTACTCGTCGCTTTGCCAATCTCAATGATGTATGGAGGCACATCAGAATTCATGTCAAGCAACAGAAGTACATCATGCAGCAAGGCATCCGCCGTGCTCACTACAAAGGCAAACCTTTTGATGTGCGCGTCCTCGTACAGAAAAACGGCGATGGCGAGTGGGGAGTAACAGGCGTCGGAATCAGACGGTCTGGCTCGCAAAGCATAACCACTCATGTGCCACGTGGCGGCTCTATACACTCTCTATCCACCGTTCTGCAAGCCTTATTCCCCTATAATCCGGAGCAAATGGAACAACATATTCACCATACTGCGCTTGCAATCGCCCGCTCTTTAAATACAGAACTAACGGATTTGGCTGAGATGTCAATGGATCTCGGCTTGACAGCAGACGGGAGGCTATGGTTCTTTGAAGCAAACGCCAAGCCGGAGAAATTCGATGAACCCACGATCAGACGTTTGTCGTTAGCAAATTTGATTCACTATGCACAACATGTATCCCGCCTAGAAGGTAGGCGAGGCGTCTTCGCAGGATAAGGGAGTCGACATGAAAGCTTTTTTCCGATATGTCATTTTACCACCGCAAGCACTAGCCGAATCTCAGTCGACCTTGGTGCGATTTGCCCGTCAGGAAGGGGAACGGCGCATCACCCAAAACACGATTGACTGGCTGACGCGATTGACCCCCAAGATGCTCTCTCGTAAAGATACGAGTGTAGCTCTTGCCATGAACGGGAAACGAGTCATTGGGCTGTTTGCCGTTTCCCGCTGTAGATTGGGTCAATCCTTCCTGGTTGTAGATAAACGCTACCGCAATAGGGGAATCGGCACAGCGTTGACATTAGCCATGTGTCAACACTTCCCTAAGCTGTACGTGCGGGTAGCACTGGACAATGAGGCAAGTCTCACCTTATTCCGCTCCATTGGCTTTACGCCTGTCAAAGCGAGTATCGGAATCACTAGAAAACCAATGCTTTGGCTCGCGTATGGAAGCTGGAATCCAACTGATCTACAAGAACATGCCGTGTAGACTCCGGCATGTTTTTTTCGTTTCGGATGCATGACCTGACCGCCCTTGGAAAAAATACTCCGTGGAGGTGGTCTTAACCATGACCCATACATTTAACCATATGATGCAATCCCAGCAACAACCGCAATTTTTTGGAGCCATGAGTCCTGCAGGTGCTATGTTCCAGCAAGGCTACGCCGGAACCAACGTGCAGGAAGTACAGCATTGGAACCACGGCGGTCATGCTCAATCTATTGGAACACCTTCATTGGGTATGTCCTCCGGTGGGGCACAATCGATTTTCTCCCCAGGTTTTGCAAATACCAATGCCCAAGAAGTGAGACAACTTAACAACACTGGCTATCCACAACAACAGCAGCATTACGGCTATGCTCAAAATCAAGCGCTTCAGTCCATGCAAAACCAATCTACTGGCTATGCGCAAGGTCAGCAGGCTGGCTACATGCAAGCACAGCCTTCTTATCAGCAGTCGGTTGGACAAGGCTCCATTTTCTCTCCGGGCTTTGCCGGCACGAATGTTCAAGAGGTTCAAGCCCGCAATCAAGTTGGCTATAGCGGCTACGGAGGACAAGCTGGCTATACGAATCAAGCAGCGTATCCGCCAGCGATGACTGGCAGTATTTTTGCGCCTGGCTTTGCCAATACCAATGTTCAGGAAGTTCGCCAGTTGAATAACACTGGCTACGGCATGCAAGTGCAACAAGGTCAGCAGCAGCAACATCAGCTGCAACCACAGGCATATGCCAATCAAGCGTTCAGCAATCAGGCGTACAGCAATCAGGCTGGCACAGGAGCACAATCGATCTACTCTCCTGGCTTTGCGGGCACGAACACACAAGAGGTTCGCCAGTTGAACACCCCTGGTCAGATGGCTCCTCACACAGGCTCCATTTTCCCTGGCACTTTCTAATGAGAAAAGCGTGACCATCCATCGCGATGGTCACGCTTTTTGTTAGGAGAGATAGTTTAGCGGTCTGCATTTTCCCAAATCGCCTGATACACAGCATGCAAATCTTGCAGACTCTCTTCATCCACTGTAAAAATGATGCTGCCAAACACGTAGGCATCATTCTGCACGCAGGACCATCCATCCCCGGTTGGTTGAAACTGCGCCTCCACACACGCCTCCGTCTGATCCAGTAGTTGCCGTACCGCTACATGCTTTTCCAACGATGGTCGATAGCTTTCCATCACTTGCGCAAGGCGTTCATCCTGACGCCCCAGCCGATACAGGGCAAGCTCAATCTGGAGCCAGCAGGTCACATAAAAATGAAACTCCAAAAATAACGTGTGTACGGCTGCACGGATTTTGTCGTGGTCACCAGCTTCCAAGGCTGCACGTGCTTCCTGCTTTTTCTCCTGAATCAGGTCAAAATGACTGACTGCTCCACGGTAAAACTTGCGCACCACGTTGTACAACATCTCTGGCGTACGCTGCGGAAGATTTCGATGTCGGTTTTGCACATCTCGCATGTCTTGTTCTCCTCTTTCCGACGCTCGTTTTCTTCTATTGTACAACAATGGTGTACGATGCTGGCAGCCTACTCTTTCCCGTTTTTCCAGTAGTCATAAGCATGGATGGCCAGCCCCCAATAAGAAGAGTATCGATCCAGTGCTTTTGTCACCAGATCCAGCTGCCGATCCATTTCGCCCATGCCTTCCTCGTAAAAGGTGATGCCATTCCCTTCGTGGCTTTCTTTCGTCTCCACTGCGACGACCAATTTTTTCTGGAGGCTCTCTGCGTACTTCATTTGATTTTCGACTAAGCCGATGATTCCAGGAGCCCGATCACGAAAAGCCATCAAGGTCGTATGATCAAGCTGTTTCATCATCCAATGTGAAAACGGCAATTCGGGCTGACCCGGAGTAGGCGTCTTGTCCAGCCATGCAGCAAGATCGACACTCGCTTCCAAGGAGGTTCCGTCTTTGGTCTCCTCGACAAAAGCCTCGATATTGCCCATCCACTGACGTAAAACCGCCTCTTTATCCTCTCGCCAAACGGGCAGGACGTATGGCTCGATGTCCAGATGAATGCCATGAAACTGCTCTTCGGTGGAAACGGACTGATTGTAGTCTTTCACCCAATTGACCAGCTTCATGATCTTGCTTCGACTCTCAGTCAAAGCCCAGATCGGATGCCCGCCCAACGCATGAACCTCGATACCAGCTGCACGAGCGTCTTTTACGAAATCGCGATAATAGGAAATCGGCTGTTCCAAATCGAGACGAACGTAGAGGAGATTCACCCCGTTTTGTTCCGCAAAGGCGAGGATTTCCTCCTTTTCCGTGCCAATCAATTCTGCACGCCATATGTAGGTGCCTTTGTAGCGTTGCTTCGTTACCGGGGGCAGTGGAGCCGCCTCCTTCCAGTAGCGATAATCATGAATAGCCACGCCAGAGAAGGACGAATGCTGTTCCAAGTGTGCAGGCAATTCCTCTAATTGCTGATTCATGTAAGCCGGGCCTTCCTCTGCAAATGAGGAGTGGTCTTCATCCAGCGGCTTTATATTCACAGCGACCAAGACACGCGACTCTAATTCATCTGCATCCTTCATTTCCTGATCGATCAAATTCAGGATGCCATTTTGACCGGAAAGTGTGTCACGATACGCCATGATACATACCGTATCAAACTCGCTCATCATCCATTTGGACAAGGACATCTCTTCTTGTCCCGGAACGGGAATATCGTCCAGCCAAAAAGGAATGGCTGCACTGGCAACCAAATCCTGTTCTTTTGACACCTCGGCTGTGAACGCCTGCACATTGGCTTGCCATTCACGAATAATCCGCTTCTGATCCGTCTCCCAAAACGGCAGGAGATACGGCTCGATGTCTAACTGAATCCCGCGAATACGCTCATTCTTCTCTGCTTCGCGGTTATAGCTTTTTACCCAGTGGACGATGTTCATCATTCGCTTCTCATTACTTTTGAGCGCCCAAGCTGGATGACCGGCTACCGCATGAACCTCGATCCCCATCGCTGCTGCTTCGCGGATAAAATCGCGGTAGTACTCATAGGGCTTGTTCATTTCGATTCGCAAGTAGACGAGATTAATATCGTTACTTTTGCAGAAATCGAGTATCTCTTGTTTCTCTCTCCCGATCATTTCGGATTGCCAGATCCACGTTGCTTTACTCTTCTTCTCCGCGGGGGAAAAGCCGAACAGAAAGCCGACCGTCAGGCAGAGAACACTTAAATAGATGCGCGCAGCTTTCATTCGTCAAAGTTGCTCCTCTCGTTGACTTGCGTGCTTCCAGCTCTCGTAATCATGGATCGCACTTCCTGCAAACGCCGGGTTGCTAGACAGCTCCTCCTGCAAAATGGCCAATTGGTTGTGCATCTCTTCTGTGCCTTCTTCATAGAAGCTCACATGAGCGCCTTCCATCGTTTCCATGATGTTGACACCTACGACAACCGACCCTTTCTTGTGTACATTGGCCTCATCTACAATCTTTTCTACCAGATCAATGATCCCATTTTGCCCAAGGGCTTGATTGCGATAAGCCATTAACGTGATACTGTCGAGTCGCTGCACCATCCAGTTGCTCACTTTCTCATCACTGCCAGGAACGTTAACCGAGTCGATCCAAAAAGGCAAGTCGGCACCGACAGCGAGATCCGTATCCTTCTTCGTCTCCGCTGCCAGATAGCTGACATTTTTCAGCCATTGCCGGACGATTTCTGCCTGATCTTCCTTCCACGCTGGCAACAAGTACGGTTCAATATCGACGTGGATTCCCGAGAACCGCTCATCTGGCTTGGCATTGCGATTGAACGCCTTCACCCAAGAGATGAGATCGCTGATACTCTGGCGATTCGCTGTGAACGCCCAATTCGGGTCACCACCAAGCGCCTCTACCTTGATACCCTCTTGGTTCGCTTTTTCAATGAATGTACGGTACGTCTGTGGCGCAACAGCATCAGGTTCTGCATGGAGATAGATCAGGTTAATGTCGTTTTTCTCGGCAAACTCAATCATTTCATCGGTTTGGGTCTCGATCTGCTTGGCATCCCAAATCCAGGTTGCTTTTGTTAGTTCAGAGCGGGTGTTTGCTAACGATACCATAATGATAGAAGCCACTGTCACAAGGAGCAGCACTATCCATAGCCAGCCATATCGACGCAAGACCTTCATCAGCGCTGGTCGATACCGTAATGCTGTGTCGTTGCTCCTACTCCGGCAAAAGCCCGCTCCCCAAACGTACTGCCGTCAATCGCTGAAAACGGTGGAACCCTCGTGTAATCCTCAATATTCTTGTTTTTGACAAGCGCGTGCGGCCCGACTTGGCAGCCTTCACCGACCTGTGTTTCTCCGAACAGGCACGTCCCTGGATAAAGAACCGTATCTCGCCCGATGATTACGTCAGAATCAATGTAAGTCGAGTTCGGGTCTATCATTGTGACTCCGTTTCTCATATGGAAATCGTTAATTCGCTTGCGCATCAGCTGTTCCAAATGAGCGAGCTGCACACGGTCGTTTACACCATTGCCCTCTTCGGGGTTATCTGTCGCAAACGCTGCAACCAAAAGACCCTGCTCCTGCAGAAGTCCCAGAACATCTGGCAAGTAGAATTCCCCTTGGGCATTTTCGTTTGAAACCATCGGCAGCATCGAAAACAGCTTTTGATTGTCGAAGCAAAAGATTCCGGTGCTGATCTCATTCACCTTTTTTTGTCCCAGGGTCGCATCTTTTTCCTCGATAATTTTTCGGACATCGCCATTCTCATCGCGGATGATCCTGCCATAACCTGTAGGCTCGTCCACAATGGAGGTCAAGACGGTCGCTGCTGCTTGTTTTTGCTGATGATACGCTAGCAAGCTTCGCAGCGTCTGTTCTTGTACGAGCGGTGTATCTCCATTCATGACAATCGTCACGCCATCCTGCTCCCCGAGAATTTCGTGGCTCATCCAAACAGCATGAGCGGTACCCAGCTGTTCCGGTTGATAAGCATACTGAACGCGGTTTCTCAATTGCTCTTTGACTACTTCGGCTCCATGACCGACAACGACTACCAAGTGGCGAAGTGACAATGCTTCCAATCTCTCTACAACATGTTCAATCATCGGCTTCCCGCAGATTGGATGCATGACCTTGTAGAGCGAAGATTTCATTCTGGTTCCTTTTCCTGCTGCGAGTACTACGGCATGTATGTTCATCCTATCGCCTCCGTCTTGGTCAGCTCGCCTTTTGCAAGCTGACCTTGTTGGATTTGCTGATCGAAGTATGGTTTTAATTCATAGGTCAAAGTGTCAATCATCATGCTCAAATCAATGTCTTTCCTCTGCACGCCCAGCTGATAGGCCTGAAGCATGATCTCCAGTAATATCTCCTGATTCAACGTCCGCTTCGAGGTGTTCATTCATCTTCCCCCTTTTTCCTATTACTCTCTAGCGTCATTACGACTGACGTTTCAGTTTACTCAACTGTTACACTTTTGGCCAAATTTCGTGGACGATCTACGTCATTGCCGAGCGCAACTGAAGTGTAATAGGAAATGAGCTGGAGGGGGATGACGCCCAGTACAGGTGTAAGCAAGGCATCCGTCTGCGGAATCAGGCACACATCATCAACGGAGCGATGCAGCTCTACATGTCCATCCAATGTAATACCGAGAACCTTTGCTCCACGCGCTTTTACTTCTGTAATATTGCTGATCATCTTCTCATGCAGCTCATCCTGTGTAGCCAAGGCAATGACTCTCGTTCCCTCTTCGATAAGTGCCAGCGTTCCGTGCTTTAGCTCCCCTGCTGCATACGCCTCCGAGTGAATATACGAGATTTCCTTCAGCTTCAGCGAGCCTTCCATAGATACTGCATGGTCAAGTCCTCGTCCGATGAAAAACAGATGCTGCTCGTCCTTGATCGATTCAGCGAAATGACGAATCTCATCCGCATGCTCGAGAATATGTTCGACTTGATCCGGGAGTGCCGTCAGTTGGTGAATCAGCGATGCACGCGTGCCATCATCCAGCGTCCCCTTCGCTTGGGCCAAATAGATGCCGAGCAAGTAAAAGGCAATCAGCTGCGAAGTATACGCCTTCGTAGAAGCAACCGCGATTTCTGGTCCGGCATTCGTTGTAATCACGTCATCCGCTTCACGGGCAATTGAGCTTCCGACTACATTCGTGATGGCAAGCACGTTAGAGCCGTTTCGTTTGGCTTCCCGCATCGCTGCCAGTGTATCTGCCGTCTCTCCGGATTGGCTGACCGCAATCGTCAGCGTGTTGGGTTGGAAAAGCGGACGACGGTAACGAAACTCTGACGCTACATCTACTTCTACCGGAATCTGCGCCAGACGCTCGACCACATGCTTGCCGATCAAGCCCGCATGATACGCAGTACCGCAAGCCACAATGTAGATTTTCTCTACAGCCCCAGCTCTTGCTTCCGTTAGCTGAAGATGAGGAAAAATAACGTTTTGATTCCTGTCGTCGAGCCGCCCTGTCAGCGTATTGCGCAGCGCACGCGGCTGTTCATAGATTTCCTTTTGCATATAGTGAGCAAAGCCGTCTTTTTCTGCCTGCTCCTTGTCCCACTCAATCCGTACCAGCTCTCGCTCGATCGGCTCAGTTGTATCCAGCCGCAGTACGCGAACAGAATCCTTGGTCAGTATCGCTAGGTCGCCATCTTCTAGCACGTACACATCGCGTGTATGCTCCAGAATGGCAGGGATATCAGAACCGATGAAATTCTCATTCTCCCCTACTCCGATAATCAACGGACTTGCGACACGAACGGCGATCAGCTTGTCAGGCTCATGCTCCGTCATGACACCGAGGGCGAATGCACCACGTATTTTCGCAGCGACCTTCTGCACAGCAGCGACCAGATCGTCGTCATATTCTTGTGATAAAAGGTGAACGATGACCTCTGTATCTGTCTCGGAAGTAAACGTCACGCCTTTTTCGATCAGCTCCTGCTTGAGATCCAGGTAGTTTTCGATAATGCCATTATGCACGATCGAGAACTTGCCCGATTGATCAAAATGCGGATGTGAGTTTTCGTCAGATGGTCGTCCGTGCGTCGCCCAGCGTGTATGCCCAATGCCAATGGAACCCTGCAGGCCGGATTTTTGGGTCTGTCTCTCCAGCACGTCGATTCTTCCTTTTGCCTTGCGTATGCTGATCGTCTCTCCGTCGCAAATCGCAATCCCAGCTGAATCGTAGCCTCTGTATTCCAGCTTTCGCAGCCCGTTGATCAAGATCGGCTGCGCTTCCCTGTTTCCGATATATCCCATAATTCCGCACATGTCTTGTGTTCCTCCCTCGTTGCATGAAATGTTCGGACTGTGTATTATGCGAGCAAGCTGACAACTTCTTTCTCCTGCCTGATGGCGACAGAGGTACCGATGCGATACACATTCGGGTTGGTAATACCTTCAAATGCGTTGCGTGTATCGATAATCGCCACTCCCAAATCCGCCAGCTCCTGATAAGGAAAAATTTTGTGATTCGTGATGAGCACCATGCAATCGTATGTCTTGAACGCCTCGTAGTCATTGGCGATGGAATGAACCACCTCGCCCTTTTTATTCACGAATCGCTGTGCATACGGGTCGTAGTAGTCGACGGTCGCTCCACTATTGGTGAACAGCTCGTATATTTCCAATCCTGGTGATTCCCGCAGGTCATCGACTTCCGGCTTGTACGCCATGCCGAGAATCAGAATGCGTGAGCTGTTAATCGCTTTGGCGTATATATTGAGCACCTGTGCTGTCTTGTTTCGCACGTAGTCCGGCATGTTGTCGTTAATCGATTGGGCGATCTCAATAAACTGGCTGTGAAAACGAAAGCCCTTGGCCTTCCACGACAAATACATCGGATCGAGCGGTATGCAATGCCCACCGATTCCGGGTCCCGGGTAAAACGGCATGAACCCGAAAGGCTTGGTCGATGCGGCCTTGATTACTTCCCAAACGTTGATGCCCATTCTGTCGCACATCATCGCCATTTCATTCATGAAGGCAATATTGACGCTGCGGAAGGTGTTTTCCAACAGCTTGGACATCTCCGCCACCTTGGGTGAGGAGACGGGGACTACGGTTTTCACCAGATTGCCGTACAACAGTGTGCCCAGCTCGATGCAGCGCTCTGTCGTCCCACCGATCACCTTAGGCGTATTGTACGTACTGTATTTGCGATTACCCGGATCGACCCGCTCTGGTGAATAGCAGAGGAAAAAGTCGATGCCAGCCCGATAGCCCAGCTTTTCAAATTCTCTTTGGATGAGCTCCTCAGTCGTGCCTGGATAGGTCGTGCTCTCAAGTGTAATGAGCATCCCTTTTTTCATGAATTTTTTGATTTGATCGACTACATTCGTGATGTAGGAGGTATCCGGGTCCTGATTGGGACTGAGTGGCGTCGGAACGCAAATGCTGATCGCATCCAGCTCTTCGATTACGCTGTAGTCTGTCGTCGGAAAAAAGCGGTTGGTCGCGAGGCATTCCTGCAAGGTTTGATTGGAGATATCCTGCACATAGGATTCTCCCTTTTTCAGGCTCTCAATTTTGCCTTCGTGCAGATCAATTCCTACAACGGTGTATCCGCTCTTGATCGTCTCTACTGCCAGAGGCAGCCCGACATACCCAAGCCCAATCACACCAACTCTTGCTGTCTTTCGTTGAATCTTCAGTTGCAGTTCCTCGTATCTCGCCATCCTCGTTTCTCTCCTTTTCTCTTTATGAAGTTATGAGATTAGCCGTTTCACCCGGGCTTCCAGCTCAACCGGAGAAAATGGCTTTGTCATATAATCAGATGCACCCATCGCAAACGATTTTTGCACATCCTCCTCCAGACGTTTGTCTGTGAGCACCATAATCTTGCTCATCGAAGCGCTGATATGCTTAATTTTTTCCATGAGCTGGTATCCATTGAGGATAGGTAGATTCAGATCAGTAATCACCAGATCAGGGGCAACCTCCTGATATTTTTCCATGCCGTCCACCCCGTCATTGGCTATCGTAACGAGATACCCCTTGCGCTGAAAGTAGATGCTCAAGAACTCATTGACGGTCTCATCATGGTTGACGAGCAGGATACTCGCTGGCTCTTCTCTATTCGCATCAGCGTTCTGCTCGTAAATCTTGATCTGGCCATGTGCGCCTGGTTCTTTCATCTCTTGGATCATCCGCATCAGCATTTGACCGGACGAGCGCGAGCTTTCTGGGAAACTCGCAATCAAGAGACTCCCGGTGAGCAGCTTGTGCTCCTGCAAATAGTCTTTTACGCGTAAGGCATAAAAATGGGTGTTCGAAAGCTTCTGTCCCTCTAGCAATATTCCGAAGAGCTGCTTGTTTTTGTCATACACGTAATGTAAAGCAATCTCGGAGCCATCTCCTGAGTGAGTGCCCAGGTCTTGCTTGATCAGCTCCAAAGATTCTTTCGTGAGGGTTTTGCAAGCCGCCAGAATAACCCCACACGCCAATTGTTTCTCTTCCATCTTGCTCAGATGCTCGTAAAAAACAGGTACGAGATTACTCATGATCTAGCCTCCAAACTTGAAATGTTTTCGCTGCTCTTCGTCTGCCAGCTCGTCCGCGTCATCGTTCCCCACGAGTTGTTGTTGCGCAAATATTCAATATGTCCGAGGAATCTCCAGATGACGCCGATTTGCCGATAGCCGAAAAACATCAGAATCGTATAGAAAAGCATTTTGACGATGTCCCTGAACCGCGGATACCGTCGAAACGCGATTTCCTCCAGCAATAAGGAGCCGATACCAAGCAGCACGCCATACAGCACATTGAGCAAGCCGTAAATCAAGAGAACGTAGCCGTTCGTCATGTCCAGCATGGTATAGCCGATGAGAGCCAAGAGACCTGTGATGCGAAAGTACGGATTCAATGTTTCAAACAAAATATTGAAGGGTAGCGTAAGCATCCCGAACAGCTTGTACTTGGGGCGAAACGCCATGTGTCTACCGTACTCGATCATGTTTTTGAGATTGCCTCGTCCCCATCTTCGCCGTTGACTGCCCAAAATCTTGAGTGTATCCGGCGCTTGCGTCCAGCAGACTGCATCCGGACAAAACGCCACGCGGTACGGCAGCTTGTTTTCCAGCATGTACTTGTGCAGCTTGATGATGATGTTCATGTCTTCGCCGGGGTACCCCTCACGATAGCCGCCGACCTTGATGATGTAGTCCTTGCGAAAAACACCGAACGCGCCTGAGACGATAATCAATCCGTTGATCGCACTCCAGCCGATCCGCCCCCCGAGAAACGCCTTAAGGTATTCGACGGATTGCATCATGGGCAAAAACTTGTCTGGCAAACGAATGTCTTTCACGACGCCGTCTTCGATCTTGCAGCCGTTGGCGATGCGAATATCTCCGCCGATCGCGACTGTTTCATCCGGGTTTTCCATGTACACCTTGGCAATGCGGATCAGTGCGTCTTTTTCCAGCAAGGAATCTGCATCAATGGAAGCGATCAACGGATAGTGGGAGAGATTGATCCCCGCATTGAGCGAGTCAGCTTTACCCCCGTTCTCTTTGTCGATCAAATACAGATTCGGAAAAGCCGGATTGTGATAGACTCCCCTGATTTTCGACGTATGCAGGAGCGGCTGCACAGGCATGTGCTCAGAGTAAACTAGCGAAAACTCGTTGATTAATACCTGCAAGGTTGCATCCTTCGAGCCATCATTGATCACGAGCACCTCATATCGCGGATAGTTCAAGGAAAGCAAGGACCTTACATTTTCGATAATGGTCAGCTCCTCGTTGTATGCCGGTACGAGAATCGAGATCGGCGGAACGTGTTCGGAGCCCGACAACGTCTGGAATCTTGAATAAATAGAGCTTTTCAAGATCCCCATAATGCTCTTGAACGAGAACATCATGATAATGAAGTACAAGGAGTTGATCGCGATCACGTAATAGACCGCAAACATTCCGTAGTAAAGTAGAAAATCTCTCATGGCAGCCTCCTTTCGCTTTATCTTTCCAGTGCTTGTACAGTAGAGATCGTTTTGCGATACGACTTGCGATACAGATGCAGCTTTTCGTTGTATTGCACGAGCTTTTCTGTGGCTGTCGCATCGTGTATCACCAGCTTCTCTTTTTCCAGCTCCTCCTGGATGACTTGATGAGCCATCTCGCTCTTCTGACCATTTCTCTCTTCCTGCAATATTTCGCACAGGGCCGCAAAGCCTTCGACCTCCAGCTGGGCTAAGCTGCGTGCACTGTGATGACGAACCCACCAGCTTGCATCGCCCACCGCTTTTTTCAGCGACGGAATGTAGGGAAGCAATTTCAATGTGCCAATTGCCTTTGCTACCATTGCCCGGATCTCCCAATCTTTGTGATTCATAAAATCAGTGACCGTCTGCTCATTCAAATAGCGCACATCGCGGCACATGAGCTTGACTGCTTTGATTCGAACTTCTTTGTCAGTCGATTGAATCAGTCGGCGCAAGACAGGCTCCATTCCCGGCTGAGCATGAACTGCGTAGCCGATCAGCCCGACTTTGACCAGTTCCCCATCGGATTCTTGTAATAGCTCTGCAAAAAGCGATGCCGTATCCACCTGCGAATCACTGATGATGTCAACGACGAGCTGGTGGACATTTTTCCTCGCACGGACGACTTGGACCACCATCTCTCGCAAATCATCTGTGTTTCGAGCACATTTGGCGATGGAGCGCGCAATGATAAATACACTTGTGTCATTCGCGTTTTTTTGCAGGAGGGTGAGTAGACCCGGCACAGCCAGCTTGGAGCGCATGATCCCCAAATTGTAGGCGGCATCCACTCTCGTCCATTTCCACGCGCCATTTAGTCTTTGGATGTCCAGCTCTACGAGTCCCATATCCTCGCAGAGCCGGATGAGCTTGTCCCGATGAATGCCCGTGACTCGCTCCATTAGTTCAAACAGCTTTTTCTGAATGATTTGCTTTTCTTTTTGTGTCACTTCGCCATAAGGCACTTGCAAACGCTCCTCTTCTTCCCCGTGCGCTTGCAGGTAAATGAAGTAGTCGCGATATTTTTCCAGACAACGCATGGTCTGTTTCTCCACCGAAATGTTACGCAGCTTCAGTGCGAACAAGACAAGCAGGCCCAGCACTGTTAATCCACATAGCGCGTACAGGAAAACAATTGCCGTCGCCAATGGTGTTTGCACGTTTGCCACTCTCCTATCCACTCAAGACCCAGTACCGATATTCACCGGAGACTTCATCTCGTGGAATGCTTTTTTTAGTATGGAATAGCTCTGTTTTTTTCGTTCGTGGTAGCGGACTTCTTCCCAGCCTGGCCATGTATACATCGGGAGCTTCGTCACTGCGTGAGCCTTCTGACCGACGATTTGTTTTGTGGCTGTATCCACCAAGATCGGGAGAATGCGAATGCCTTTTGTCGTCTTCGTCGTAAAGGTTTTGCCATCATCGTCATAGCTCATGACGGACAAGGAGCTCGGGTCTGTAAACCCCAGAAGCATCCACGGTACCCTTAGCTCTACTACCTTGCCTTTTGCCTGCCAAGCGGTTCGCGAGTCGTACTGCGGGTCTTGTGCATTTGTCGTTCCCCGGATCAGCTTGCCGACCTCGACTTCCTCCAACGGATAGTATTTCTTGCTGTCTGGCGGCTCCATCTCAAGGCTAACGGCCAGCTTCCACGGCTTGAAGATCCCGGAATCGTCCTTTTGCTCCTCTTCCTTGACCTCTAGCATGCCGTAGCGTTTTCCGTACAGACGTGCATGAAAATCGTAATTGGCGGCGATCTGAATCTGACTCTCGTCTGCTTTTCCCAGCGCAATCAGCGTCTCTAGTCCCTCATCCAGCGTCAGACCGGGCAGCTGTGCAGCATGCTTGTTCCCGCCAGGAATCGTATCTACGCCTACATACAGCTTTTGTTTTGCCGGGTCGAACACTTCCTGCAATTGCGCGAGCAGATAGACGTAGCCTTCGTCATGTGTCATCCAGATTTCGTCGATGCCCGGGACTTGGACATCGAGGCGCTGCTTTTCTTCTGGCACGAGCTGATCCCAGTCTGCGCGATCCCCATCGATGGCCAGTACGCCTTCTTTGTTCGGATACATGCCCAGTACGCCAAACAACGATTCATTGGTCAAAACGTTGATCCACAAGGAGCGCCGATCTTCTGGCAGCTCAAAGCGCATCGTGTTCCATGTTTTTTTGAACCACTCATCCTGCCATACAAACAAGATCGCTCCTGCATAGCCTTCCTGATGAATTTCTTGCAAAAGCTCGACATCGACCTCTCCCTGCTGCTTCTCTGAATGACCACCCTGATTGCGCCCCAAATTGCCCAGATGGGCGACTCCCACCGATGCCGGGACCCCGAATTCCGTCACCATGATCGGCATGTTTTTGTGGTACTCCTTCAGTTGACGCAAATACGCTTTGTACGTATCGATTTGCCCTGCGTCGTTCTTCAGCTGTTGCAGGGTGGTGTCATAGCGGAAGAAATCCGGGTAATACGGGTACACGTGATAGGAAGCGAAGTAGCCTGCCTCCCACTGCGTTGGCTCTATATGGGTAGGATCGACACTGACCAAATCCTCATGTTGGATCGGCTCTCCGGGATGAGATAAGGGGTCCGTGGTCACCCAATTGGTGAAAGTCATCGGATGCTGCCAACCGTACTTGCTCTCCTCCATTGCAACGGTGTCTACCATTTCGGCGAGCCAAGTCTCAAATGCCGTAGCATTCGAAGTTGCGTGGAAGTACTTCCCTTGATAGGGCGCCACTTTTTGATGCAGACGGTTGGTGTTTTGCACCATCACGGGGTCCCACTCGGTTCCAGTGTGCCAGCCGATCAAGTATTTGCCTGCATTGGCGCGATATGTTCCGCTTGCCTTTCCCTGCTTTTCCGGCAGGGTGATGTCCCCGTAGACAGCGCCAACAGCATCCTTGATTTCCTGTCGAAACTGCTCGCGAATCTCGGGAAGATAGGCGTCCTTCTTTTCAATCAACAACTCTTCTGGACTCCAAATGCCTTGCATCAAGTAGAGAGGGTCCCCTTCTTTTCGCCGATTGTAGTCGACTAGCGCTTCATAAAAGACAGGAGAATGGATCGTATACACACGAATGACGTTCGCTCCCATCTCATCGATCATCGCGAACCAGCGCATGTAATCCTCTCTTGTTATGGGAAGCTCACCCGGATAATGACCCGGTAACGATGCTCCCAGATTGACGCCTTTCGCAAAAAACGGCTGCCATTTCTGGTCTTGATAAACCTCGAACAGCTCACCGTTCGCGCGAAATTTTAACTGAGCACCTGTCGTCGTCTCCATGCTTTCGACATGATCTGCTGCCCAAAACCACCAGAAGGCACTTACCCCTACTACGATCAGCATAGTGAGGCTCATCCAGCGCCAGCTTCTTGTCTTTGTTGGCTCCATTTCTCGTCAACCTCCGATATGTTGCCACGTCACAGTCATTGTAAACATAGGGAGCAAATCGTTCCCATAGACAAAATTCACTATTGTACTTTTTTCAGATTTGTCATGAAATTGTAATGTTGGGACAGATTCGGCTCCATTGTCCTACGTTTTTTGGAGGGAAGTCCTGCAACCGGGACGGTCTTCTGGCCCACACTTTTTCTCAATTAGGTACATTTACTCTTCCTTTTTTTTCCTTTTTACTTGTGAAAATGGTAGGTTGCTACTATTTGGAAAAGGATGGTTTTTGTCGATATAAGGGATTCTTTACAAAAAGAATATAGAAGTGCCCTCTCCCCTTGCTTCTCAGGAAGGATTGTTTATAATAGACATTAAGAGTCTACAATAACTGTTTTAATGTCAGTAGTGCAGGACTTAGACTGAGTCTTCTTCGTTTTTATTGCAGATATTAAATATCTATAAAGGAGGTTACTATGAATCAGCTTATCGATGTAGGGATTATTGGCGGCGGACCAGCAGGGCTGAATGCAGCACTCGTGCTTGGCAGGGCAAGAAAAAGCGTGGTGATTATTGATGAAGGTCGGCCGCGTAATCGAGTTACACGTAAGTCACACGGCTTTCTGACGAGAGATGGTATCGCTCCAGGCGATTTTCGGCGAATCGCAAGGGAACAAATCAGCGCCTACCCCTCCGTCCATTTCGTTGAGGATACAGCTGTCACGATCACGGGACACGATGGTCATTTCCTCATGACGACCGCACAAGGAACGACTTATCAAAGCAAAAAGCTACTGTTCGCAGTGGGCATGAAGGATCTCCCCCAGGATGTGAACGGATTGGCAGAAGTGTATGGGAAAAGTGCCTTTGTCTGCCCATATTGTGATGGCTGGGAAGTACGTGACCAGCCGCTCGTCGTGATCGCCAAGGGAGCGAAGGCAGTGCACTTGGCAAAAGTACTGTCCGGTTGGACCGATCACTATACGATCTGCACCAATGGACCAGATGAATTCACGAATGAACAAAGGTTAGAGCTGCAGCACCATCGCATTCCTGTCTTTGAAGCCCCGATCGAACGAATTCAATCCGTCGATGGTAGCGTACAGCAAGTTGTCCTTGCAGACGGCACCAGCATTCCGTGTTCCGGAATCTTTTTTGCTCCGAATCTAATCGCTGGATCAAACCTGCCGCAAGCATTAGGCTGCCAGGTAACGGAAGCAGGAACTGTCATCGTCGATCGTACTGGGAAAACGAGCATACCAGGTGTCTACAGTGCAGGAGATGCGTCAACCACACAATATCAGGTGGTAATTGCCGCCGCTCTCGGATCTGCTGCTGGCATCAGTATCAACAACGAACTGCTAGCAGAAGTATGGAATCGTCAAGGCTAACTTCATGCCATCGTTTTTCTTCCTATGTAAAAAGGACAATCCCTCCGCCTGCTATAGACGGTTGGGACTGTCCCTCTTCTATTGAAATAATGGTTCTTGCTTAGATTACAGTGTATTCTGTCCTGGCTTCCAGTTCGCCGGGCACAGACCACCTGCTTGCAGGGCTTGCAAAATACGCGTCGTTTCTGTCACGCTGCGGCCTACGTTCATGTCTGTTACCACTTGGTAACGCAGAATGCCGTCTGGATCAATGATGAACAAACCACGGTGAGCGGCACCAGTTTCTTCATCCAACACACCGTAAGCGCGTGCTGTCTCTTTCTTAAAGTCGCTCGCAATCGGGAAGTTGACTTCACCGATTCCGTTTTGGTCGCGCGGTGTTTTGATCCAAGCACGGTGCGTATGTACGCTATCCGTGGACACTCCCAATACTTCACAATCCAAGTCTTCGAACTCTTCCATGTTGTCACTAAACGAAGTTACCTCTGTCGGGCAAACAAACGTGAAGTCGAATGGCCAGAAGAACAAAATCAGCCATTTTCCTTTGTAATCAGCCAGCGTTGCGGGCTCTTCCAGTGTTTCGAGGTTTTTGGTCGTGAGCATGTTAAAGTCAGGTGCCGGTTTTCCTACTTGAAGTTGAACCGTTTGCAATGTTGTCATGATCTATCTCTCCTTTATTTATGGTGTTTGATGAAAATTACTTCGCTGCCTCTTCCAATGCTGCCATTGCTTTTTTGATACGTGTCGGGTTGAAGCCCAAAATTTGCTTTTCACCAATGACTGTCAAGGGAACAGACATCACGCCCAAACGGCTCAGCTCTTGGCCGTACTCTTCCTTTTCATCGATGTTGCGCTCTTCGAAAGAAATGTTTTGTTCTGTCAAATAACCCTTCAATTGCTTGCAGAAGTTGCAATTTGTGCTGGAGTATACGATTGCTTGTGCCATGTTTGATTCTCTCCGTTTCTTCTATTTGTATTGTGGGACAACTTTGGAACGCTTGTTGATGTATTTGTCTACAGCCATGGCAGCAATCGCACCGTCTGCCGCGGCGACTACTGCTTGCTTCACAGCCGTTTTTCGTACTTCACCCGCTCCAAATACGCCTGGAACAGAAGACTGCATAAACTCATCCAGAATCATAAATCCTTCCTCATCGAGGGGTACTTGTCCATCCAAGAAATCGGTCCCCGGCTTGCTGCCCGACAAGAAGATGAAGACACCATCTACGGACAGCGTTTCTTCTGTTCCTTCTGCCGTGCGAACGCGAAGCCCTTCGACGGACTTGTTTCCCATGATTTCCAACGGGCGGGTGCGGAAGCGCATTTCTGTGTTCGGAAGCTCTGGCATTTCTTCTACCCCTTGCAAGTCAGCGCGCGGTATCAGGAAAGTGATCTTGTCCGTAAATTTGGTCAGCGCATGGGCTTCCTCCAATGCTTCCTCCGTATCACCGATAACCGCCACATGCTTGCCTTCGTAAAAGGCTCCGTCGCATGTCGCGCAAGTGCTTACCCCACGTCCGAGCAATTCCTCTTCTCCCGGAAGCATACGGTTACGTCCTTTGGAACCAGTCGCTACAATAACCGCCTTCGCTTCGAAAGTTCCATGAGCCGTGAAGATGCTTTTTTCCTCATCCTCTATATCTACCGCAGATATCGTTGTCTGGATGAATTCTGCACCGAAGCTCTCCGCTTGTCTGCGCATTTTATCCAACAATTCTTTTCCAGTCATCTCGCCTTCCACACCTGGATAATTGGCGATTTTATGTGTCAGGGCAAGCGCCCCTGTACCGGGTGCCTTGTCAATTACGAGTGTCTTTAGATTCCCTCGAGCTGTATAGATGGCTGCCGATGTACCAGCTGGCCCTCCGCCAATGATGATCACATCATACATGAACGGCTCCCCCTTTCCTTATTATCATTTTATAATTATTATCATCTAGGAACAATTATCATTGTACTTGATACAAAATAAAAGTCAATATCTTTTTATAATAATTTTAAATAAGGATTTTCCAATTCGTACATGAAGAAAGTCCGCTTCTCCTTAAAGGCGCGGACTTCACTGATTACGGGAGCCTATACGATTTAGGATGTGCGTAGTAGAGAGAGCAGCTCTTCATATATTCCGGGATTCGCGAAAACGACTTCTTCACCGAATAATTCAGGTGGGATATCAGCAGGAACTACGCCAACGTGACCGGTTACTGCTCCGGCTTCTCGTGCGATGAGACCTGCAGCGGCAACGTCCCACGGTGCCAAGCTTCGATAAGAAATTGCCATTCATCTTTTGTATCCAATATGAGATAAAATGACAGCGGAGGGATCGACATGAACCTGGAACTTAAGCGGCTTTTTGAAGAAGATCAGAATGACCTGCGCACCCTTCACGAGCATCGGAAGGAACGAGACCAAATTAGGAGACAGCGAGTCCAGAAGATGCATGCAGATGGTGAGATGAGAGAAGCGATAGACTTCTTTCATGCCGCACTAATATTCCAGCATGGTGAGACACTTACAGACTGGTATACCGCACATAATTGGGCGAGGGAAGCGGCTCTTCTCGGATATGAGGATGCAAGATGGCTGGCTGCCGTTTCATTAGATCGGTGGCTGGTTCATCAGGGACGACCTGCAAAGTACGGCAATCAACTCATTTCGTTTGGTCCTGTCTATCGGTTTCCTCTCGTAGAAGCTTCAACTACTGACGAAGAACGAATGGAGTGGAAGATTCCACCTTACTATTCTTTACTCGCGTGGGAGAAGGTTAGCGGATTTCCACCCATTCGGCAAAGGATCATTGGACCTCAGATCGCCGGCACGCAAATTGATGTGGTCATTCTGGACAGACCACTCGCCCACAACCCTTTGCTCCCATGTATACCTTGTGGTGTAGACAGCGATAATCGCTCGATCTTGGAAAATGCATACGGCTGGAAGTGGCAGGAACGTGCTGGTGAAATAAGCGCTTGCTGGCTCTCTTTGCCTAAATCCCCAATCTATTCACACATTGTTGCCCATGTGAATGGTATTCGAGTTTATCCCTCTACCTATCAAAACCTACCTGTCGTTTGTGTTGAAAGTAATGGTTTTCTTACCATTTATCTCATCGTAAAAGATAATCTTTGGTCGATCACGAGTCGTAATCTTTCCGATATTCATGGAATCATTCAAGGTTGTTTGTATGAATGATCCCTAGGAACCTCATTACTCCGTATTATTTTACAATTCCGAATTCACCCCTCCTCGTTGACGAAACAAGCGTTTCAGGATAAAGTACCACTAATACTTGAACGCACAAAAGCAAAAAAGCAAGAAAGCACAAAAGCAATAAAGTGCTAGAAAAGCTGCTTACTGCTTCAGCCTCATTCAACAAGGAGTTGCCATCATGAATAAGCCATTATCTTTTTCACAAAGCATTTGGGTGCTTGTCACCGTATTCGGAATCTTGTTTCCCGCCCTTTTCTGGGGCAAAGTCGAGCCGCATATGCCGCTCTTTCTCGCTACGATTGGGGCCGCTACGCTTCTCTTCCTGTTCGGCGTTCCCTGGAAGCAAATGGAGGAAGGCTTGATCAAAGGAATTCAAACGGCTATCGCCCCCATGCTGATTCTTTCCTTAATCGGTATTTTGATCGGGGTCTGGATGATGAGCGGTACCGTTCCGATGATTCTTCACCTCGGCATTTCGATCATCTCGCCGGAGTACTTCACGCTCTCCGCTTTGTTTCTGACGGTGATCGTCTCTACCGTTACAGGAAGTTCTTTTACCACGATTAGTACCATTGGGGTCGCCATGATGGGTGTCTCGACTGCACTCGGACTCGATCCGTTGATTACAGCAGGAGCCATCATTTGCGGAGCATGCTTTGGTGATAAAATGTCGCCGCTCTCTGACACGACCAACTTCGCCGCAGCAATCGCTGGCGTTTCCTTGTCGGAGCACGTCAAGTTCATGTCACGGACAGCTATTCCTGCCCTGGTCATTACCGCTATTTTCTTCGGAATTCAAGGACAAAGTGCCAATGTCAATTTGGACGCGATTCAAGAAATCCAGCTCGCTCTGGAGCAAAACTTCTCGCTTGGCATTTTATCGCTGCTGCCAGCATTCGTCGTCCTTCTATGCTCGGTGTTGCGAAAACCGATTTTGCCTACACTCGTATTCGGGATTCTGAGCGGGATTGTCACTGCTGCTCTGTCGGAAGGGGTTACCTCTCCAGTAGAATGGATGAATGTCATGCAAAAAGGCTTCGTCAGCAATATCGCCAATGAAGCCGTAGCATCGATTGTAGATCGCGGTGGACTGCTGTCCATGACCTGGTCCCTCGCCTTGATTCTGATTGCCTTGTCTTTAGGTGGCATCCTGCAATACAGCGGTGTGTTTCATGCGCTATTTTCAGGCTTCATCAATCGAATCAAACGAGACGCAGAGATGGTCGGACTTGCCGGATCTTCTTCCATTCTCGTCAACCTGCTGACAGGGGAACAATACTTGTCCATCCTGCTCCCTGGCCAGATGTTTCGTGACGCATTTGCGACTCGCGGAATGGCGGCCAGACGACTGTCTCGTACTCTCGAAGACTGCGGGACACTCGTCAACCCACTCATTCCATGGGGCGTAAGCGGTGCATTCTTTACCGCTACCTTGCACGTATCCACAGTGGAATACTTGCCATATGTCATCTACTTGTGGATCTCTCCGCTGCTTACTTTTCTGTTTGCCTTGCGTCAACAGAAAGCTTAGCCAGCTGCGTACACGGTCGTACAGTTTTTTCCTTTGCGCTTGGAGCGGTACAGTGCCTCGTCTGCTGCCCGCTTCAAGCCATCTGCCGTGTTTGCGTCATCGGGGAATCGGGCGATCCCAACACTGACTGCAATCAAAATGCAGCAATCGTCCTGTGTTAATGGACGCAAACGCAAATACTCCCGGATGGCATGTGCTTTCTCCTCCGCCATCTCCTTCGAAGCTCCCGGGCAGAGCAGCATGAATTCATCACCAGCGTAACGGTATATCGTATCCTCTGGTCCTGCCACTTCCTTCATCGCTTCCGCAATTTGCTTAATCAGCGCATCACCTGCATGATGACCGTAATGGTCGTTTACCGCTTTTAAACTATCAGAATCCAGCATGACCAATGCGACAGACGTATCCTCTTCGCTCAGCAGCTTTTCCAAATCGCGATGGAAAGCACGATAGTTCGCGATCCCTGTCAGCTCATCCTGAAACGACATCTGGTACATACGTTCATACAAACGTGCCGTCTCGATAGCACTTGCTACCTGAAAGCCAATGATTTTCAGTAGTTCTTCGTGCTCTTTTTTATAGGCAAACTCGCGATAAGACTGAGCAGATATAACACCTTTGATCTGGTTCCCCAGCATGAGCGGAACGAAAATGCATGTATTCGTATCAATCTCCGGGCTTCCCCAGCGAATCATTTCTGGCTCGCTTGGCTCATCCTTCATCGTCTTGATATGGATCGTTTCCCGTGTATCAATCACTTTGGACACCATCGCTTGCCCATAGGGAATCGTAAGCGGACCATAATTGACCCCATTATCGATACTAATCGGAACTTTGATCTCGCTGTCGCCTTCTTCATAAAAGGCAATAAAGAAAGCATCTGCACGCATGACACGCGAGACCAGCTCGAATGCTTTCCACAAAATTTTGCTTTCCTCAAACGTTTTGGCAAAAATGTGGCTGAGATCGTGCAAAATCTTCATGTGCTCGGAGATCCACATCATTTCGGTAACCTTATTACGCAGCTCCACGATCTGCTTCAGTACCTCTGTATGTAGCGCACTGTCCTGTTCCGACAGCATACTGTCTACCTCACTGGATAGCGCTTCGACCTCGCCAGGCTCCACTTCTTCTATGTTGCCGAGCCATTGGCTATAACGCTCCAACAACTGTCTTGCATACGCTTCTCTAACGTCGTGCTTCTCATGCATGTACAACCCTCCGGCTATTGGGTAGCTTTACGCTTTTTTCTCATGATATCGCTCGATCGCTGCACGGATGGCTTGCAAGACCGCTCCTTGGCCAGGTGCCAAAAAACGTTGTTGAATCGTCTGCGTGATCTCCTGCATGCCATCTGCAACTGTCTTGCCTACCAGCAAGCTCACCAAAAACTCGCTCGTCTTGTCCATGACAAAGGTAAAGCTGGCGTCGCAAATCACTTCGGTGTCTACATCAATGATGAGTACACAACCAACCATGGTAGAAACCTCATACAAGGTAGTTCCTTTAGGGATTTGGGCGAAACCTGCTGTCAGTACCGTGTTTTTATTCATTCAGTAAGACCTCCTAGCTGCTTATCGGTAAGCATACCTCGACTGCCGTTCCATGACCCGGGGTGCTTATCAACCGCAGGGTTCCTCGATGATTCTCGATGATTTTACGACTCACCATCAATCCCAGCCCTGTCCCTGTTTCCTTCGTTGTGAAAAAAGCCTCTCCCAGTCTCGCCAGCTGATGCTCCGGGATTCCTACGCCATTATCTTCAAACCGAATGACGACTCGGTCACCTTCACAACGCAGTCGAATCACAATTTCTCCGTTGCCTGACGTCGCTTCGATCCCATTTTTCAAAAAGTTAATGAAAGCTTGCTTCAACTGATTGTCATCGCAATGGATCATGGGGACTTCCGATTCAAAAACGACCTGAATCATTACTTTTTTCAAAATCGCCTCGGTTTCCAATAAGGTAACCACATGCGAAATCAGATTGGACAGATCGTGTGCTTCAAATGTAGCCGTATGCGGCTTCGCCAAGACCAGCAGCTCCGTGACAATCATCTCGATCCGGGCCAACTCCGAGCTCATGATCGAGAAATACTCTGGCTTTCTCATGCCATCCTTTTGCATTAACTGAACAAAGCCTTTTAGTGATGTAAGCGGATTGCGTATTTCATGAGCGATCCCTGCCGCCAATTGTCCGACCAGCGCGAGCTTTTCCGAGTTTTGCAAAAATTCTTGCGCCCGTTTGCGTTCTGTAATATCCCGTACCAGTATGTAAATCGAGGGCTTGTCCTGAATCAACACGGAAGTTCCACACACCTCTACCTCCGTCCGACTTCCATCCAAACGAATCAGCTCGACCTCAATCGGTGCGACCGTTTCTCCTTCCTCCAACATGCGGAGGAGCCCCTTGATCTTCGGTACATCACGGGGATGAAAAAACGATGGGAATGGATACCATAAGAGCTCGTCAAAACCTGAGGCCCCTACTAATTTCATCCCTACTTGATTCACGTATTGAAGCTCCCCTGCATGATAGATAAATGCACCTTCACCGGAAATATCCAATACTCTGCACTGCTTGGAGCCATAGTTGTCCCCTAGCGAAGCCGGGAGCTTCTGCACCATCGCATAATACCCAATAGACGTGCCTTCCTCACTAAAGGTTCCATATGTAATGTGCACGGGAACACTTGTCCCATCTTTATGACTGAAGGCTGTGTAGAACGGCCTCGGATCGCCGTTCATCGCAAATTGTGTTTGAAGGCGCACCATTTCCTGTTCTTCTGCAACAGCCAGCTTCCAAAATGGGTACCCTTCCCATTCCTCTACGGAGTAACCGTTCAGCACTTGGCAGGCAGGATTGCCTTTAAATACTCTCCCCCATTGATCTAGCAGAAAAGTGGCCTGAATCATTTGATTAAAGAAGGAACGATAGAGATGACCGCTCCTCAGTCCACTATCCAACAAGTTTTTCATCGTGCCCCTCCCTCCTGGGACGAGAAAACGGCTACTCCAAATTACGGAAATAGCCTGCAACGTTCTCAAATCCTATTCTCATCCAATTTTACCCTATTCGTTCTGTTGTTTCCATCCCCCGGAAAATTTAAATGTTCGATTTCTCCAGTAACGCTGCGCTGACACGGAATTGCTCTGCCATTTTTTCGTCTACGGATAAGCCTAGCTGTGTAATTGCCACTACCAGCGCTCCAATGACTGGCGAAACGCTGGGGATGACCGTTGCAAACGAAGCTCTTGCAACCAGCTGTTCCCGAAGCCTTGTACTGGCAGTAAGCAATCCTCCCGCCAGAACGACAGGTAGTGGTTCCTGGATCTTTTTCAAGCAAGCATCCGCCAATTCCAGCAGATCTTCCACAGCCTGCGCGATTAATCCATTCGCCACCTGATCCCCTAGTGTCGCTGCTTGTTCCACGAGCTGGCTTGTTTTCGCCAGCTCCATTCGCGGGTTGCTCCCCCCGTAGATCAGGCTGATCAGCTCATCTGGCCGCCCTACACCATAATGCTCCAAAAACAGTCGCGTCAGTACTGTCGGTTCACCGCGCCCATCATACTCGCGCAATACGGCGATCGCTGCCTTTTTGCCCAAATCAAACCCGCTGCCCTCATCTCCTACCAGGTACCCCCATCCGCCTACGCGGTGCCGCGCTCCCTCTTTTGAAAAAGCACATGCAATCGAGCCTGTACCAGCTAAGAGAACAACTCCCGGTTGTCCCCAAGTCCCAGCGTACAGGGCAGCGACTACATCATTATCAATGAACAGCCGCTCTCCCCACGGATCGGCAAAGGCATGCTGAATCCTATCCTTGATCTGCGGACGGTCTGCACCGCCAAGACCGATAAACAGCCCGGCTACTTCCTCTTCTGTCGCTCCTGCCTTTACTCTCACCGCAGAAATAAGCTGGCGAAGGGTCTCTTCTACATCCTCCCAGCGTCTGGAAAGCGGGTTGGATGACTCCCCGACCACAATCGCCTGTACCTGTCCCGCCTCGTTGCAGATCGCTGCCTTGGTTTTCGTGCCCCCGCCATCGATCCCGATAAACCACTTACCCCCATTACTTGACTGCACCTGCCGTCAACCCCTCCATAAACTGCTTCGATGCCATCAAAAACACGACGATCATCGGTAAAGCAGACAACGTGAGCCCAGCAAACAGCAGGCTCCAATCTGTCTCATACTCGCCAAACAACACCATCATACCTATCGGAATCGTCTTAAGCGCTTCCTCCTGAATGAAAATGAGCGGGAAGAAAAAGTCGTTCCAGGCATGGATGAAATTAATAATGACCACCGTAGCCAATGCCGGGCGAATCAAAGGCAAGAGTACGCGCCAAAACACTTGAAAATGGCTGCACCCATCGATTCGCGCCGCTTCCTCCAGCTCAATCGGCAGCGTCCGGAAGAAACCCGTCAAAATAAAAACCGAAATCGGAATGCCACTCGCCGTATAAATCAAGATCAGCGACCAAAGAGAATTCAAGAGGCCGAGATTCTTCATCAGCAAAAACAAAGGCACGATCCCCAGCTTGATCGGAATCATCAAGCCAATAATGAAAAAGAAATAAAGTGCCCCTGTCCACTTAAAGGAAAAGCGAGACAAGTAAAACGCCGCCATGGATGAAAAGACCGTAATCAACAACACAGACATGGCACTGACGAATACACTGTTCCACAAAAAGTCAGCAAAAGGCACGACTTCCCACAGCTTTTTATACGTATCCAGGCTAAATGCCCTCGGAAGGGAGAGCGGACTTGCAAAAATCTCCATGTTCGTTTTCAACGAAGAAGCGATCATCAGTACGATCGGATATAGCGCGATTAACGCGAATAAATACGCCAGCACATAAGAAACAGCTCTTCCACCCACACTCATTCTCACATCGCATCCTCCTTCCCACTCGCGGCCAGGCGATTAGTGCTGGACTTCTCGCTTACGCATCAAATAGAGTGATAGCGCCGATACAGAGCCGACGATGAAAAACAGCACGACAGCCAAAGCTGAGCCAAGCCCAAGTGTGACATCCCCACCGCCACTGCTAAACGCCATGCGATAAAAATAAACAGCCAGCGTATCCGTCGAATAAAATGGCTCACCCATGGAGCCTTGCATCGCATAGACGAGCTCGAATGCTTCGAACGATTGAATAAAGGTAAAGATCGTCATGATCGTGATCGCTGGCATACACAGCGGCAAAATAATTTTCCACAGCAAGCGCAAGCCCGTCGCCCCATCCAATCTCCCCGCCTCGATCAAATCCTCCGGAATCGACTGAAGCCCCGCGAGAAAAATCAGCATGGCGAATCCAATACCAAACCAGCAGTTAATCAAAATAATCGCAAGAAGCGCTGTATCCGGGTCTCCGAGCCACGGCCTGGCCCACTCCTCAAGCCCAATTTTTGCCAGCAGCGTATTGAGCGCACCATAATTCGGGTTCAAAATTAACTTCCACAAAAACCCAATCACAATAACAGACAGAAGCCTTGGCATGAAATAGGCGATTTTGAGAAAACCGGAACCACGTATTTTGCGATAGATGAGAAAAGCCAGTCCAAAAGCAATCCCATTTTGCACAATCATTTCCACCACAAAGTAAAGGACATTATGACGAAAAGCATTCCAGAACATTTCGTTGAAGGGCTCTATCGTAAACAGCGTAATGAAATTTTGCAGCCCGACAAAAACCCCGCGCTTGATGCCATTCCAATCGTACAAGCTGTATAGAAATGCCGAAAAGATCGGGTACACGACAAACAGCGCGTAAATAACAAGCGCTGGCAGAGGAAACAGATGAATCAGCCAGCGCACTTGCCCCTTTGTTCGGATGTTTTTCCTGTTTACCGTCTCGATGATACCCACCCCTTTATTCGTAAAAATCATCGCGGCCAGTTTGGAATTCGGGGGTGAATCCTTCCATCCACCCCCGAATCCGTCAGCTATTTTCTACTTTTTAAAGGGGGGAAACCAGGTAGCCGCCGACTTTTGTACCTCTTCTACTACCTGCTCTGGGGTGAGCTTACCTAAGTACATACCTTGGAGTGCGTTTTCCAATGTCTGCTTCGTAGTAGGCTTTCCTTCCGCGAAATTGACGACCATCAAATACGGTGTGGCGCTTGATTGTGACAGCTCTGCCATCTTGTTTACCAACGGATCATCAGTGGTTACTCCTGGGACCGCACTGATTCGTTTGAACTGATTTGCGAACAGCTCCCCAAACTTTTTCGTCGCCATGAACTCCATGAATTTCAGTGCTTCTGCTTTATGCTTGGACTTGGCATTGACTGCATAGGAACCATCGACCCATGTGGTAATCACTTGTTTGCCGTCATCCGTTGGCATCGGGAAGAAATCGAGCTGCAAATCAGGATTGAGCTTTTTAATACCTTCCAGCTCAAAGCTGCCATTGATGAACATCGCGGCTTTTTCCGTGGCGAACAGCGTCCGCATATCATTCAATTCGAGACCCACATAATTTTCCGGGAAATAAGGGATGAGCTCTTGCATGCGCTGCACCGATTGGAGGAACTCAGCGCTTTTTAGGTCACTCTCCCCTTTCAATAGCTTGGCGAGATAGTCAGTTCCACTGTAGCTAGCTGGGGCAACCACACCGTGACTGAGCGAGAGGAGCCAGCCTTCTTTTGCACCGAACGAGATCGGGACGACTCCTTTTTCTTTCAATGCTTTGGCAGTGGTGATCAAGTCATTCCAGTTTTTCGGTTCCTTTAGGCCATGTTGCTCGAAGATTTTCTTGTTGTAGTAAAATTGCGTGGAGTTAAGAGAGAGTGGGACACCATAGACTTTGCCATCTTTGCCTGTGGCGGCTGCAAGGACGTCTTTGGGGATGGTAGAAATACCTGGCACATTGTCGAGGGGCTCCAGATGTCCCGCTTCTGCCAGGCTAATACCCGGCGCATAAGGCCGCAGCTGCAAAATATCTGGACCGCTGTCACTTTGGAGCGCTGTGTTGAGGATCGTATTGTACTCCGTAGCTTTGAACGGTTTGAAGTCGATTTTGATAGTCGGATTTTCTGCTTCAAAAGCCTTGATGATCGCCTTGTAGCCCTCCGTGTCTTCTACACGCCAGCTGTGCATGGAGAGTGTAACCTGCTGCCCTCCTCCTTGGCCATTACCAGACTCTGTGCTAGTCCCACCTCCGCTACAGCCAGCCATGACCATAACTGCCGCCAATACGATCGAAGCTACATTGCGAAAACGAAATTGCTTCATGCGAAACCCTCCCCCTTTTTCTTCTATCAGGTCTGCAAAAGCTGGGCCGTGACAGCATCATGCAAAATCGGGCGCAATTGCCGAAGCTGATGATGGCGGCCTAGATGAACGACATTGGTGAGAAAAATGACAGCAAACTCTTGCTCCGGGTCTATCCACATACTCGTTCCAGTAAAGCCCGTATGTCCGAAGCTATGAGGGTGGAACCCACTTCCACAGCTTAGTGTGGTTGATGCTTGATTGAGCTCCCAGCCGTACCCTCTACTCCCGCCAGCCTGCTTTGTCTGGTTGCGAATCGCCTGTTCGTACCATTCGCTCGCAAGGATTCGGGGCTCTTGGTACAACCAGCTCTTTGCGTATCGGCACAGGTCGTCAGCAGTGGAAAATAGTCCGGCATGTCCAGCGACCCCTCCCATCGCAAATGCTTTTTCATCATGAACCTCGCCTGTCATGTACGTGTTCGTGAGGGTACAAAATTCAGTAGACGCAATATTCCGATAAATTTGTCGATTAGGACGGTAAACCGTCTTCTTCATTCCCAATGGGGTGAAAATGCGCCGGTCAACAAATTGATCCAAGCGCTCTCCCGTCATTCGCTCGATGAGGAGTCCCAGCCAGATCATCCCCAAATCACTGTAAACCACCTGAGTTCCTGGTTCGTGGGTCAATTCCTGCGCGTACAACAGCTCTGGCAAATCGATCTCGCTGTCGCGACTTCTTTCTGCCAAATCTGCTGGCATTCCTGAGGTATGCGCAAGCAGCTGCGCTAGCGTGATCCTCTTTTTATCTGCTGGACAATCAGGAAAAAATCGGCCAATCTGATCATCTAGCGCTACCACCCCCTCCTGTACGAGCAAGAGAACAGCAGGCAGCGTCGCCGTCACTTTGGTGAGCGACGCCAGGTCAAACATGGTATCTGGCGTCACCGGCTGGTCTTTGGCGATACTCGTCGTTCCGACATCACATGCATACCAGATACGACGATCACGCACGATTCGCAAAGCAGCTCCCGGTATCAAGCCGTTGTCCACCCACCCTTGCAAAAGCAGCTCCAGATCGTCCATGTCTTCCCTCCCTTCTCCTACGTCGATGAGCGTTTCGTCCGACTGACGGCAAGCCTTGATTTTTCCAACAAAGGAATGACTTGTTCTTGCATCCTGCTGATCATGGTAATAAACAAAATATCGATGACATTTAATTGGGCAATACGCGAGGCCATCGCTCCGCTTCGAATGCTTTTTTCTACAGAGCTGGTGAATAAGCGAATATTCGCTAGTTCTGCTACTGGCGAGGGTCCGAATTTGGTCAGTGTAATGATGGTCGCCCCCTGCTGCTTGGCCTCCGTCAACGATTGAATAATGTCCTCGGTCTGTCCTGAATAGGATATGCCGATGACCACATCTTTTTCCGTCAACGTGACGGCAGACGTCAATTGGGCGTGAAAATCCGAGTACGCCTCGCACCAGAGGTTAATCCGCGAGAATTTTTGCCGGATATCGTCAGCAATGACTGCAGATGCACCCACGCCGTAGACATCAATCTTTCTCGCCACCGACAACACGTCGACCGCTTTCTTCACTTCTTCATTGGACAAGACGGAGAGTGTATCCTGGATAGATTGAATATTGTTCCAGCTAACCGCTTGCATGATCGACTCGACAGAGCCCTCCATCATAATTTCCTGATAGCTGCCCATCGCTGTCTGTTTCGTCAAATCTCCCGCGATGCGCAGCTTTAGCTCCTGATATCCCTTCATATTAAGAGAGCGGGCCAAACGGATAATCGTCGCCTCGGAAACTCCACTTAATTCCGCCAATTTTTGTACAGACAGCTTCACTACATCTTCAGGGTGAGCCAAGATAAAATCAGCGACTTTTCGCTCCGAAGGCTTTAATTGATCCAATATCGCTTGCAGGCTGACTAGCCCTCCATTTAACATATGTGACACCGCTTTCTTCCCCCAAATCTTATCTACATTTTATGTAGCATTATTTCCCTCGTCAATTGTTATCTAATAAACAATATTTCAAGAGTTTGAAGATAATCACTACTCGCATGATTTCTTCTATATTTTTCTAGTAATTTCCCCCTTGACTTTGCCGCGACGTCAAGCTTTACGCTTGCAGCGCTACGAATCTAAAAATGCGTGTTCAAAAAGTTGGCTTTTCAGCACCGAGGAGATGGCGAGAACCGAACGAGGGTAAAAGGAGGATTTTTCCATGAAAACGCTATTGATTAAAGACTGCACGATTTTGACGATGATCGAGGGAGACAAGGCATTTGTCGGGGACATTTTGATCGTGGATGGTCGAATCTCCAAAATCGGACCTTCCCTCACAGAAGAAGCAGACCGTGTCATACACGCCAAAGACATGGTAGCAATGCCCGGCCTCATCAACGCTCACAATCATGCCAGCATGTCGTTGCTCCGTGCTTTTTCCGATGACCTCAAGCTGATGGATTGGTTGGACAAAAAGATGCTGCCCGCTGAAGCGCGAATGACAAAAGAAGATGTTTACTGGGGGACGACGCTCGGGATCGCGGAAATGATTGCTTCTGGCACGACCGCGTTTGCCGATATGTATGTGCACATGGATGCCGTCGCCCAAGCGGTACTGGATTCTGGGATACGCGCTTCCTTGACCCGTGGCATGCTCTTCCTCGAGGATGATGGAGGACGCCGAATGGCAGAAGCCTTGGACCTCATCGACAACTGGACGGGGGCTGGCGATGGCAGAATCACGACGATGCTCGGTCCACACGCTCCTTATACGTGTCCACCACAGCCTTTGCAAGGTGTCGTCGAGCTCGCACGCCAGCGTCATATCCCGCTTCACATCCATCTGGCTGAAACCATTGAGGAAGTGGAGAAAATCCGAACCAAGTACAACCAAACCCCCACTGAGTACTTGCACGAGCTGGGGATGTTCCAGGACACGCATGTTTTGCTCGCCCACGCCGTTCATTTGAATGAGTCTGATGTTGCGCTACTTGGCGGGATGAGAGGCGGCGTCGCCCATAATCCTGTCAGCAACCTGAAGCTCGGCTGCGGCATCGCCCCTGTCATCGAGCTGATCGCTGGTGGAGTCACCGTTGGGATGGGAACGGATGGCGCCGGTAGTGCTACGACTCTGGATATGTTTGCCGAGATCAAAGCAGCGACCTGGATGCAAAAGCTAAAGCATGGTGATCCGACGGTACTGCCAGCCGAAGCCGCCTTGCGCATGGCGACGATCGAAAGTGCGAAGCTGCTCGGGATCGATCACGAGGTTGGAACCTTGGAAGCAGGGAAGAGAGCTGATCTCATCCTCATCGATCTGGACAAACCACACCTTCAGCCTGTTCATGACATACCAGCCCTGCTCGCTTACAGCGTGACAGGAGCCGATGTAGATACTACCATCGTTAACGGTGAAATTTTGATGCATCATCGCCAATTCCAAACCCTCAACTGGGCGGAAGTTAAGCGAGAATCATCACAGCGAGCGAGCCGACTGGTCGAGGGCCTGTAGTCTCTTTTCAGGATCATAGATTGAGCACGCAGAATGCGACGGCGAGACACATGGCAAATACGCTCCACATCAAAAAAGGAATGAGTAGGGAAGATGCTATTTTGTGGTGTGGACGGATGGCGCGAATCAGCACCCAGGTCGAATACATCACCAGGATCGAATCAAGCGCTGCCAACACTATCAGATGGTACCCGATAAACAACACGAAAAAAAGTTGATGAAAAAACCAATTGATTCCATATAGAAGCAAAAGCTCCCTGTTTATCTGTTTCGTGCGTATCAGGATCAGTACCGACCACGCTATGAGTACGTACAAAATGAGCCAGATGATACGAAACAAGTAGATTGGCGGTGTTCCATCGGGCTTGGCAAGAGAATCATACCAGGCACCACCGTCTGGAAAAGCGATACCACCCAGTGAATAGAGGACCACTCCCGCAAGAAATAGAAGAATATTGTGCACCAATCTCATCCAGGCAGTCACCCTTTCCGCTTCTTTCGCTACTTTCTCTTCTATATCTATGAGTGGTCGTACCCTTTTCATGCTAGTTTCAGAGATTTCTTAAAAAATTCTTGGTGCGATGCTGTAGGGGTGGGGAGGAAACAGGAGAAAACGCTCAGCTTCTTGTCCCACCCGCTGGAGGATTGACTGCCCGACTCCATGAAAA